>CALMRM010000066.1:2263-3401 GCA_937871605.1 uncultured Terriglobus sp. | reverse complement strand
TGGTGGCGTAGTTGGTCGTGCTGGCGTACGCGCCCTGATACAGCAGGCCATTGATGACGGTGGTGATGCTGGCCGGGTTGGTGGAGGCGGGCACCAGAACGGCCCAGTCGCTGGGCGAGGCGCTTGGGGTGTTGCCATGGTTTGTGTCGTGCAGCGAAACCCAGGCGGCGCTTTGCCAGGTGACCACCTGATTGGTTGCGTAGTTCGTGGTGGAGGCGTAGACGCCCTCGTACACAAGGCCATTCACAATGGTGGTGGTCGTGCCCGTGCTGGTAGCGGCGGGCACCATCAGAGCCCAGTCATTGGGTGACCCGCTAGGCGTGTTGCCGTGGTTGCTGTCGTGCAGCGACACCCACGCGCCGCCCTGCCAGGTGACGACTTGATTTGTGGCGTAGTTCGTGGAGGACGCGTAATTGCCCGCGTAGGCCAGGCCGCTGGCTGCGACCGTGCCCGTGCCTGTCCCTGTTGACGTGCTGGCTGCGGCGGGCACCAGCACGCTCCAGTCCGCGGCCACATAGCCCGGTGCGCTGTTGTAGTTGCTGTCGTGCAGGCTGACCCATGCAGCATTGCTGTACGTGACGACGTTGTTTTTCGCGTAGGTGGTGGAGGTAGTCCATGCACCTTCAAACTGGAGGCCGCCGCCGGTGCCCGGGTCACCTTTGAGGCCCTGTGGGCCGACAGGTCCGGTCGCCCCGGTGTTGCCGGTGGCACCCTGCGGTCCTGCGAGACCCTGCACACCCTGCGCGCCGGCGTCGCCCTTGGGACCTTGCGGTCCAGCGGGGCCGGTGGGGCCTGCCTCGCCGGTGGAGAGCGCGATATCAAGCTGCGCCGGGTGCGCGGTAATGTCGTTCTCTTTGCTGTCCAGCACAACGTCCGCAGTCGCGGCGGTCAGGGCGAGGCCGTAGTTGGTGGCAGGTGTGGTCAGCCACGCCTGCACCAGCGCGGTCACGTCTACGGTGACGTACTGGTTTTCGTCGGTTACGGGAAACACTTCAAGCGCGTTGCCGGTGGGCGGCAGCGTCTGCTCCTGGTGATCCTGCAGCTGGTCGGCGAACAAAGCATGCCGCTCAGCTCCGTCGATCGCGACAAGCTGGCCAACGAAGTTCTCGATGAAGTCTTTGGATTGGGACCTCTCGAA
>CALMRM010000066.1:0-2253 GCA_937871605.1 uncultured Terriglobus sp. | reverse complement strand
TGCAGGGTCACCGCGCCCTCGTTCCAGGAGCGATTCATGGCCGAGACGGTAACAACCCCGGGCGTGTTGACGCGATTGACAAAGACGCGCAGCGTGGCGCGGCTGACGTCTGCGGCGCGCGCCCCTGCGGGCAGGGCGCTCAGGTCGAAGCGCAGCAGGGCGGTGCTGGTGTTGCTGATATAGAGGTTGCTGAGGCTACCGTAGTTGGCGGCTGGATGCGCGCTGGTGACGGCGGTGTCCGCCGCAAGGGTGCCGGTTTGCGCCGCTATCCCATAGGTGCCTGCGAGTAGAAACAGTCCTGCGGCCAACGCGAGGCGCGTGGCGCGGTGGCAGCTCGGCTTTCGTACAAGAGACAGCATGGGCGCGACGGTTCGGGCAGCGCAGACGATGGGCCTGGGTGCGTCCTCTCTTGTTGTCTGGTGACGCTCTTCCTGTTTTGGCCCGGTTGGGAGAGTTTCATTGTAAGAGATATCACCGGCGCAATCGCGGGCACGGTCATTCGGCTCAACGCATCCTTGATGAGGTGAAAGCGTATGGCGCGGTACACTCAGTCCGTGCCAGACGCGACCGGCTGACACCGCAAGGACGAACGTGATGAGCAATAGCCCCAACGCCGGCAAGCTGCCGGACCCACATTGCCTGGTAGATCTCTCCCGCCTGCTCTCGGCGTACTACACGCTGCACCCGGATGCGAACAACCCCGCCGAGGCCGTCAGCTTCGGCACCAGCGGACACCGGGGCTCGGCGTTTGCAACAGCGTTTAATGAGGACCACATCCTCGCCATCACGCAGGCCATCTGCGAGTACCGCGCGGGCAAGGGGATCGGCGGGCCGCTGTTCCTTGCCATGGACACTCACGCGCTCTCCGAACCGGCCTTTCGCACCGCGCTGGAGGTGCTGGCGGCCAACGGCGTGGCCACGCGCATCGACAGCGGCACGCCTGAGACTGGCAATGAGCACGGCTACACGCCGACACCGGCGCTGTCGCATGCCATTCTGGTCTACAACCGTGGGCGTAAGGACGGCTTTGCAGACGGCATCGTGATCACACCGTCGCACAACCCGCCGGAGGATGGCGGCTTCAAGTACAACCCGCCCAACGGCGGTCCTGCCGACACGGACGTGACCAAGTGGGTGCAGGATCGCGCCAACGATCTGCTGAAGGTTGGGCTCACGGGCGTGAAGCGACTGCCATACGCGCAGGCACTGAAAGCGGGCACGACCTCAAAGCATGACTTCCTGGCCGAGTATGTAGACGACCTGAGCAATGTGGTCGACATGCAGCTGATTGCAGGCAGCGGCCTGAAGCTCGCGGTCGACCCGCTGGGCGGCGCGGGCGTGTACTACTGGGGTCGCATCGCGGAAAAGTACAAGCTGCCACTGGAAGTGCTCTCCACCGTCGTGGACGCGACCTTCCGTTTCATGCACATCGATTGGGATGGCAAGATCCGCATGGACTGCTCGTCGCCCTTCGCGATGCACGGCATGATCGATAACAAGGACCACTACGACGTGAGCTGGGCCTGCGACACGGACCACGATCGCCATGGTGTCGTGGCGAAGTCCACCGGTCTGCTGAACCCAAACCACTACCTGTCCGTCGCCATCGAGTACCTGTTTGCGAACCGCCCCGGCTGGAAGCAGGACGCGGCCATCGGCAAGACGCTGGTGTCGTCATCCATGATCGACCGGGTGGGACAGGGCATCGGGCGCAAGGTGGTCGAGGTACCGGTGGGCTTCAAGTGGTTCGTCACCGGCCTCAGCGACGGCTCGCTAGGCTTTGGTGGCGAGGAGTCGGCGGGCGCATCGTTCCTGCGCATGGACGGCGGCAGCTGGTCCACCGACAAGGACGGGCCCATCATGGGCCTGCTGGCGGCGGAGATGACGGCGCGCACCGGCAAGGACCCCGGCGAACTCTACAAGAACCTGACCGAGCGCTACGGCAACCCGGTCTACCAGCGCGTGGACGCCCCCGCCAACCGCGAGCAGAAGGCGAAACTCTCGAAGCTCTCAGCCGAGCAGGTGACCACCAAGGAGCTTGCAGGCGAGCCCATTACGCAGGTGCTGACCAATGCCCCCGGTAACGGCGCAGCCATCGGTGGGTTGAAGGTGGCCACCAAAAACGGCTGGTTCGCCGCGCGCCCCTCCGGCACGGAGGACGTCTACAAGATCTACGCGGAGAGCTTTCAGGACGAGGCGCATCTGAAGCAGATTCAGGATGAAGCCAGGGACGTGGTCAACGCGGCCCTAAAC
>CALMRM010000065.1 GCA_937871605.1 uncultured Terriglobus sp. | reverse complement strand
GTGTCGATCTGGTGTACAAGCCACTGGTCCGGCAGGCCGGAGGAATATGGCCAGAACAGCCGGAACTCAAGATACTTGCGCGCATCGAACGGTGCGCGCGGCAGGTTGAGCTGATAGCGTGTCCAGTCGGTGTCCTGCTCCTTCAGCAGCGGGACGACATCGGGACGGCGCCAGCGGCCGGGCTGGTTCACATTCCACGTCATCTCCACCATGACGATGTCCCCGAACTCGCCGCTCTTGATGTACTCGTACGCCTTTTGATAGCTGGGCGTGCTGCGGCGCTGTGTGCCCACCTGCACGATCTTGCCGGTCTTGTGCACGGCCGCGCGAAAGTTGCGTGCGTCTTCCATGAAGTGCGCCGTTGGCTTTTCGACGTAGGCGTCGCGGCCTGCATTCACGGCTTCAATGCCGTGCTGCGCATGCTGGAAATCTGCCGTTGCAATCAGAACGGCGTCGATGTCCTTGCGCGCGTAGAGTTCGTCGTTGTTGCGCACCGCATCGACCTTGTTGCCGGTCTTCTGCGTCAGCATGGCCGCGCCCTGGTCACGGCGCATGTTCCAGATGTCGCACACGGCGGCGAACTGGAAATTCATGTCATTGCAGTTGGCCATAAATGCGGGCACAAGAGCGCCCTTCATGCGGTCGCCAAAACCTACAATGCCGGTGCGCACGCGGTCGTTGGCACCCGCAATGGCCGCGTAGCTGCGCGCGGTCCACGGCGTGAGGGTGGCGGCTGCCGCTGCCATGCCCGCGGTCTTCAGGAAGTCTCTGCGTTTCACGTCCGGTTCGCTCATCAGTATCCTCGCGCGGAAATGGTACCGGCTTTCAGCCACTCTTTGCCAGTGCGCCATGTTTTAAACTTGTGGCGTGACACCCAGCGCAGCCGTACTCTCCGCACCAAGCCCGACCGCCTCCCGGACTCCGATACACACCTTTGCCTCGCTCGCCGACGGCGTCGACATGGCGCAACTGGTCGGTACGCCGCACCTGTTTGGCCGCCTGCGATCGCTGCGCAACGGCTACATGGTACAGCCCATCGGCGTAATGACGCTGCAGCCGGACGGCCGACTGACCGGCTACGCTCACCCGAACGAGGGCAGCTGGTCACCCTACCTGCACGGCGAGGCCAGCCCAGACCACGCGTTCGCCTTCCTTACGGCGAAAAATAACTGGATCCCCAGTTCCACCTGGACGCAGAGCCTGGGCGATGTGCCCGTGGGCTACTTTACCGATGAGCCGGAGAGCACACAGGCGCTGGAACGGCTATGCCTCGTGCCGCACACAGTCAACAAAGACACAGGCGGCATCGTGTATCTGGTCGCGTCGTGCCTCAAATTCTACGAGCGGACCGTGCCTCCCATTCTGGAGCAGCTACGTGCGGAGGGCATTGGACCGGACCGTATCAAGGTGGTGGTCAACGGCTGTGATGCGAACAGCGACCGCACCCTCAACGGCGTGGACTATGCCTTCTCAACCCACAACGGGTGGGAATGGAGCACGCTGTACGAGGCACCGCTGCGCTGGCAGTTTCGGTACGGCTTTCTGATCCACGACACCAGCGTGATATTCCCGGGCTTCCGGCGGCGGGTCGAGTCGTTCAACAACCACCTGCGATGGGACTACCTGCCTGCCTCGCCGCTGGCACGCTGCCTGCTGGGGCTGTACTCTCATGGCTTCCTCCTGCGGCTGAATGCCTGGCTTAAGGGAACAGACGGTATTTCGAAGAAGGAAGGCGTGATTGCCGAGGTGGGTGCGGAATTGTTGCTGCGCGCCCGCTCGGCCATGGTGTTGGGCGACCCGGAATATGCCGGTGGAGCGCGTGCGACGGAGTGGCGTGAGGTCGTGGATTACTTCAATACCGGCCTGCCGCGCATTCGCCGGGTGTTTCCATCCATCAACGTGCACAAATTCCTGCATTTCGGTTCCACCAGTGAAACGAGCTTGTAGCACCCCGTCGAGGCGGGCTGCTGCCCATGTCACAATGGGCCGACTACTTTGTGTCAAGCGGATGCAAAGCACAACCTGTGAGCGAGACCTGCAACTAAAACATGAGCATGCCAGCGTTGCCACGCAACGGGCATCGGCCGAAACCTGAACTATCAGTGCTGATGACCGTGTACAACACGGAAGCGTATCTCCGGGAGGCCGTGGAAAGCGTTTTTACCCAGCAAACCCGTCGTACCTGGGAGCTCATCCTGGTAGACGATGGCTCTACGGACGGCAGCTTGCCGCTGGCATTGGAACTGCAGGCGCAACACCCCGGCCATCTTAGGGTGCTGCGCCACCCCCGCGGGGCAAACTGCGGCATCAGCAAATCACGCAATGTTGCGCTGAGGTATGCAGCGGGCGCGAAACTCGCGTTCCTTGACTCGGACGATGTTTGGCTGCCACGCCACCTGGAAACGCTGGCGGCCATCCTTGACCGGGAGCCCTCGGTAAGCGGTGTGTTTGCAGAGGCCGAACGTTGGTTCGAGTTTGATCGCCCGTTCAACGAGACAGCAGCCAGGCAGGCGTGGTGGCACAGAAACTACCTGCCGCCATTGCTGCCCGCAGGTGAGTCGGCTGGGATTGTAGCGCCTGGCAAACTGGTGGACTGGTTTGTGGAGGATGACAGCCTTGTGCCCTGTATCTGTTCCATCATGGTGCGGACAGAGGCGGCGCGCGCGGTCGGCGGCTTTGTGGATGAGTTCAGGGGCCTGTATGACGACCAGGCATTCCATGCCAAATTGTCGCTGCGTTACCACCTGTACGCTGAGCAAACGCCGGTCGCACGCTATCGAAAACATAGTGCGTCGTGCTGTGCCAAAGGCGAGGCGGATGAGAGAGTCTCGCGGACAGAACGGAACAAGTTTCTGCGTTTTTTGGCCACGTACCGGAAGGCCGTGCAGGCCAGCACAGACGAATACTGCGCCGAGTTAAGCATGAGCCGCTAACGTCTGCGGCCACCCTCTGCTTGAAATGGAGCTTGTTCGCGTTTCCCAGGCTCTCTGGACGCAGTTTGGCACGGCGGTTCTGCCCGCGCTGCCCTGTATGCTGGCGATAGAGGTGGTTCCGACGGATGTGGATCGTCAGGCTGGCCTTACGCCGCCCCTATACCTTTGTGGTGTTGTCGCTCCTCATATTCCTGCTGGGTATCGGCACGGTTATCGAAGCGCCAAAGGACATCTATCCCTACATCAACATCCCGGTCGTCACCATTGTCTGGAGCTACAGCGGCCTGCCGCCGCAGGAGATGGAAGGCCGCATTGTTACCATCTGCGAACGTGCGCTCACGACCACCGTTAACGACATTGAGCACACCAGTTCGACCAGCTACGAAGGCGTAGCAGTCATTCGCGCGTACTTCCAGCCCAACGTCAAGGTTGAGCTGGCAGTGGCACAGATCACGGCAGTGGTGCAAACGATTCTTCGCATTTTGCCACCCGGCACGTACCCCCCGAATATCCTCAAATATGACGCCAGCAGCGTGCCCATTGTGCAGCTTGGCCTGTCTGGCCAGGGGCTGACGGAAGAAGACCTGTATGACCTCGGCACCTCCTTCATTCGTCCGCGGCTGGCGAATGTCAAAGGCGCGTCCCTCCCTCTGCCGTACGGCGGCAAGGTGCGGCAGGTGCAGGTCGACGTCGATCCGAATCAGCTGTACGCGCACCATCTGTCTGCGACGGATGTTTCCACCGCCTTCAACCAGCAGAATCTGATCCTGCCCGCAGGCGTGGCCCGGATAGGCGACCGTGAGTTCATCGTAAAGACGAATTCGTCGCCGCCGGAGGTTTCGGCGCTGAACGATCTGCCGATACGCGCGGCCAACGGCGCAGTGGTCTTGATCAAGGACGTGGCGCAGGTGCGCCTGGGCTATGCGCCGCAGGTCAACATCGTGCGACAGGACGGCAAGCGTGCCGCCTTGCTGACCGTGCTGAAGAACGGTGAAACCTCCACGCTCGACATTGTCAAGGGCGTCAAGCAACTGCTGCCGCAGGTAAAGGCAGGCTTGCCGCCTGGGCTGAAAATTACACCGCTGTTCGATCAATCCATCTTTGTGAGTGAGTCCATCAATGAGGTCGTGCGTGAGGCTGTGATCGCCGCTGCGCTCACCGGCCTCATGATCCTCTTGTTCCTTGGCTCATGGCGCTCCACGCTCATCGTCTGCACATCGATTCCGCTCTCGATCGCCACGTCTCTGGTCATCCTGTACGCGCTGGGTGAAACCATCAACGTCATGACGCTGGGTGGGCTGGCGCTGGCGGTCGGCATCCTGGTGGATGACGCCACGGTGGAAATTGAGAACACGCACCGCAACATGAGCGAGCAGAAGCCGCTGGTCCGTGCCATTCTGGACAGCGCGCAGCAGGTGGCAGCCCCGGCATTTGTCTCTACGCTTTCCATCTGCCTGGTGTTCACGCCGGTGTTGCTGCTGAGCGGTCCCGCCCGCTACCTGTTTACGCCGTTGGCCATGGCTGTGGCCTTTGCCATGATGGCGTCATACTTTCTCTCGCGAACGCTTGTGCCCACCATGATGCACTTCCTGCTGGACGCGGAGATTGCTCTGTACCAGGACCCGGACGCGGCGGAAAAGGAGACGGAAGACAACTGGATCTGGCGGATCCATACCCGCTTTGACGAGTGGTTCGAGCGCCGCCGCGAAAGCTACAAGGGGCTGTTAGAGCGCACGCTGGAGAGCCGCGGCCTCACCATCGGCATCTTCGGGCTTTTTGTGCTGCTTTCCTTGCCGCTGCTCTTCCTCATCGGACAGGACTTTTTCCCGTATGTCGATTCTGGCCAGATGCGTTTGCATGTGTACCCGCCGCAAGGGATGCGGCCTGAAGACGCGGAGCAGTACTTCGCTTCCATCGAGCGTGAGATCCGCCGCGTCATCCCGGCAGACCAGATTCAGTTGATCCTCGACAACATCGGCCTGCCCAACGGCGGCATCAATCTTGCCTTTGGCGACAGCTCTGTTATCAGCGACTCTGACGGTGACATCCTTGTTTCGCTGACGCCTGGCAAGCGGAACACGCAGGAGTATATGCGGCAGCTACGTGTAGCGCTGCACACCAAATTCCCGGATGGCACCTTCTTCTTTACGCCCGCCAACATTACCAACCAGATTCTGGACTTCGGCCTGCCCGCACCAATCGATCTGCAAATTTCGGGGCGCGCACCGCAGAACTACGCCATCATGCAGGCGATGTTGAAGGACATCCAGGCCATCCCCGGCGTGGCGGACGCGCACATCCATCAACTCATCGCCGAGCCCACCATCAACGTGAATGTGGATCGGCTCAAGGCGCGACAGATCGGTCTGACGCAGCAGGACGTGGCGCAAAGCATGCTGATTTCGCTGACCGGCACCGGCCAGACCGCGCCCAACGAGTGGTTAAATCCGCAGAACGGCGTCAACTACCAGGTAGTGGTGCAGACGCCGCAGTACCGCATTGACACGCTGCAGGCCCTGGCGCGCACGTCACTGACCTCGCCCGCGGGCAATGTTAGCCAGCTGTTGGGAAACGTAGCTAACTTTGAGCGTGACGTCACACCCGCGATCGTGAACCACTACAACATCCAGCCGGTGTACGACATTTATGCCGACGTGGACCAGCGTGACCTGGGCGGCGTGGCGCGTGCCATCCACAAGGTCATGGACAAACAGGAGGAGACGCTGCCCGTCGGGTCGCGCCTGGCGCTGCGTGGCGAGGTCGAAACCATGCAGAGCTCGTTCACGCGGCTCGGCATCGGCATGATCTTCGCCATTGCGCTTGTGTACCTGCTGATGGCAGTCAACTTTCAGTCGTGGGTCGACCCGCTCATCATCCTCATGTCATTACCGGTGGCATTTGCAGGCATTCTTTGGATGTTGTTCCTGACCGACACCACGTTCAACGTGCCCTCGCTGATGGGTGCCATCATGACCGTCGGCGTTGCAACGGCCAACAGCATCCTGATGGTGGTATTCGCAAATGACGAGCGCGCGGCGGGCAAAAACAGCGTGGAAGCTGCCATCAATGCCGGGTACACGCGCCTACGGCCGGTGCTGATGACGGCGCTGGCCATGATCATTGGCATGCTGCCCATGGCGCTGGCGCTGGGGGAGGGTGGCGAGCAGAACGCGCCGCTGGGCCGCGCTGTCATCGGCGGCCTCCTGCTGGCCACGCTCGGAACGCTGTTTGTGGTGCCCATCATGTACTCATGGCTGCGTACGGACCCGCCCCGAAACTTTGACGAAGAGATCGACCGCGCCTACGACGAAGGCGACAAGCGGCAAGCGCAGCCCGCGTAGGCAGAGAGAAGAGCATGAGCGACGAGCTGGAGCAACGCGTATACCCCGAGGACGAACGGCTGCGAGCCATCTCCGCCGACCCGGACCGCCGCATGACGCGCGACGAGTGGGAGCGGGAGGAATCGCTGGCGCGGCAGGCGGCGCATAAGCGGCACGAAAGCGTGCGGCACAACCGCGATGTGCAGCAGGAATTCGACCGCAAGAAGAAAGCGCAGCATCGCAACTGGGGCAAAATCCTGCTGTGGGTGGGCGTTGGCGTCGCGGTGTTGCTGCTCATCTTTTTCGTCGGCTGGTTGCCACATCATAAGCACGCGAAAAAGGCTGAGGAAGCTGCCAAGCAGCGTGAGCAGGATGAGCCGGAGGTTACCGTTGTCGAACTCAAGCGAGGCCACGGTGCTGGCGAGTTGACGGTGCCGGGCACGACCGCGCCCATCACCGAGGCCTACCTCTACGCACGCGCGAATGGCTACCTCAAGAAGCGCTACGTGGACATTGGCGACCACGTGAAGAAGGGTCAGCTGATGGCGCTGCTAGACGCGCCCGACCTGGACCAGCAGGTAGAACAGGCCCGTCAACAACTGCGGCAGGCCGAGGCAACAGAGGCACAGCAGCAGGCGCAGCTTGACCTCACCCGCGTCACCTGGGAGCGCTGGCGCACCCTGGTCGCCAAGGGCGTATTTTCACGGCAGGACGGCGATCAGCGCGAGACAGATTACCGCGCCCAGCTGGCCAACGTAGCTTCGGCGCAGCGCAACGTGGAGAGCTTCCGCGCTAATCTGAACCGCGCCATTGCACTGCAGAGTTACGAGCGCGTGACCGCGCCCTTCGACGGCATTGTGACGCAGCGCAATACCGATGTGGGCGCGCTGGTGGGGTCTGGCGGCAGCGCCATGGCCGCACCCACGCAGATAGCCGGTGCTTCGACAGGCGGCTCTTCCAGCCCGAATAATTCCAGTACCAACGGCCAGAGTGGCAGCGGCGTGCAGACGGCAACGCCCTCCACAGATTCCAGCGGGGGCGGCGCGCTGTTTGCCGTAGCGCAGATCGACAGGCTGCGCATCCTGGTGGCCGTGCCGGAGGGCTATGCCAGCAGCATCCAAGCGGGCATGCCCGCGCAGGTCTTTGTGCAGGAACGCACCGGCAAACCGATCAACGGCACCGTCACCCGCGTCACGCACTCGCTGGACCAGAACACCCGCACCATGTTGACGGAGGTCGATCTCGACAACCGCAATGGCAGCCTGTACCCCGGCATGTACACGGTGGTCAGCTTTGTGCAGGTGCGCGGTACCTCGCCGCTCACGGTGCCGGGCGATGCCGTGGTGGTGCGGGGAGACCGCACCGCGGTCGCTGTTGTCCGCGACATGAAGGTGCAGATGGTACCCGTAGAGATTGGCCGCGATTACGGCCCATCGGTCGAGATACTCTCCGGCCTGCACGAGGGCGATCACGTGATTACCACCGTCAGCGATGGCGTGCGCCAAGGGGCGAAGGTGCGGCCGCGGCAGCAAGCCGACGCGGGAGAAGAAGGCGGCCAGGGCGGCGGCGCGCAGACCAACAAAGTGCCAAATGCCGGACCGAACGAGTATGGCGACCAGTCCATCGTGAACCAGAGTTCCGAGAGCACGAATAACCAGGGCAAGAAGGGCAGCGGCACCGGTTCACAGCAATCGGGTGGCGGCAAGGGCGGCAGCGGCGGTGGCAAGAACAACCTGCCGAAGTCGCAAAAAGAGGACACCGGCAACCAATGAAGCGTGTGCCGCAACTCGCCCTGCACATTGCCTGCTGTCTGGCGGCGGTAACGGTGTGTGCGCAACAGGGTACACAGCCGCCCGCATACACGGCACCCCAGCCCGCGCTGCCGCAGGTGAGGAGCGCACCCGGTCAGCAGGCAGCGCCCACGTCACAGGTACCGGGCATTGCACCGGACGCACCCCTGCCGCAGCCCGACGGCAGCAGCGTGGACCTGCGCTCGCTCAAGCCGCTGCAGCCGCAG
>CALMRM010000064.1:6738-13545 GCA_937871605.1 uncultured Terriglobus sp. | reverse complement strand
TTCAAGGCGCGGGCGGCGCACTCCTTCTGCCCGGCAGCCTGGCCATCATCAACGCTGCCTTTCCACGCGAAGAGCGTGGCAGAGCCATCGGCATCTGGTCAGGGTTCAGCGCCATCACAGCCGCCGTGGGGCCGGTACTGGGTGGGTGGCTTGTGGATCATGCCTCTTGGCGCTGGGTGTTTTTTATCAATCCACCGATCGCTGTCCTCATCCTCGGCATTACCTTCTGGCGGCTTTCAGAGAGCCGGGATGAAGGCGGGAGCCACCGCCTTGACTGGCCGGGAGCGCTGCTGGCTACTGTGGCTTTGGGCGGCATCACGTTTGCGATGATTGAAGGCCACCAGAATACGGGTTTATCCATCTTTGCCGCGAGTGCCGGCACAGTAGCTCTGGCCGCTCTTCTGGTAGTCGAGATGCGCAGCCCAGACCCCATGCTGCGGTTGAGCCTGTTTCGTTCACGCGTCTTTACCGGTTCAAATCTGATCACACTGTTTCTCTACACGGCGTTGAGCGGATTGCTGTTCTTTTTTCCCCTGGATCTTATTCAGGTGCAACACTACACCGCGACACAGGCCGGGGCCGCGTTTCTGCCTCTCATTGCTGTCATGTTTGTGCTATCGGGCTGGTCGGGCGGCCTGGTCAGTCGTTACGGTGCCCGCATGCCTCTCATTGTGGGCCCGCTCTTTGCCGCTGCCGGGTTTGCCTTGGCGGCGCGGCCAGGTATAGGAGGACCGTACTGGAGTACGTACTTCCCTGCCGTCGCCGTGCTCGGTTTGGGCATGGCGATGACCATCGCTCCACTTACCACGGCAATGATGACCTCGGTGCCGGAGTCGCTGGCTGGAACCGCGTCCGGCATCAACAATGCCATTTCACGGTTGGCCGGGTTGCTGTCTGTCGCGGTCTTCGGCCTGGTGTTGTTGGTCGCGTCACGGCACGATCTCGCGCACAAGCTTGACGAGCTTGGTCTGCCGGCTGCTGAACGAATCAGCTTAGAGCAGCAGCGCTCGGAGTTCGCCACCGTGAAGACCGGCAATGCGCGCATCCAGCGCGCTGTGGCTGAGGCGTTTGTGGATGGCTTTCGGCGGACACTTTGGCTAGCCGTGGGATTGTCACTCGCATGCAGCGTCACTGCTGTGTTGCTGATCGACAGGGGCGAAACGCCTTTGCCCGAAGATGATCTGCACAGGGGATCCACTGAAAGTGATCTTGCGCGCAAGCACGTCTAAACAAGCTCACTGATGCGCGAGAGCGGGCGTGCTGATGCTGTCGGTTGAGCTGAGGCGTACCCAGAGGATGCGGAGAATCGCAAGGAGCGGGACGGAAACCAGTGCGCCCACCACGCCGCCGATCTCGCCCCCGGCCAGCACAGCGAAGATTTCCACGATGGGAGAAATCTCCAGCGACCGGCCCATGATGCGCGGGGCGTTGACGTAGTCCTGAATCGTGCGCCAGGTACCAAGGAAGAAAAAGAGTACGAGCAGGTGAGTGTAGCCAGCGAGAAAGGCGACGCCAAAGATGAGAGCGCAGGCAATCGCGGGACCGACGACGGGAACATACTCGCACACTCCTGCAAGCGGGCCGAAGAGAAACGCGAACGGAACACGCATAATGGCGAGCACGACTGTGAGCACGATACCGGTAAGCGCTGACAGGATCATCTGGGCGCGGATGTAGCTACCCAGCATGACATTGACGTCGGCAATGATGCCAAGAAGCAGGTTCTTCTGTGTGACGGTGCTGCCCAGAGACACGACACCCCGCGCCATCTCGTCAGCGTCTTTGAGAAAAATGACGCCCAGGATTGGGATCAGGATGAGCCACCAGAGATGCGTCAATGGTGCCTGTAGCCTGGCAATAAAGCCTTCACCGTAGGCGAGGATCGTGGTGCGGTAGCTCATGAAGAACTGCTGAATCTGCAACTCGCGCGTACGAGTCCAGCCATGCGTCTGGCCCATCTGCATGAGGAATTGACCCGAAGCAATGCGGTCCAGAAGCCCGGGCAGGCTGGTCATGAGCGTCTTGCTTTCGTGTGCGATTCTGGGGCCGACAAGGAAGCTCAAACCGACCGCAAGACCGACGAGGATGAGAGAGGTGGCGAAGATCGCCCGGGTTCTCCCGCGCAAGGGGCGGGAGAGAGATCCAACCAGAGGTTCGACGAAATACGCAAACAGGATCGCAAAGAGGAAGAGAGTCAGGGTTTCCCGTGCGCCGTACAGAAATGCAAGCGCAAATGCGAACATGAGGCTGGTGAAAAGGACGCGTGCGGTCTTCGCATCCCAAAACGCAGAAAACATCACAGATGCCTCGCTTCTGAAAGTGTGAGCTTAACACCCGGCAACCGTCAGAAACAGATGCTGAGTGCACGCACGGAGGACAACTCCTGCGGTCTTATGTGTGCCCTGTCTGAGCACCGCGTGGGCGCAGCGGGAGTGTGGCCATGTCGTGGAAAGCAGCGAGTCTTCAGCGTACTGACGTACCAACGCCATCCCTCTCGAATAAGCATGTCCTTCAGTGATGCTTGCCGGTCCTGGGCTCTCGCACGGCGACTCAGTCATTCAGCTCACGTCGCAAACCGCATCGAATCCGTACGTCCTGCGTGTCGCGCTGAGAGACCTCACCTCTCAGCCACTGAAAGAGGTATACTCGGTGCAGTTCTTTGGCAATGCTGTTTGCATTGCTCGTCTGCTGCACGTGTCTGATCGACATACGATTCTCGATACGTGTGGGCGCACCAGAAGTGGGGGCGTCACGGCTTCGACGGGATTGCTTGTGGCAGAGAGGCATGCCGGGGTGGGTACACCCGTAATCGCGCCCAACACTATAAGTGCCGAACCACAATACGCACTTGCTGCTTAATAATTAAGTAGCCGTTCTCCACCAGCTTTGCCTGCGGGCCGGTGGCGAGCGTCGCACTGCAGGCTGGTCCAACGCGTTCTGCTCGTACGCCGCGGACGAGATTAATCGGGCTGGTGCCAGGCACTTCTTTGTCCGTTCTGAGTGCCGGGTACGAGACAAATCGGAACCGGAAAAAGCATGAAGGCTCTCTGTTGTCAGTAGTTTCGGACGTGGGTTCAACTCCCACCGCCTCCACCATTTCCCTCCTTTCAGCTGACCTAGAAATCACGCCTCCCTGCGTGCATTCCATCCTGCGGAATCGAGGAGCATCTACTTACACTCTTACGAGTGCAGTCTGTTTTAGCTTTGCAAGTACGGGTTCTATGTAGTACAACCTCAGGAAAGCAAATACCTGCACGCCATGGCACAGTTCGGCCGTGTGAGTTCGCCGCGGGCTGCGAACATGGGAAGGACAGCGTGGTTGAAGCGGTTGTGCTCTGGAACGAGCCAAACAATCTATCCCATTGGAATTTCCACTTGGACCCTGACTGGACGCGCTTCGCCGACCTGGTTAAGCAGGGGGCCCAAGCCGTTCGGCGTGTCAATCCTGATCTGCAGGTAGTGCTGGGCGGCGTTTCGTCGTGCGACAGTGACTTCCTCCAGAAAATGTCAGAGCATGGCGTGATGCCGTACGTAGACGCGGTTGGTGTGCATGGCTTCCCTCTGGATTGGAACCATTGGCAGCTGACGGAATGGCCTGAGCGCTTGCAGGAGGCCAGCAAGGTAGCGGGCAAGCCTGTCTGGGTCACTGAAGTGGGCGTTTCGTCGTTTGGCGCAGAAGAGGTACAGGAGTTTGGCCTGCGTAGAACAATCGAACTCCTGCACAACAGGACTCACCGGATCCACTGGTATAGCCTCTTTGACCTGCCACCCACCTGGCCGGCGGAAACGCGGCATAAAGAGGCAGAGGGCTCCTCGTACTACCGGCACTACTATCTTGGCCTGATCGATGCCACTGGCAAACCAAAGCTGGCTGCTCAACAGTTCCCTGCTGACGGCTCGGTTGGCTTCTGCCAGTGGTTCCACTTTGAAGATCCGCGCTTTGACGATGCTGTCGCACGTATGAAAGACATGGGTGTTCGTTACCTGCGAACAGGGCTGAGCTGGGCTGACTTCTATCGGCCCAACGCGGAAGCCTGGTTTGACCGGCAGATGAAGGCACTCGAGCCATTTGAGGTAGCATTGACGCTCTGCTTCACCCCTGGTCACCTGGGCTTAGAGGACCATCACACGAGCCCGCCCCGGAACAACGAAGATTTCGCAGAGTTCGTGGATTGGGCTGTGCGCCGCTACGCCGCACCACCGGCCAAAGCAGCGGACACAGTAGAAGAAGAGGAGCGGCTACTAGCACGATGAGTAAGCAGATTCTGATTACAGGCGGAGCGGGGTTTGTTGGCTCACACCTGGCTGATGGGCTCCTCAAGGCTGGTCACAGTGTCCGCGTGCTGGACGACCTGACGCCACAAGTTCATAGGAATGGAACACGCCCTGACTACCTCTCTGACCAGGTAGAAGTAATTGTCGGCGATGTGCGCGACCCCAATCGCCTGCACGAAGTGCTGCAGGGTGTCGATGTGGTGTTCCACTTCGCAGCAACCGTGGGCGTGGGTCAGTCCATGTACGAGATCAGCCGCTACATGAGCGTGAACACGCAGGGCACGGCGGAGTTGTTGCAGGCCATGCTGGACGCGAAGCACACGCCGGCGAAGTTAGTGGTGGCCTCATCCATGTCTATCTACGGCGAGGGCCGTTACCTGAAGCCCAGTACGGGCCAGGCAGTAGCGCCACCAGTTAGGCCTGTGAGTCAGTTGCGCGCCGGGGAGTGGGAGGTTCGGGACGCGGATGGCGAAGTACTGACGCCTTTGCCGACAGATGAGACGAAGCCATCTGAAATCAACTCGGTGTATGCGCTGTCAAAGCGCGATCAGGAGCAGCTCTGCCTTATCTACGGGCGTAACTACGGCTTGCCCGTGACCGCTTTGCGCTTCTTCAACATCTACGGTACGCGGCAGGCGCTATCCAACCCGTACACCGGCGTCGCTGCTGTGTTTGCCTCGCGCCTCTTGAACGGCAAATCACCCATGATTTTCGAAGATGGCAAGCAGATGCGCGACTTCGTCAGTGTGCATGACATCGTGCGTGCCAACATGCTGGCGATGGAGCGTCCGGAGTCTGACGATCAGGTGATTAACATTGGCGGTGGCGTACCGATTTCAATCCGCCGGGTTGCCGGAATCTTGTGCAAGGCTCTCCAGCGTGAAGACCTTACACCCGTTCTCAGCGAGAAATACCGTGCGGGCGATATCCGCCACTGCTTTGCTGACCTTACAAAGGCGAGACAGCTTCTTGGCTACGAGCCGCAGGTGACACACGAGGAAGGCTTCCATGCACTGGCCGAATGGCTCGCTGAACAGGAAGCAGAAGACAAAGCCGACACCATGCTGAAGGAATTAAGCGCCTACGGCCTGACAGCATAGACCGTTTATGCGTGACATCTCTGGGAAGGAACGAGATTGAGCAAGACCGAAAAAGATCGGACGGTACTCATTACCGGCGGAGCTGGCTTTATTGGGTCAAACCTCACGAGAAAGCTGCTGCTCGAGGGTGCCACAGTCCGTGTTCTCGATAACTGTTCGCGAGTAGGTGTTCTGCATAATGTGCAATGGTTGCAGGAGCTAGACACACCCGGAACGCTGGAACTGATCCGTGGAGACGTACGTGACGCTGCCCTACTCCGCTCGGCCGTGGAAGGTACCGCAGAGGTGTACCACTTAGCAGCGCAGGTCGCTGTGACTACCTCGGTGGAGGATCCGGAAACCGACTTTCACACCAATGCCGCCGGCACACTGAACGTGTTGGAGGCAGTGCGTCGACAGCCCGTGAAGCCATTTTTGCTCTACACGTCCACCAACAAGGTGTATGGGTCTCTTGATGGTGTGCCCGTTCGGCGAGCAGCGACACGATATGAGTCGGTGGACCGGACGTTCAACGGTGTCCATGAGGGTGAGCCACTCGACTTCCATTCACCCTATGGGTGCTCAAAGGGCGCGGCGGATCAGTACGTCCGTGATTACGCACGCATCTTTGGTGTGCCGACTGTGGTCTTTCGCATGTCCTGCATTGCCGGACCCCGCCAGTTCGGCAATGAGGACCAAGGGTGGGTAGCGCACTTTCTCTACTCCGTGCTGGCGGGTAAGCCGGTCACCGTGTATGGTGACGGGTTGCAGGTGCGTGACATTCTGCATGTGCAGGATCTATTGAACGCGATGGAAGCAGCGCGCACCCACATCCGCGGTATCCAGGGAGAGGTCTATAACGTGGGCGGCGGCCTGGAGCGCAGCGTCTCCGTGCAGGAGATGCTCGCTACCATCGGCAAGCGCACCGGCATCGCACCTAAGTTGACCTATGGTGAGACCAGGCCCGGAGATCAGCCACTGTACATCTCGGACACGGCGCGGCTTCAAGGCGATACAGGTTGGCGTGCCCGATACTCCGTGGATGACATTTTGAGTTCCATTCAGACTTTCTGGAAAGAGAACCAAGAAGTCATTGGCGGGCGATTGAAGGCACTCGAACCATTGCTGGTTGGCAGCGCGGCATGAAATTTGCTCTGGTCAATCCGCGTTGGACGTTCGAAGCTTCCACCTACTTCGGCTGCCCCGATGCGCACTTTCCCATAGAGCTGCTCTCCGCACGGGAACTGTTGCGCGCTGCCGGACATGAAGTCCTGCTGGTGGACGCATTGATGGAGCGGCTGAGCCCTGCAGACGTGCGGCAACGCCTTGACTGCTTCCAGGAAGACTTCCTTGTCATTCCGACTGCACCTTCCTATCTGTTCTGGCGCTGCCCTCAGCCAGAGCTGCGCATACCCAAGCAGTGGATTGCAGCATTACGGCAGGAACGCAAGCA
>CALMRM010000064.1:626-6728 GCA_937871605.1 uncultured Terriglobus sp. | reverse complement strand
CGCCACGAACGACGCTCGAAAAAACGGCAGCGGATATCGTCCTGAGAGGTGAGCCAGACCAGACTCTCCCGCAGCTCGCGTCTTTGCCTTGGGAAATGGTTGCTGGTTGCTGCTGGCGTGATGAGCAGGGGCGCTTCCGGATGACGGACGGCCTCGGGGCCACAGACATGCGCGCGGTCACGCAGTTGGACTACTCGGACTACCCAGTGGAGCGGCATCGTCACTTGCACCACATCTTTCCCGGTAATGGCGCAGACCACCTCAAGCTTGGAGCAGAGGTCGAGTTTGCGCGCGGCTGCCCGTATAGCTGTACCTTTTGCAACAAGACACTTTTCCGTAACAAGTATCGCGAACGGAACCTCAGTGAAGTCATTGCAGAGGTCGATCAATTACTCGCGCGCGGCGTGGATTACATCTACTTCATCGACGAGATCTTTGGTGTCGGCAAGCAAGTTCGTCAGCTCCTGGAGGCACTTGCGCAGCGGCCCGTTTCCATTGGCTTCCAGACGCGCATCGACCTGTGGAGTGAGGAAAGCATCGATCTCTTGGGACGGGCGCACTGCGTCAGTTTCGAGTGCGGCATCGAGAGCATCACCGATGAAGGCCGCCACGCGCTGAACAAGAACTGCAAGATTGATACGGATCGCATCACAGAGATCCTGCTGTACGCACGCACAAAGATCCCCTGGGTACAAGCAAACCTCATTAAGACTGCGGAGGACGATCCGGCCTTGGTAGCAGCTTGGCAGGCGAACCTGAAAGCGCGCGGTGTGTGGGTCTCGGAGCCGGTGCCGATGTTCCCCTTCCCCGGCAGCCCAGAGTATGTCACAACCTTTGGGGCGGCACCGGACGAGGGAGCATGGGAGCGGGCGCATGACTATTATCTGCACCTTTTTGCGGCCAAAGGGTTCAGCGATGTTCAGGACCAACGTCCGCGCAGTTTAGCCGAGCTTGAAGCGCCGAATGAGACCTTCGCGGAAGCCGTATGCGTCTCCTGCTAACAACAGATACACTGGGCGGCGTCTGGACCTTTTCATGTGAGCTTGCACGTGAGTTCCTCTCGCGCGGCCACCAAATCCTGCTGGTGTCTTTCGGACGCGAACCCTCTGCGTCGCAAACCGCCGAGGCTGCCCAGCTCCAAACGTACGGCTCATGCGAGTACGTTTCAAGCGACATCGCGTTGGAATGGCAGCGTAACAATGATGCTGCGTATGCGTTGGGAGAACCGCTGTTGCTGCGTCTTTGCAGGCAGTTCTGTCCGGATGCTCTTCTGCTGAGTCAATTTTGCTTCGGTGCCCTCCCCCTCAGCATTCCCAAAGTAGTGACCGCGCACAGCGACGTGCTCAGTTGGGCAGACGCACTGGGCTACGCACCACTTCGCGAGGACGCCTGGTTGCGAACCTATCGCCTGCTGGTGCAGAAGGGCTTGGATGGAGCAGATTTTGTGGTGGCACCGACAGCGGCCATGCTGGACTGCCTGCGAATGAACTTCAGTGTCCATGCGGCGACAAGGGTAATTTCGAATGGACGCAACCTGCCTCTGCCGCTCGAAAATTCGCGAAAGCAATTGCGCGCAGTGACAGCTGGACGCATGTGGGACCCTGCCAAGAACCTCGCACTCCTCCGTACAGCCGATTTGGCTCTCCCTGTTGTGGTAGCAGGCGAAGCAGAGAGCGAGCCGGTGGGGACAGGCCAGCTCACGTGGACCGGCCATCTTGAGGCAGACGCACTGATGACCCTGTTTCGCGAAAGTGCCATCTACATCTGCTGCTCTCGATACGAGCCGTTTGGACTGGCAGCTTTGGAAGCCGCTCTTTGCGAATGTGCCATCCTCGCACACGACATCCCAAGCTTGCGTGAGGTATGGGGCGATGGCGCGTTTTATTTCCAGGATGCTGATTCACTCTCGTCGTTGCTGCGCATGCTTGCCGCTGACACAGCCTTGCTGGAGGCGGCACAAGCCCGATCTTGGACGCGTGCCCAGCGCTATACCTCCGCAGCAATGGTCGACGGCTATCTGAAAGCCGTTGATGGTCTCTTGCTGCTCCGCACCGAGTCCGCACATGCAGCATGAACTCCGCATCGCCTACTTTGCACACGCCATCCGGTCTGACTGGAACAACGGCAATGCGCACTTTTTGCGTGGGCTGTTGCACCAACTCGGCGTGGCAGGCCAGAGCGTTACCATCTTTGAGCCAGACCACGAGTGGTCTATCGACAATCTGCGGGAGGAGCCGCTTGGTGTTGACTCTCTCGAGCACTTCAACGAGACATATCCCGACCTCGATATCGAGCTCTACCGCCCGGACCAAGTTCAGGAGCGTGAACTCTGGCAGCGCACCTTGCACAGCTATGACCTGGTCGTGGTTCATGAGTGGAATCCACCGCAATTAGCGCATCTCTTGCTGGAGTTGCGCACTAATCTTGGCTTCCGCCTCCTCTTCCACGACACACATCATCGTGCCTCGTCCTCGCCAGAGCAGATTCAGCTGTTTGGCATCGATCGGTTCGATGGGGTGCTGGCCTTTGGCGAGGCTTTACGCACACTTTACCGCGAGCGCTTCGGGATTGAGCGCGTTTGGACGCTGCACGAGGCTGCAGATGTGGAGATCTTCCGGCCGCTCACTGCGGTAGAAAAACAGCAGGATATTGTCTGGATCGGCAACTGGGGCGAGGGGGAACGATCTGACGAAATCCGTCGATTCCTACTGGATCCGGCAGCTGCCATGCCGCAGTACGAGACCCGCATCTACGGCGTGCGATACCCTGAGAACGGGCTAGCGGCCCTGCAGGCCGCTGGCGTCTCGTATGGCGGCTACCTGCCGAATCTTGACGCTCCAGAGACCTACGCTTGCTCTCGCCTGACGGTCCATATGCCTCGTCAACAATACTCAGGTGCCATGACGGGCATACCCACCATTCGCGTCTTTGAGGCACTCGCCTGTGGCATTCCCCTTGTGTCTGCTCCGTGGTCCGACACGGAAGAACTCTTCCGGCCCGGGGACTTCCTATGGGCCCGAAACACGGCTGAAATGACCGCTGCTATACAGCACCTGCTCACCGACGCAGACGCGGCACGGCAGCAGGCCGCCCTTGGACTGGAAACAGTGCTGCAGCGGCATACCTGCGCCCATCGCGCACAGGAACTCTTGCAAATTGTCGAGGACTTGCTCGCGTGAAAATTTTTGCATTCGGTTCCAGCATCGTCTCGTCGTACTGGAACGGTGCTGCCACCTACTATCGCGGTTGTTACAAGTATCTCAGCCGCCTCGGCTATGAGATTACCTTTGCCGAGCCAGATGCGTACTGTCGCCAGCAACACCGCGACAGTGATGACTTCAGCTATGTCACCTCCCTCGTCTATAAGCCGCGAGAGGTCGATGAGGGTGCTGACCTCGACCGGATGCTACAGATGGCCCGTGAGGCTGACATCGTGGTGAAGCACAGCGGCATTGGCTGCGATGATCGCGAACTTGAACGGCGTGTGCCGGCCGAGTGCTCTGACGCGGCAATGACCTTCATCTGGGACGTGGACTCACCCGCCACGATCCACCGCATGCGTGCAGACCACAGCGACGCGTTGGCACTGGCGTGCGCTGACTACGACGCCATTCTTAGTTACGGTGGTGGACCGCAGGCTCGTGACGGTTTCCGTGGATTTGGTGCGCAGGCGTATTACAGCATGTACAACGGCCTGGACCCCGAGACGCACTACCCCGTGCCGCCGGAGCCGTCGCTTGCATGCGATCTGTGCTTCCTGGGCAATCGGTTACCCGACCGTGAAGCTCGCGTAGAGGAGTTGTTCCTGCGCGCTGCTTGGTTGGCACCAGAGCAGAGCTTTCTGCTGGGCGGCGAAGGCTGGGGTGACAAGCCCATGCCCTCGAATGTGCGCTACGTCGGACACGTGCCCACAGCTGAGCACAACCGTGTGAACTGCTCGGCGGGTATGGTGCTCAACATCAATCGCGCCTCCATGGCTGATTTCGGCTTCTCGCCACCAACCCGCGTCTTTGAGGTTGCCGGCGCGGGTACGGCCATGCTGTGCGATGACTGGCCGGGTATGGCAGACTGCTTCGAACCCCAGCGGGAAATCCTAGTGGTTCAAACGGCGGAGGACGTGGTGGGTGCTCTGCGCGCCCATGGTGCAGCGGATCGCAAACAGATCGGCGCTGCCTTCCACCAGCGCGGCTTGCGCGACCACACCTATGCGCAACGTGCGGCGCAGGCCGATTACGCCTTTCGGGATTGCGCCGCACGGCGCAATGGCACCGTAGGTCCGCAAACACAATCGCTGGCCACCATGGCAGACTGGCGCACTTTGCCTGAGTTTAGGCAGTACGGTGTCTCACTTGCGGAGGCAACGGCATGAAGATCGTCATCTTCGGCCTGACCATAACCTCGTCTTGGGGCAACGGGCATGCCACCACATACCGTTCCTTGTGCAAGGCTCTGCATGCGCGGGGGCACCGCATCGAGTTCGTTGAGAAGGACGTGGAATGGTATCGCAGCAACCGCGACCTGCCCGAGCCGGGCTATTGCAAGGTGCAGCTGTACGAGGAATGGGAACCGAGCAAAAGGTGGCTCACCGGTCTGGCCTCCGATGCTGACGTCGTCGTGATTGGTTCCTACTATCCGGATGCGATTGAAGCAACTGCATACCTGCTCCAAGCCGGATGCGACCCGCTTGTCTTCTATGACATCGACACGCCCATCACCATGAAGTGGCTCCGGCTGCAGGGTGGTTGCCACTACCTGGACGGCAGCATGATTTCGCAGTATGCGGCATATTTAAGCTTTACGGGCGGTCCGGTGCTGCAAGAACTTGAGAGCAGCTTCGGGTCGCCGCGTGCGGTTCCCTTCTACTGTTCTGTCGACCCGGAACTCTACCATCCCACACCAATACGCGAAGCCTACCAGTGCGACATGAGCTATCTTGGCACCTATGCAAAAGACCGGCAAGAAAAGCTCATGCAATGGTTGAATGGTGCTGCTGAGGCAGTACCTTCAGCAAAGTTCATCGTGGCTGGCCCGCAGTACCCAGACCTTGAATGGCAGGCAAATGTCAGGCGCATGGTGCATCTTTCTCCTCCCGAACACCCTGCCTTTTACTCGTCTTCGCGCTTTACGCTGAACCTGACGCGTGATGACATGATTGCTGCCGGCTACTCACCGTCTGTACGGCTTTTTGAAGCGTCGGCGTGCGGTGCGGCGATGCTGTCCGATGCATGGGCCGGGATGGAGGAGTTCCTGACGCCAGGTGTCGATATCTTGCTGCCAAACAGTGCGGCAGAAATTGTTACGATTCTCTGTGAATGGTCCGATGCAGAGCGATTCGCCATGGGCCAACGTGCGCGCGAACGCATTCTTGCAAAACACACTGCGACACACCGGGCAGCACAGTTCGAGCAAATCGTCAGTTCCCTTGCATAGATGCGTCGTTACGACTGTTCTGAAGCAGGCTGAGCCTCAGGCGGCAGCAGTTCTGCCAGCGTGCCGACGCAAGCAGTAGGCCGATGCATGCGTAAGTCTTCGCAGGAATATACGCCGGTAGCAACGGCGATCACGTCGAGTCCATTCACGCGTGCAGCCTGAATGTCTGCCGGGGTGTCTCCCACCACACACGTTGAGCTTAGGTTGCCAACCAGAGCACGTGCCTTCTCTAGGGCGGATGCGATAAGGTCGCTGCGCACCTCGAAGCCATCGCTGTACCCTTCGATGTCAAAGTCAACCGGCAACCCAGCACTGGCGAGCTTTAAACGGCCGATCGTCGCCAGATTACCTGTGGCTACGCCCAGCAGTGCCCGTCTGGCTCGCAAGTGCGCAAGTACCCGGTTTCCCGACGGCAATGCTACAGCGCGCAGATCGGCTTTGTGCGCTTCAACGTTTGCAGCCAGGGCGAGACAGGCGGTGGGCAACTGTGGTCTCCACCTCGACTCCGGCAGACCGGTTAAGCGCAGCGCATCACGCAGGATGCCCATGTCAGTGTTGCCGTGTGCCACGACGCCATCAAGGTTTGTGGGCTTGCCGGCCAGGTCGCTTAACGTATCGCAAAAGGCGAAATAATGCACGGCGTCCAGGCAATTGAGCAGTGTGCCGTCTATG
>CALMRM010000064.1:0-616 GCA_937871605.1 uncultured Terriglobus sp. | reverse complement strand
TGGACGTTCAGCGCGTGACAGCATTTCACCCCTTGTGCTGAAGCCAAGCCTCAAGCGCGGTGCAGACCTGGGCCGTCAGCGTATGCCAATCACCCTGTACAGGTTGTCGCCACAGCCGTAGCGTCGGGTACCAGGGCGTGTCCGCACGCAGGTGCATCCATCGCCAATCAGCCTGGGTTTGTAGAAGCACCCAAGCAGGCTTATTCATGGCGCCCGCCAAGTGTGCCACCAGCGTATCCACCGTGATGACGAGGTCTAGATTTGCAATGACGGATGACAGCAGCGGCAGACCTTGACCGAAGGCAGCTGCGTCACGCGTTGCCGCAACCGCAGCAGATGTCTTACCCAACGTGTGCTGTTTGCCACCCTGAAGGTTCCAGAACTCTACACCTTGCACTGTGAGCAGTTGTTCAAGGCACTTCATGGGCAGGCAGCGCGACGCATCCCACTCACTGGCTGCCCAGACAATGCCCACCCTGGGCGCCCTGCTCACACCCATGCTCGACGCAATCTCATCGCGGAGCGTAGAAGGTGCCGTTAAATACCCTTGCTGCACAGGCAGGTCTTGTACAACCGTTCGGAAGAGGTACGGCAATTCCATCACTTCTACCTGCAC
>CALMRM010000063.1 GCA_937871605.1 uncultured Terriglobus sp. | reverse complement strand
GACTCCGCCCTGGCTTGGCACTCACTTGAAGCCGGGTGCGCCCTGCTGCAGCAGAACCATGCCGGTACGCGGATTCAGATTGGCCTTGCGCATGTGGAGCGGGTCAAAGTGCATGAACGCCCAGCCACACAGCAGCAGCACCACAACACTCACTGCGAACATGCCCACGATCAGGCCAAACCGTGGCACGCCGTAAATCTTCGAAACGCGTTCTGTCGCCATGGCTCATCAGATGCCTCCTCACCGCGCTGCCGCCGGGTGCCATGAGACGCCACATCAAAACTGCGTCCCTCGTGAAACCAGCCATCGTGTGCCGGAGGCGAACGGCTCGGCTGTCAAACCGCGCCGCCTGGAACAGTGCGCGCAACGGCGCATGCCCAACCGGGTTCAAATACGAGTGAGGTGGTTATGCGGAAGTTTGTTCGAAGTTTAGCGTGTGTCGCGGTGGCAGTCGTCGGATTTGCAGTCGTCCCGCCCACGCCCGCTGTCGCGCAGGTGGCGGTCGGCATCAATCTTGGTCCAGCGCCCGCTTGCCCGTACGGCTACTACGGCTATGCGCCCTACAACTGCGCGCCCTACGGCTACTACGGCTCGGAGTGGTTCAACAGCGGCATCTTCATTGGTGCTGGTCCCTGGCACCGTGGCGGAGACTTCTACGGTCGCGCCGACCGCAACTTCGACCCGCGCTACGGCTACCGCGGCGCATACCCCGCGCATGAAGAGCACTTCGATAACAGCCGCGACTTCCACGAGTTTCCCGGCAACGAGATGATGAGCCACCGGGGCGAGTTCCGCGGCGGCGGCGCGCACCGCTAAGCCTGAGCTGTCTCATCGCGGCGACGTTCCCGCGGTGTCCAGCGGAAGGTCTGCAACAAAGGGTGTCGCCTAACAGGGTGACACCCTTGTCTTGTCCGCATACATCCGTGCGAGTCCTTCGGTGCCGCAAGGTGGCCTGCCTTGCACCTGCATGGCTGTGCCAGCAGATGCATCCATTCAGCAGGAGACCACCATGCGCCTGCCGCCCATTGCACCGTCCGACCTTTCCGCCGAACAGCGCCCCCTGCACAAGAGCATGGCCGAGGGCATCCGCAAGCACCTGCATGGCTTCATTGCGGCAGAGCCGAATGGCGCGCTGATCGGGCCGTTCCCTGCCATGCTGCACTTTCCGCAGTTCGGCACGGCGGCGTGGAGCGTGTTTACCGCGCTCAGCGAGCACAGCACCCTGCCCAAACCGGCGCACGAGGTGGCCATCCTGGTGACGGGCGCGCGGCTCAACTCGCGCTATGAACTGTACTCGCACGAGCGCGTGACCGCCGGTGCGGGGCTCAGCGAGAGCAAGATCGCCACCATCACCGCAGGCCAGCGCCCCGCCGACCTGACAAAGGAAGAAGGCATCGCCTACGACGTCGCCGCCTGCCTGAGCCACGGAGGCCAGCTGCACGACACCACCTACAAGGCCGCCACCGACGCCTTCGGCAAAGACGACACCGCCGAACTCGTCTACCTGATCGGCTGCTACAGCATGATCAGCATCCTGCTCAACGCCTACGACGTGCCGCTGCCGGAGTGAGCACCGGGGAGTGTCGAGGGCCGCTTACGTCCTGCAGGTAAGATCGTGTGCATGTACTCACCTCGATATGCGACTAGCCGTGCGCTGGTGATAGGTATTGATAGATACGAGCATGTGTCACCACTCGGCTTTGCAGTGAGTGACGCGACGGGTGTAGCTTCAGCGTTACTTGCGCACGGCTTTGCTACCGAGAACACAACTGTGCTCTTAAACGAGAAAGCGACCCGCGAGGCGATTTTCCAGAGCTACATGCACTTCACACAGTCAACGTGTGAACCGGATGATCGATTGGTTGTCTTCTTCGCAGGTCATGGCCACACGGTTTACTTCAGCTCGTGGTGACGTAGGATTTCTCGTACCCTACGATGGCCATCCAGGCAATCTTTCTACTCTTTTGCGTTGGGACGAATTTACAAGGAACGGTGACCTGATCCGAGCGAAACATCTCCTGTTTCTCATGGACGCATGCTACAGCGGACTTGCAGTGACTAGAGCCGCGCCTCCAGGCTCCCTACGCTTTGTAAGAGACATGATGATTCGGCCAACAAGATTGGTCCTAGCAGCAGGAAAAGCGAACGAACCGGTGGCTGACTCCGGTGGGCCACTCCCCCACCACTCGATCTTTACAGGGCATCTGCTGCAAGCATTAGGTGGTGCTGCAGAGGACACGTCTGGAAAACCTAACTGCGAACGGCATCATCGCTTACGTCTATGGCGCTGTAAGCAGAGATGTGGACTCGCAGCAAACCCCTCATTATGGTTACATTCAAGGCGATGGCGATATGGTTTTCAGACCGACAAGTTTTGAACAAGACGGAAATGTGGGTCACCCTACGGATGATCGTTTGCTGGAAATCCCGGTGACTGCAACGCTTCTTTCAGAAGCTCCGTCCACCCCATTGGCTATGCTGAAGGAACTTCTGTCAGAGGATCGACTCAGAATTAAGCTTTTCGACTACATGGTTCAGGAAACCAAGTTGGTTCTTGCTGCTACAGCAGAGGACTACTTTCCAGTTCAGGGCACTGTGGATAAGGAGAGCTTCCTTAAGCGACTTACAGCCTACGAAGACGCCGTCAAGCTGATGCTCCCTCAACAACTCTTGCTTGGCAGGTGGAGCACCCCTGAACAAAGCGAGGTAGTCAGCTTGCCTGTCCGCAGACTCTCGGAGCGTCTGACTGCCGCAGGAGGAAGTACTTGGCTAGTTGAGTCACGATGGTATCCGCTCCTGCTGCTCCTCTATGCTGCAGGCATTGGTGCCTCAGCCGGGAACAACTATGCAGCCTTTCTCAAAACGCTTCACAGCCCGACACCCCGCGAACACAGCAATAAACCAGCCGTACTTGGAATTTCAGTCATCGACAGTACGGGAGAGTTTTACGAGGCATTTAAGTGGATACCGGGACGAGAACGCCATTATGTTGCTCGGAGTGAGCACATCTTCAGTGTTCTACAACCCTTTGCTGACGACAACCTGTTTGTGGGAAGTCAGTATGAATTCATCTTTGATCGAGTGGAGCTGTTGATCTCCCTTGAATATGGAAAATTTGGCATACACAGCACCCGGCCACTACTGGAGTCCAGTCGGCCGTTTTGGCTGGCGTGGGCGACACTACGGCACTTCACCCTTAACAGCACTCAAGGCCGAGGCTGATAGGCATGGTTCAGACTGGCCCCCAATAAAGGCTGGCTTTTTCGGCGGCTCAAAAGATCGCTTTGATGAGCTTGTAATTGCGCTTCAAGCCGTTCTTGCACGACTACCTTGGATGTGAGGTTACAGTGAACTTTACCAAGTCTATTGCTTCGACTCTTCTCATTATCAGCAGCGTACTCTACGCACAGGCACCGAACACCCTGACCGCCAAGGAGAAGGCGGACGGCGGGAAGCTGCTGTTCGATGGCACGACGACGACTGGCTGGCGGAGTGCGCGGGGTGGTGGGTTTCCGGCGGTTGGGTGGGCGGTGCAGGATGGCACCCTGCACGTGACGGAGACGGGTGGCGAGGAGGCCGGGAACGGCGGCGACATTGTGACCGACCGCAAGTACGGCAACTTCGAGCTGTCGGTGGACTTCAAGACGTCGCCCGGCGCGAACAGCGGCATTATGTACTTTGTCGACCTGGACCTGATTCCGTGGCACAACGGCCACGGGTCGCCGGTGGGGTTTGAGTACCAGGTGCTGGACGACGCCTTGCACCCGGACGCGAAGCGCGGCAAGGACGGCGACCGCACGGTGGCGTCGCTGTACGACATGATTTCGGCGGCCAAGGACAAGCCCATCAAACCGGTGGGCGAGTGGAACACGGCGCGCATCGTGGTGCGCGGCAAGCACGGCGAACACTGGCTGAACGGCGTGAAGGTGCTGGAGTACGACCGCGACTCGCCGGCCTTCAAGGCCATTCTTGCGGCGAGCAAATACCATGTGTTTCCGCAATACGGCCAGCAGGCTGACGGCTACCTCTTGCTGCAGGACCACGGCTTTCCGGTGTGGTTTCGCAACATAAAGATCCACGAACTGCCGGCAGACGCGAAGTAAGCTGAGGTCGATAGGTAGGGCTTGTATCAGCAGGCGCCGCAGTTCGCCCTATCGAGGAAAGAAGCTGACCCACACATGCCGAGTTTCTTCGGCCTCGTGCGGATGCCCGGGGCGGGAGAAGCTTACAAGCAGATCCCTCCGCTTCGCTGCGGGAGACAAGTAGGACTGCGGGTGACAAGTGGAGCCGCGGGAGGACAAATGTGAGAAGGGCAGGCTCTTTGAAGCCTGCCCTTCTTTTTGCCTCGCTTGTGACTGCGGTTATTCGGCAGCGGCGAGTTCTTCCTGCTCGCCTTCCATGCGCATGGCTTCGAGCTCGCGCTCTTCGGCATCGTGCGCTTCCTGCACCTCGGCCTGGATTTTGGCTGCCGCTTCTTCCAGCTCAGGGCTGAGCTCGACGTTGCGGTAGTACTCCATGCCGGTGCCAGCGGGGATGAGGCGACCGACGATGACGTTCTCCTTCAGGCCGCGGAGGGTATCCACGGCACCGTTGATGGACGCCTCGGTGAGGACGCGGGTGGTTTCCTGGAAGCTGGCAGCCGAGATGAAGCTATCGGTAGACAGCGACGCCTTGGTGATGCCCAGCAGCAGCGGGCGGCCGGTTGGCGGACGTCCACCGTCGTTGCTGACGCGCTCACGCTCCACGTTGT
>CALMRM010000062.1 GCA_937871605.1 uncultured Terriglobus sp. | reverse complement strand
CTCTACAACGTAACCAGCCTGGTGTACGACCTGCCGTTCGGGCAGGGACGGCAATTCATGAACACCGGCGGCATCGTGAATCAGGTGTTGGGCCAGTGGCAGCTTTCAGCCATCAACACGGCGGCCAGCGGCTTCCAGTTCAACGTCACAGATACACCCGCCGCTGCGCTGCAAGTGACGGCGACCAGCGTGCCCACGTACCGTGGCGGCAACATCTATCGGCCTAATCGCGTGGGCACGGGTCCGCTGTTTACGTTTGACAAGTCGCGCGTTACTGCCACACGCAACGCCTTGCAGTACCTGAACACAGCCAACCTTGCAATTCCAACGGCGACGCCCTTCGGCAACCTCGCCCGCAACGCCGGTCGCACACCGGACATCAACACGCTGAATTTAGCGCTGAACAAACGCTTCACCACACCGGTGGAACGGCTGAATGTGGAGTTCCGCGGCGAACTGTACAACATCTTCAATCATGCCAACTTTTCTACCGCGGGCGGTGTTGCAGCGAGCGGTGCCACGCTGACGGGTGGCCAGATCACCAGCACCCTGGACCCGCGCATCGTGCAGTTCGGGTTGAAGCTGATTTTCTAGACTCCGCTGGTTCCTTGCGCGCCTGACTTCGCGCGCAGCGAGCACCTGCATCTGCCCGCAAAGTCCTGCCCGCAGAGAGGGTCCCTGCCGCACATTTGAGCAGTTCTGTATTTGGAGTGCCTGGGTCGTAGGGCCAAAGGCCCGCCAGCATAACAGCCTGGGCCGCAGGCCCAGGTAGACGTACATAGTGGTCGCTGAGCGCTGTAGGCGCGACGCAAAGACACCATCACAAACCCTCAAGGATCACTGCAGCAGCATGACCGGACCCTGCCAGAAGGCGGCGCGGCTGCCGGCGGCATCCAGCACCGTGACCTGGCACTGGTACTCGCCGGGCTGCAGGTCTTTCAGCGAAACCTTGATGTTGACTGGCGTTACTCCCAGGCGGCTCTCCGCAAGGGTAACTGCCTGCACCGGGCGCGTCTCCACCCGCTTGCTGCCTGCCTGAATGAACTCGACATACGCCACCAGCGGCTTGGCTGTTGAAGAGGACGGGGCCACGCCGGTTGCCGCGGGTGCGGTCACGGTGCTGCCCACGTAGGCCTGCAGGTAGACCTCCATGGTGCGGTCCAGGTGAAAGGTGCGGGTCACGCTTGGGATAAGTTTGCCATCGCCGTTCACCAGCGGATCGACGGCATCGTTTTTGGCTTGCTCCTTGCCCTTCATGGTGTTGAACAGGGCCTGACGCGTGTCCACACGCTGGCTGCTGAGCACCACGGAACTAATGGGCAGGCGCTTTGTCTCCTTGTTCAGGTTCGGAATGGCGAAGCTGGTCTGGTAGGTGCCGATGCGACCGGTTTCGTTGTCGCGCGCCAGGAACTTGATGTTGTAGCGACCGGGCAGCAGGGTGAAGCCGGTGCTGTACTCCACGGGCCGTTGCGCCAGCTGGGCCGCGGTGGCATCGCTCAGTTTCACGTCCACGCTGTCACGCAGGTTGGTAACGGTGGTGCCGCCCACCTCATCCTTGATTTCGCACACAAAGTCAATCATGGTGTGCTCGTTGCCGAAGCGCTTGGCCAGGGCAAGCTCGCGGCCCGGAATCTTGACGGTAATTGGGATGAAGTATTCCGCACGGTTCAGCTGAAAATAGTTCACCTCCATTGCCACCGTCAGGTCTGTGACGGGATCACCCAGCATCAGGGCGTCTTCCAACTGGCGCTCCTTCTCCGCGCCGTTAAACTTGCCGAACTCCTTGCCTGCAAAATAGCCCTGCCGGTAGTCCAAACTGGCGTTTTGAGGTGCAGAAAGTGCGATATTTACCTTGCGAAAGTGGCCATTTTGAGCGGTGTTTGTCGTGTAATAGCCGATCAAATAGTAGTCGGAAACCGCTTTTTGCGCGCGAACAATGCCCTGTGCGAGGTCATTATTGTCGAAAAATGCCTTGCCTCCGGTGTCTGCTGCGAGTGCGTACAGCGTGTCCTGCGACTGCTGGAAGCGGTCGTTGCCTGCCTGGGCCGCGGTGCCGTTGTACATGGATTGGCCGCCAGGTGAACCTTGTGTGGCATCGCCAAGCGGTGCCTGCGCCACCAGGCCGCGCGCATCCACGGGCCAAAACGACACACCGGAGCGTACCGCAGCATCTACCGTGGCGCGCAGTTGCGCCTGATTATCATTGCCGTTCAGGCGCAGGCCACTGGCAAAGTAGAGCAGCACTTTCTTCTCATTCATCTGTCCCAGCATGTGCGCTGCCGTCTGCAAGGCTGAAAGCTGGCGGTCGGTGTTGAAGATGTTGAACTCGCCTGAATCCTGGCCAAAGGCCGCGCCCGTGTCGGCGCTGCTGCTGTCGTCCACGCCCTCCGCCGAACCCTGACCTTCGCCCACCACCATGGTCTCCAGGATGGAGAGCATGCGGTTTCGGTCCGCCGTAAAGTCGAGCAGGACGTCTACAGCGCCACCGCCGTACCGCAGGATGGAGACCATGTCCGACTCTGTCATCTGCGTGCGCACAAACTTTTCCGCAGCGGAGAGTGCGCGCAGCTGATCGTCGGGCCGCATGGTGGTCATGTCGAAGTAAAAGGCCAGCAGGCGGCGGTTTTTGTACTGGTGCTTGTCGCCCTCTGCGGCAAAGGAGGTGCTGGCCAGCCGCCGGTAGATTTTGATCTGCTCGTCGTCACGGGAACTCGGCGGCAGCGGCTGTGCGTCCACCGGCAATGACTCGTGCTCAAAGACACGGATTTTCTGCGGTGCGCCGTCCTCTGTTACGGTGAAGTCGTCTGCCTTCAGGCCGGGAATAAATTTCCCTTGCTTGTCCTTGACGACCACGGTTTCGGTTACCAGCTGCGACTGCACGTTCAGCGTGTAGGTGGAGTCCTTGCCGGGCACAGCGTTGGTGCCAATCTGCTGCGCCGCGGCAGGCAATGCAAGCAGTAAGAGGTAGGAAAGAAACTTAACCATCAGAAGCGCAGCCTCCCGCTGAGTTCCACACTGCGCATGGCCCGTGTGTTGGCAGGCAGGCCGAAGGTGGTGCTGTTGGTGATCGTGTTCCAGCCGGTGTACACCACGTGGTTCAGCACGTTGGTCGCATCCAGGCGCAGGTCGAAGCTGCTGCGGTCCCGAAGCTTGAAGGTGCGTGCGGCCGACGAATCGAGCGTGACGGCGTCGGGCCCCTCGATGGAGTAGCGACCGGCGGTGCCCCACTGCCCGGCTGTGGGTGCGCTGTACGCCGCGGCATTCAAAAAGTATCCAGCCGGGCCGGTGTACAGCGAAGCAGCCGTACGATTTGGCCGGATGATGCCGGTAAAGCCGGTGCCGGGTACGGGTTCAAAGTAGATGGGTGTTTGCGGCAGTCCGGACCCGGCAGAGAACTGGCTCCCCAGCGTCCAGTTCTTCAGCAGGGTGCCGCGCCAGCCGGTCAGAAAGGTGCCGCCACGCGCGCCTACCCCGGTTGTGTACTGGAACGTGAGCTTCAGCAGGTGGCGCTGGTCAAAGCTGGAGCGGCTGCGTTCCGCACGCAGGTCCTGCCAGTTTTGTGCGACCGATTCCGCTGGTTGCGTCACATCCGTGGTGCTGCCGAACGAGGTGTAGCCCGTGCCGCCTAGCAGCGACACGTTGTCGATGGAGTGGGCGTACACGTAGTCCAGCGTTGCGGTAAGCCCGCTGCGCAGGCGACGTCGCACCTGCACCTCGCCCGCATGACGAATGGAATCGCCGTTGCTGGTGCGGTACACAAAGCCCCGCGGGCAGCTGGCGCAGAACGCAGTTGCACCGGGCGCATCGGTGTTTGGCAGAAATTCCTGCGGGCCGCGCGTGCCCTTGGTGCCCAGGTAGGTGGCCGTCATCACCAGAGAGCCTGGCAAATCCTGCTGGGCTGACAGCCGCCACGTTTGCGCGTAGCCAGTGCGGAAGTTCGGGTCGATGCCAAAGGTATTTGCGGTGGTGCCAGCGCAGTCGCGAAAGCCGTTCGCCAGCGTGAGCGGGCACGTGCTGCTGTTGGACACGCTCAGGCTCTTAGACAGCGGCGACTGCTGCGACAGGGACTGTGCGCTGTTCAGGTAAATGGACGTGTCCACGTAGATGCCGTACCCGGCGCGCACTACCAGCGGCGAGGTGGGCAGCGGACGCCAGGAGAGCGCGACCCGCGGCTGGAATTTGCGGTAGTCCGGACGCACCAGCGACGACGGGTATGTCTGCCCGGTAAGCGTGCCCGTGGAGCTGCTGCCCAGCACCGGTGCTACCGCCGCAAAGCCCGGTGCCACATCCAGGTTCACCAGCCTGCCTTTCAGCTCCGTCATGGGTGCGCCGTAATCCCAGCGCAGGCCGGTATCGATCGTCAGATTCGGCTGCACGCGCCAGTCGTCGTTGACGTACACATCTGTCACGGACTGGCGAAAATACTTGTCTGCATTGCCGAAGGCGAGCTGGCTGGTGTCTGGCACGCCAAACAGAAAATCTGCAAAGTCGGAGCCGGTGGTGCCTGTACCCTGCGTGGCCGCGCCTGTAAAGGTGAAGTTGCCGCGCGGGTTTTCCTGCTGCAACTGGTTGAACTCCTGCCGCCGAAAGTCGAAGCCTACCTTGACCACATGCCTGCGATGATTCCACGTGCCCGTGGCGGACACGGCATCGGTGCGGTTGCGATTGAACTGGCTCTGAATATCGGTCAGCCCGGCGATGCCGCTGCTGAATTGCAGATTGGGTGGGCCCCACTCGCGGCTGTCCTGGTCATTGCCGGTGATGCCCGCGTTGCTGGAGATGTTTGCGTGCCCGGCGAAGTAAGGAGTGATTCCGGTGCGCAGACGGCTGAAGCGATAGCCGGTTTCCAGCAGGATCTGGTGCGGAAAGCGATGCGACCAGTTCACGTTGGTGTCGATCCCAAGCGTGTCCCGCGTGTCGCGAAAGTGGAACAGGTTTTCGCTGTCAGACCGCACGCTACGAAAGGCGAACCCGCCGTAAAAGCTGTCGCGGCGGCCAATGCTCTTGTCTAACCGGCTTTGCAGCGCGTCCACGTGCGTGCCGTTCAGCACCTGCGTCTGATAGTTGTAGCGGGTGTTGCCTGCCAGGTTGGGCAGCGGGTACAGCTGCAGCAGGGCAGCGGCCTGTGGGCTGATGGGCACAGCACCGGTGTAGGGCAGACCTGTTGCCGGGTTCACCAGCGACACCGGTGTGCCCTGCGAGGTGACGGTGCCGGACAGGTCGCCCGCGCGCTGTGCCACTGTGGGCACCAGGCCGGGCAGCGTGTCCGCTTCGCGGTCGCGGGTCCACTGGTAGCCGACGAAGAAGGTCGGTCCGTTGTAGAAGAGGTGCGGAATGCGGATGGGGCCGCCGATGGTCGCGGTCCCGGTAAAGCGGTTGTACGATGCCTTGGGCACCTGGAGGCCGGTCAGCGAGTAGGGCCGCGCGTCAAAGGCCGAGTTACTCAACTGCGCGCCCAGGCTGCCCGTGTACAGCGCCTTGGTGCCAGCCCGCCGTGTGCCGAACGCCGGTGAGATGGAATACTTCGACGTGGCGGCGTTGCTCTCGCTACCGTTGATCAGCATGCCGTCTGCGCCACGGTCGGGCTCGCTGCTGGCGGGTGGAGGTGGTGCGCTCTCGCCGGCTGCGGGCGTGTTTTTGGCGACGGGCTGCTCCGTCCGGCGCACCGCGATGGCGACAGGCGCGGCGCTTGCCTTGTCTGCGCGTGCCAGCACATCTGCCAGGGGCAGCATCTGCAGATCCACCGCTGCTGTTGCTGTTGAGGGAACCGTCACCGCCGTCTCAACCGGGGCAAAACCGAACATGGCGATGGAGACGTGCCACTCGCCCGCAGCCATGTCAGGAAACTGGAAGAGGCCCTGTGTGTCCGTGACCGTGGACAGCGTTTGCCCGTTGCGCGTGACCGTGACTGTGGCACCGGGGACGGGCAGGCCAGAGAACAGGACGCGCCCGTGGTACTCCGCAGCGGTTGCGGCGCACGCGGTGAGTGCCAGGGCCGCTGCCGCGACCCCGCGTATGCCGAAGCAGGAGCTGCGAACCATGCCTAGTTTTCGCTCGGCTTTTCGACGTGGTCGATCACCATCACGTCCACGTTGGGCTTGCCAGCATCGAGCCGCAGACCGATCTGCTCCTGAATCGCCTTGTACAAGTCGGGCGGTGCATCCGGCGCATCGCTGTGCACGACCTTGACGCCGAAGATGGCGAACTGACTTTCATCGGGGTTCCACTTCAACCTGCCATCGAAGCGGCCCTGCAGATCGGTGTGGTTCACCACGGGACGGTCCAGCACCGTCTGCATCCACTTGGAAAAGCCTTCCATAGTGATGTTGCGAAAAGTCAGATCGCCAAGCTGCCGAAAGAAGAACGCACTTGGAGTGCCCGGATCCCCTGTGCTCGTTTTTAGTTTCGAGCCGCTCTTGCTGACGGAGAGGATGTAGGCAGGCAGCTCCTTTTTGTCCATGTGAAACTTGAGCCCGAAGCGCGAGAGGAGCAGCTTTTGCATCATGGCCTGTGTCTGCGCCTCGCTGGCCTGACCGGGCGTGTCCTGCTTGCCGATGATGTCGACCTTCTGTGACTCAGCCCAGCCCGGCGCGTTGACGATCTGCTTGATCTGGATCTGGTAGGCGAACATCAGCAGGTCGTTCAGCGTAGTGTTGCGTGTCTGAAATGTGCCGGGAGGTCCACCAAAGCCCTTGCCGGGGCTGTTGGGATCGCTGAGCTTGATGGTGGCCACCTCAAAGCTGGGGTCTGCCTTGGGGTCCATCGGTTGGATTTTTGGCGGTGGCTCCGGGATGTTCCACGCCGTGTCTGCGGTGGCGCGTACCAGGATGAGCGGCAGCGACCTTTCGCCCTGAGGCCATTCTCCTGTGATGGTGGTGTTGTCCGAAGCTAGTTTGCCGACAAACTTGCCATCCATGGCATCCATTTTGATCGTCAGCACACTGCCTGTGACTGCTGTAGTTTCGGCCGGAATGGACTGACCACCCTCGTCGATGCTATAGAAGACGGAGTGCAGAGTGCCATCCTGGGCCTTGCTGATCTTTAGCACAAGGCGCAGGTCCCTCTGGGCGTGCAGGGTGCCCTGCCACGTGCCGTCGATACCGCTGGCTGATGCGGCCTGCGCTGAGGTTTGCGCCGCAGCCACACGCAGGGGAACGGTGCATGCGGAAAGCATGAGTCCCATGGCAAACAGTGCGTTGCATCCCTGCCGTTCTATCCGGTGGTTTCGCCCGTTCATTGCAGCACTCCTGCTTCATACAGCATGACGTTCGAGGGGGTACGTACGCTCGAACATTTTTGTGCCGTGGAATACGAAGAGGCTCGTTGAACGACACGCGGTATGTCAACAGCAAACGCTTAAATTCACCGCGGTGGTTCTACAGCGTCCACTACCAGCACCTCTGGAAGGCACGCTACAAAACATCGACACGGTCATCCATGTGCGCGCCATTCGCATTCAGGAGTTGTCCGTGACAGCAGCGCCCATGCAGTCACACGACTTCCACTAAAGGCACGTCATGGTCGCTGTCGTCCTTAAATCTCACCGCGCTTCATCAGTGTCACGGCATGGTCCACGGCGCGTGCGGTCATGGCCATGTAGGTGAGCGACGGGTTGACGCAGGAGGAGGACGCCATGAACGAGCCATCGGTGATGAACAGGTTGCTCACGTCGTGCGCCTGGTTGTAACTGTTTAGCACGGACGTTTTCGGGTCGCGCCCCATGCGCGCACTGCCCATCTCGTGGATGCACTCGCCCGGGATGGATGGCACGGTGCTCAGTGCGATGTCTTTGACGCCTGCGGCCTCCAGCATCTCTGCCGCGGTGACCTGCGCATCCTTGTGGATGGCGAGTTCGTTCGGTCCCCAGGTGTGGTTCACCTGGATAGTAGGCACGCCCCACGCATCGACCCGGTCGTGATCCAGCGCCATGTGGTTCTTGTGGTCGGGCAGGCACTCGCCCCACGCGCCAATGGTGACTTGCCACGGCCCCGGATCGCGCAAGGCGCGCTTGAAGTCCACACCAAAGCCCGGCATCTCCGTGCCGCGTGACCAGCTCTGCCGCGCCGCGCGGCCCTGGAAGCCATAGCCACGCACAAAATCCGGGTGTTTGTCATGCACGTTGCGAAAGCGCGGAATGTAGATACCGTTCGGACGGTTCCCTAACTGCACATGGTCTTCCATGCCAGGCATGGTGCCGCTGGCACCGCTATGGAAGATGTGATCCATGAGGTTGTGGCCCACTTCGCCGCTCGAGTTGGCCAGGCCGTTCGGAAAGTCGCTGTTGGCGGAGTTCAGCAGGATGCGCGCCGACTCCAGCGTGGACGCGCACAGGAAGACGAGTTTCGCGTGGAACTCCAGGCTGCGGCGCGTGGTCGCGTCGATGATGCGCACACCGGTGACGCGGCGCGTGCCAGGGTCGTAGATGAGGCTGTGCACCACGCTCATGGGCCGCAGCGTCATCCTGCCGGTGGCCTCTGCTGCGGGCAGGGTCGAGCTGTTGCTGCTGAAGTACGACCGCGTGATGCAGCCGTGGTCACACGGCCCGCACTGGTGGCAGGCGTAGCGGCCTTTGTGGTCGACGGTGAGAATGGCAGTGCGGCCAATGGTGACTTTTCGCTGCGGAAACCTCTGCTCTACGGCGGCCTTCATCACCACTTCCGCGCAGTTCATTTCAAAGGGTGGCAGAAACTTGCCGTCCGGCAGCTGTGGCAGGCCTTCCGCCTGACCGCTCACACCAATGAACTCCTCCACATAGTCGTACCAGGGCTCAATGTCCTTGTAGCGGATGGGCCAGTCCACACCGTGGCTGTCCTTTGCGTTGGCCTCAAAGTCCAGGTCGCTCCAGCGGTACGACTGCCTGCCCCACATGATGGAGCGGCCACCGACATGGCGGCCACGCAGAAAGAGGTACGGTGAATCCTTGGGCGTGGTGTACGGATTGTCTGCATCATTGACGAAGAACTTGGAGTTCCATTCATCGCCAATATGGCGCTGGACGGGTTGGTACACCTCTTCATATTTGCGGTCGCGCAGGCCGCGGAACTTTACGTCCCACACGGGCAGGTGGTCCACGTAGTCACGCTCGGGGACAATGGTTTCGCCAGCTTCCAGCACCAGTGTGCGCAGGCCCTTTTCGGTCAGCTCCTTTGCAGCCCAGCCGCCGCTCATGCCAGAGCCAACCACGATGGCGTCAAAGGTGTTTGCCTTGCCTGTAACGATGTTCACGAGCGGGCCTCCGACAGCGGTGCGCAGCCCGCGTGCTTCAGGGGGATGATGGTAGCTTTCAGTTCTTTGGTGAAGCCGGTCTCTGACGTGTAATACCCCACAATAGTCAGGCGTTTGACCGTGTAGAAGAAGTTGGCGGGCGGCGCGGCGAACTTTGCGTTCAGCGATGCCTTGTTCGCCTTTGCGTAGTCCATGGCGGCGCTGTCCCAGCTCTTCATCAGCTCGATTTGCTGCGCGGTGGAGCAGTCCACAAAGTCCTTGCCGAAGTGCCTGCGGCTGTCCGCGTCTGCTTCGGCAATGCCCTGGAGAAAGCGGTCGGTGTCAGGCTTGTCATACCACTCGGTCAGCAGGAGGTCGATGAACTCGTTAACCTTGGTACTCTTCGCGCCAGCCGTGTCCGTCTCCGGGATGATGCGCTCGCTCAGGAGCGTGACCGTGGCGTTCTGGTGCGGGTTCAGCGTGCGCAGGCCGCGCGAGGGGCCCACCTCGGCCCGGGCCTGCCGCAGCGATTGCAGGATCTCAAGCGGCATGGCAGAAGCCATGGCAGTGGTGGTCAGCAGGCGAAGCACGTCTCGTCGTTGCATGGTTTTATTCCTTACTCGGTGTGCCGCTGGTACTGACTACACATCGCACCGGTTAACCGCCTGCAGCAGCGCTGCATACGGGTCGCCCAGGGGTTTGAACTCATGGGCCACATAGCCTGTGAAGCCGGTGGCGACGATGCCGCGCATCACGCCGTCCCACTGCACTTCCTGCTGGTCGTTCAGGTCGTTGCGGCCGGGCACACCGCCGGTGTGGAAGTGGCCAATCCACTGGATGTTCTGCTTGATCGTGGCGATCAGGTTACCGTCCATGATTTGCATGTGGTAGATGTCGTACAGCAATTTGCAGCGGGGCGAGTTCACCTCCTGCATCACGCGGACGCCCCACGCGGCGTGGTCCGCCATGTAGTCCGGGTGGTTCACCTTGCTGTTCAGCAGTTCCAGGCACAGGGTGATATTGGCGTCTTCCAGCATGTGCTTGACGCGGTTCAGTCCTGTAACCGTATTGCGCGCACCCTCTTCGTCAGACATGCCGTTGCGGTTGCCGGAAAAGGTGATGAGGTTGGGCACAGCTGCTGCCTGGGCCAGTGGAATCGCCTTGCGCAACGCGTCCTCAATGGCGGCGTGATTTGCGGGGCGGTTCAGGCCGTCCTTGATGCTGACGCCACCGGCATACCCCATGGTGCAGACGAGGCCGTACTTCTTCGGCACCGCAAAGTCCTGCGGCTGCAGCAGGTCCACACCCTTCAAGCCGATTTCAGCGCCGTACCGGCAGAGTTCATCGACGGTGAACTTCGGGTACGGCCCTTTGCAGACGGACTGCCGGATGTTGCCCTTGCGCGGGGTCGCGGCAGGCTGAGCGGACGTCTGCTCCGCCGCAAGCAGGGGACTGGCTGCAAGCACGGTGGCTGCCGCGCCGCCCTGCAGTAGTGTTCTGCGCGAAACATGCGGCATAGGCTTCCTCCTGGCGGGCTTACTCGAGTGACTGCAGGTTGCCGCTGAAACACGTGAAAGGCATACCCGCCCACAGCGTGGCATGGTAGACGTGGGACTGCAGAGTAGGCAAGCCTTGTGTGCGAATACGGTTCGCTCTTCGGACAGGCGTACGCAGGTACGCCGCTGTTCCAAACCGCACGGCACAAAGCCGCATCTTTCGACCATGGCACTCTTCCACGCACTTGCGACCCTGGCTGATGAACTGGCCGCCACCGGCAGCCGCCTGAAGAAGCGCGCCGCCATTGCTGCGGGCATTTCAGCCGCGCGCGATGCGGGCGATGCACACCAAGCGGGGCTGTTCGCGATGTACCTTTCTGGCGAAGCGTTCAGCGAGGCGGACACGCGCAAGCTCAACATCGGCGGTGCCATGCTGACCAAAACCGTGCGCGAGATCGTGTCGCCCACTGAGGAGCAATTTCAGGCCGCATGGCGCAGGCATGGCGACCTGGGTGCCGCGGCGGGCGACTTGTTTGCGGAGCAGGGACACACGCCGGATCCTTCGCTAACGCTGCCAGAGGTGGAGGACGCGTTTGCGCAAATTCCTGTGGCAAAGAACACCGCGGCCCGCCAGGCGTTGCTGGCGGGCATGCTGCGGCGCTGCTCGCCCGTTGAGGCCAAGTACCTCATCAAGCTCATCAACGGCGACATGCGCATTGGCGTGAAGCAGGCGTTGGTGGAAGAGGCGATCGCCGTCGCCACTGAACAGCCGTTGCCCGCGCTGCGCAACGCCGTCATGCTGCAGGCCGACCTGTCTGAGGCTACGGCGATGGCCTTTGCCGCCACACTGGAGACGGCGCGCATGCGGCTGTTTCACCCGCTCGGCTTCATGCTGGCCTCGCCGGTGGAAACGACAGAGGAGGCCGTGGCTCGCTTCGCCTCCAAGCCGGACGTGGCGAAAAGCGCCGAGGTTGCGGTCACGCCTGCAGCCGAGGTCGAGCCGGATGCGCCTACCATCGCTGAGGTGATTGCCGACACATTGGAGGAGGCTGTGCCAGAGGACACGCCGGTCGAAGCCGTGCGCCTGAGCGCGCAGGTGGAGGACAAGTATGACGGCATGCGCATCCAGCTGCACTGCGGCGATGCATCGCAGCCAGGGCGAGTGGCGCTGTACTCGCGCAACCGCGAAGACGTGACGGGGAGCTATCCAGAGATCGTGGAAGCCTTTGCGCGCGTGACCGGTACCGGCACGGGCGTCATCCTTGACGGCGAGGTGCTGGCGTGGGACGTGCGCGCGGACCGCGCCATGGCATTTGCCGTGCTGTCGCCCCGTCTTGGCCGCAAAAAGGTGAACAATGACGTGCGCACCGGGATCCCGGTCGTGTTCATGTGTTTTGACCTCCTATTTGCCGATGGCACGCTGCTGCTAGACCTGCCGCTGCGTGAGCGCCGCGCAAAGCTGGAGGCGCTGGTCGAAACGATGCAGCGCGTCACCTGTTCTCCGCTGGAACTGCCTGCACCACCGCCGAAGGGTGGACTCTTCGTCGAAACCGGCGAGAGCAAGCCGGAAGGTGAGCAGCGGCTGCGTCTGTCACCCGTAGTGGAGGCGCACTCCGCCGACGAACTGGACCGCGCCTACGTGGCCGCGCGCGACCGCGGCAATGAGGGCGTCATGATCAAGGCGAGCGAGTCGCTTTACCAGCCGGGCCGCCGTGGCCTGAGCTGGATGAAGCTCAAGCGACACCTGGACACGCTGGACGTGGTCATTACCGGCGCGGAGTACGGCCAGGGGCGCAAGTCGCAGTTCCTGTCGGATTACACCTTTGCCGTGCGCGCGGCGGACGGCAGCCTGCAGAACGTAGGCAAGGCCTACAGCGGCGTGACGGATGCGGAGATCACAGAACTGAGCGAGTGGTGTAAGGCACATACGCTGGAGGACTACGGCAACTTTCGTACGGTAGAGCCGCTCGTCATGTTGGAAATTGCGTTCAACAACATCATGCGCAGTGACCGCCACAGCAGCGGTTTCGCGCTGCGCTTTCCGCGCATCCTGCAAATCCGCCGTGACAAGCCGCTGGCAGAGATCGACACGGTCGCGCGCGTGGAGGAGATCTACCAGTCGCAGCCGGACAAACCGGCAGAGAGCACTGCATCGCGCGGTTAGAAGTGGTAGGCCACACCCACGGTCACCAGTTGCGGCTGCAGGTCGTGGTTGGGGAACCCAAACCAGCGCTGGTACTCATACTCGCCACGCACGTTGACGTGCCGCAGCACGTTTACGTCCACACCACCCGCAGCCACGCCCATGTTGTACGCCAGATTGGCAATGTCCTGCGGAAAGTTGAAGACACCGCGGCCGTACGCAAGGCGCGCATACGGGTTCAGCCGGTTGTAGTGCAAGACATAGCGCGGGCCTATTTCGTAGGTGCGCTCGTACTCATGGTCATCCTTGTGTGTGCCCAACTGGTGGAAGGCGATCTCAACGCCATAGTGCGGCTTCAGATCGAGCGTGCCGTAGAAGGAAAAGCCGTTGATGCGCGTGCCGTCTTCTAGCGGCGTGTACTCGTAGTCGTGCTTGCCATAGCTGAAGCCGACGCCCAGCTGCAGGTCTGCTGCCCGCTGTGCAGTTGCCGCTGTCGCCTGCGCTGTGGCGCGCACAGGCATGCTGGTGGCGCTAAGAACGAACAGTAAGAGTGCTGCAGCCTGCTTGACGGTACGGGTGTTCGGCATTTTGCTCCATGGGACGTCGCTGCCGTCCGCCATGTCTACACCAAGCTGCGGCAAAGCCGCTTTGCCGCGGCGTAAGGATGCGTCTTGGCTTGCACCAGCTTCTCATGCCATCGCTGTTGTTCGGCAATCCAGGCAGTGCATTCACGCCAAAGTGAAGCGCGTGGCAGCCCTTTGTGCATCCATCCTGATATGGAATTTCGTCAGCTTGGCAAGAGTGGTTTAAAGGTACCCGTCCTGTGCTTCGGCACGGGCACCTTTGGTGGCGCAAACGAGTTCTTCAAAGCCTGGGGCAGCACCGACGTGGCCGAGGCACGGCAGTTGATCGACCTGTGCATGGACGCAGGCGTCAACTTCTTCGACACGGCGGATGTGTACTCCGAGGGCCGTTCGGAAGAGATTCTGGGTGAAGCCATCGCCCACCTGCCGCGCGAATCCGTGCTGCTGTCCACCAAGAGCACCTTTGGCTTCGGCAAGGGGCCGAACGAGCAGGGATCCTCGCGCTTCCACATCACGAATGCGCTGCACAGCAGCCTGAAGCGGCTGCGGACCGATTATGTCGACGTGTACCACATGCACGGCTTCGACGCAGAGACGCCTATCGAGGAGACGCTGAGCACGCTGGACGACTTTGTGCGTGCCGGCAAGATTCGCTACATTGCCTGCTCCAACTTCAGCGGCTGGCACCTGCAGCGCTCGCTGGATGTGAGTGAGCGCTACGGCTGGACGCGCTACGTGGCGCAGCAAGCGTACTACTCGCTGGTGGGCCGCGACTTTGAGTGGGAGCTGATGCCGTTGGGCATGGCGGAGGGCGTGGCCGCGCTGGTGTGGAGCCCCTTGGGCTGGGGTCGCCTGACCGGCAAGGTGCGCCGCGGCCAGCCCGCACCGCCCAACTCGCGCTACAGCGACGGCCAGGCGGGTGGTCCCGTAGTGGACGAGGAATTCCTCTACACCGTGGTGGATGCGCTGGACGCCGTTGCCTCCGAGACCGGCAAATCCGTGCCGCAGGTGGCGCTCAACTGGCTGCTGCGCAAACCCACGGTGGCCAGCCTGATCATCGGCGCGCGCAACGCGGAGCAGCTCAAGAGCAACCTGGAAGCCGCCAGCTTCGTGCTTTCGCCAGAGCAGGTGGAGCGGTTGGACAAGGCCAGCGAACGCCCAGTGGCCTATCCGTACTGGCATCAACGGCAGTTCGAGCGCAATCCCGCGCCGCCCAGCTATCGCTAAGTGCCCAGCCAAGCGGCTGCGCTTACACTGACGTAAGCCAGCCGCGCTGGCAGGGTGTCGTTGCATGGCGGAACGTATTTGCCCCGCATGTGGGCGCGGCGTGTTGACCCGGTGTGGCCGCAACGGTCTGTGGGAGAACCACGTGCTGCCGCTGTTCGGTGTTTTTCCGTGGCGTTGCGGGCGCTGCCGCACGCGCTTTCGGCTGAGCGATCGTGGTGCTGGCTTTCAACGGCTCCCCGCCAAGCCAGACTACTTCGACGAGGTTGCCATAGTGCCTGCGCCGGACTCACCGTTAGGTGAGGGGCGTGCAGAAGCGGTTCCTGGAACGGATGTCGTGAAGTGAAGAGTGGGACGGGGTCAGGGCTTGCGATCCAGATTGGCGCCTGATCCGAAGTAAAAGCCGATCACCGAGCCTAAAAGCCCGCTGAGCGCGGGCAGGATGATCTGCATCATGTCTTTGGTCTGCGCCCACACCACGGCGGAAGTCACGCTTTCGCGGCACGCCCAAAAGATGAGTCCAAGGAATGAGGCCAGCAGGCCCAGCGTAACAAAGGTGCGAACGATGTCGCGCTGTCGCTCCGGCTCATACGGCCTGACTTCGGCCGGGTGCACCTGCGCTTCGCTGACACTATCAACATCAAGACGAACTGAGTTCGCAGTGTCTGCCATGCTAAGCAGCCAGCGTCAGTTCCTTATAGGAATTGCCATTCTTCAGAATGACTTTTTCGCCAGATGTCTTCGCCGTCACAACGATTTGCGCCACTTCTAACGCCTGTCGCATGTAATCGGTCATGCTGATACCTTGCCTCTGCGCCAGGCGCTCCATCGCGGCATACCGCTCTTGCGACATGGTGAGCGTGACAGTCTTTTGATTGCTTTCGGCCATGGTGCCTCCCGTTGCGCGCTGTACTTGCCAGCTATCCTACATCGTTATACTTGAAACGATGCAGAACCTTACCGGCAGCCGCCGTTCCCAGCGCGCGCGCCATACATCTTCTTCTTCTTCGATGCGGCACGGCAGGCAAAGTACTTCCGTCTTGTCCGCGCCTGCCTACGACACGGCGGAGGGCCGCCGCATCCGCTCCACCACCGTGCTGTGCGTGCGCCGCAACGGCGTGGTGGTCATGGCCGCGGATGGGCAGGTGACGCTGGGCTCTGCCGTAATGAAGAGCGGTGCCAAAAAGCTGCGCCGCCTGTACAACGACAAGGTGCTGGCCGGGTTTGCCGGGTCCACCGCCGACGCCTTTTCGCTGTTCGCCCGCTTCGAGGGCAAGCTGGAGCAATACGCCGGCAACCTGCCGCGCGCCGCCGTCGAACTCGCCAAGGATTGGCGCACCGACAAGCTGCTGCGTCAGCTGGAAGCCCTGCTACTGGTTGCCGACAAGGAGCACATGTACCTCCTCGGCGGCAACGGCGACGTGATCGAGCCGGACCTGATCGAAGGCGGCGCCATCATGACCATCGGCAGCGGCGGCAGCTTTGCGCAAAGTGCCGCGCAGGCCCTGCTTGAAAACACGGACCTTTCCGCCCGCGGCATCGTCGAAAAGAGCATGAAGATTGCGGCGGAGATCTGTATCTATACCAACGCAAATTTTGTCGTGGAAGAGCTTTAAGTTCCTGTTTGTCATCCCGTAGCAACGCGAAGGGATCTGCATGTGTGCCTGGAGTTGCGAGTGTGCCGACGCCGGACTGAGAAGCAGATCCCTCCGCTACGCTGCGGGATGACAAGGTTTAGGCGGCTGACAAGGTTAGAGAGTGAGTTAGTAGGATGGCTATCTATTTACCCGGAGTAGCGGAAGATCAGGCCGTCGGCCTGGAAGAGATGACGCCGCGCGAGATTGTCGCGGAGTTGGACAAGTACGTCATCGGTCAGCACGCGGCCAAGCGCGCCGTGGCCATTGCGTTGCGCAACCGGCAGCGCCGCCAGAAGCTGCCGCCCGAGCTGGCCGAAGAGATCATGCCCAAGAACATCATCATGATCGGTGCCACGGGCGTGGGCAAAACCGAGATTGCGCGACGGCTGGCCAAGCTGACCAACTCGCCTTTCCTGAAGGTGGAGGCGAGCAAATTTACCGAGGTCGGCTACGTGGGCCGTGATGTCGAATCCATCGTGCGCGACCTGGTGGAAACCGCCATCGAGATGGTGCGCGAGGAAAAGCTCGAAGAGATCGAGGACAAGGCTGAGCGCAACGCCGAAGAGCGCATCCTCGACCTGCTGTTGCCGCCCGCGCCGCTCGAAACGATGAAGGCTGCGCAGACGAAGCCCGAAGGTGCCCCAGGTCTCGCTTCTGAGA
>CALMRM010000061.1:8554-8915 GCA_937871605.1 uncultured Terriglobus sp. | reverse complement strand
CATGCGGGCATGCCGGACGGCATCGGCCTGGGCTGGATCGAGATCAACAAGCAGTACGGCGAGTCGCGCATCGTGGAAAAGACCGGGGGCGGCGCAGGTTTTCAAACGTACATCGCACTGGACCCGGCACGGCATGCGGGTATCTTCATCGCGCGCACGGACGGCCGCAGCCGAGGCGGCGCCAATATGTTTCGCGAAGCAAATGACCTGCTGCTCGCCCTGGTGGGCCTGCCAGCGGGCGCTGCGGATCGGCTGCCCCTTCAGGTCGCGTGCACGAGACCGATGCCGCGTGCGAGGTTGGCCAGCTTGTCGTCGAGCGACTCGCCAGACGGGTAGCTGCGGACGGTGTCCACACCGGCAT
>CALMRM010000061.1:0-8544 GCA_937871605.1 uncultured Terriglobus sp. | reverse complement strand
GCAGAGCACGTGCCCCGGTGCAAGGCAGCCGCACAGCAGGGCAACGCCTACAGCCCGCGCGCGCTGCTGGCACGCGTCAAGGTGTGGCGCAGCATGCAGCGCAGCGGGCGAGCAAACGTCCCGCGGCACCAGCACGCCATGGCTCGGCTCATCCGCCCACTTATCGCAAACACCTGTAAGCAGCGGCGAAGCAGGCGGCTCCCTCGCAATGATTGCGCAAAGCCTCAATCCTTCGCGTGTCACCCAAGAAACAGTGCTTGACGCCGCAGCGGGCCCGGGCTAACGTGGCTCCATTCCGTGACAGCGGCTACCCGTCGCGTGGTACGTAGCTCGCCAGAGTGGCGGGCGGTACAGCGCCTGCTCCTCCACGGGCTGCCGCGATCCTTGCAGGGAGGCAGCACGTTGCCAAGCCTTGGTGCCGAACCATCCGTCGTCTTTGCCGACGACACACTGTGGACCATCTTTGAAACGCTATGGGAGCAGGGTGAGCCCGGGCGCCGCTACACCCTGCGTCCGCACGAGGACGAGCACACCCAAGAGCCAGAGGTTGCGCAGAACCGCACCAACCTGGACACTGCACTCGACGCGTTAACCCAGGCAGAAATTTGGCTCCAGTGCTGGGGAGATAGCACCACGGGTATGGCGCTGCCGCATCGCGAGACCATGCTTGCGCTGCTTGAGTCAGACTCGTTTCTGCGCTATCTGAACACGTACCTGTACTTCGGGGCACGTATGTTTCTGCGCCGGTACTTTCAGCCGGACGCAGTCGTCTACGCCGATGCCGGCGCCTTCAAGATCAACCGGGAGCCGTGGTGGCTTGCTGTGCCGCCGCCGCTTGGGAGCGACCACGCGAGCCGGGAGCAGTTGCTTGCGCCGGTGCTGCCCGACAGTGAGGACGTTCAGGCTGCGTTGTGCTTCCTGGACGGCAGCGTTCCAGAGGCGTTGCAGCCGTTCCGCGGCAACCTGAGCCAGGCGCTTGAGTTGCGAATCCGGTGTCTACAGCCGGAACTGGATGGGAGCAGTGCGGGCCTCGCTCTGGACGGGATCGTGCGCGGGATGACCGAGTGGGCCAAGCGACAGGCACTCTTCTACCTGCGCTTAACGCCCGGCGTTCACGACGAAGCGCATCCGCTGCAAACGCGGCCGCGAAATGGATGGAGGTGTGACACCGCTCTGATCGCGAGAGTGGCATTGGGCGACCTGTACTGGATTGCAGGCCTGTTGCGCACCGATGTGACAGCGGCAGCAGCAGTCACCAACCGCGCCGCGTCGTGGCTGGGCCTCCTGCGGTTCCGTGCGGCCCTGTTTGGCTCACCGGCACAGCAGCAGGACCTGCAAGCCACAGAAGAGATTTTGCGGGAGGTGTTCGGTAGCTGCTGCGACTTGGTGCAGAACGCCTACGAGGTGGCCAGTGTGGAGCAGCAGCAACTGGCGCAGCCTGCCGCGAGCGATCGATCGACGACCGACGTGGTGGAGTCCGATGCGCAGGGCTGGCGCGCTGTGTTCGACACGGAACTGGACGAGGTCAGCGCTCAGCGCGACTACCGCGAGTACGGCGTGGGTACATCGCGCGGTGGCGCGTCGTACGCCCCGGGCTGGAGCCGCCATCTCTACACCGGTCACACGGTGCCCGACCTGATCGGACTGGCGTTCTCCGGTGGGGGCATCCGCAGCGCGACCTTCAACCTGGGCGTGCTGCAGGGCCTGCAGGAACTCGACCTCTTGCGGCAGGTGGACTACCTGTCCACGGTGTCTGGCGGCGGCTTTGCCGGTTCGTGGTTGATGGGCAACGTGAAGCGCTCCACCTATTGGCTGGGCCGTCTGACGCCGTGGGGTGACTCCATTGCGCACCTGCGTAAGTTTTCGAACTATCTGGCACCGCGCACCGGCTTGCTGAGCATAGACACCTGGAGCCTGGGTGCACTCTGGCTGCGCAATACGCTCCTGATCCAGCTGACCGCACTGGCGTGGCTGCTGGCACTGTTCTGCGGCGTGTACCTGCTGCGGCTGGCGTTTCTTGGGCTTGCAGCGGCGGATGCTGCGGTTGGGAGCGGCGGCCTGCCAGGGGCTCCGGTGGGTGCGGCGTTGCTAAGTACGGCAAGCAGGCTGCTCCTGGCAGTGTTGACGGCGCTTGTCGTTACCGAGGTGCTGGTGAATCTTCGGGGCTCCAGGACGCAACAGGCATTTGGACGCCTCTTGCGCATCAAGCTGCAGAGGAGACTACGGTCTGGCGCACCGAAGCGATCGTCACAGCCAGGCGGCTTGCTGCTGCAGGGCTACGTGCTGGCGTTGGCTGTGGTTCCGGCGTGGGTGGGTGCAGCGGTGCTTGCCACGCAGGAGTTTGCCACCGCGTGGCGCTCACACTGCACCGCGCCAATGCCCATGCCACACTGGGCATGGAACAGCGGAGTCAACTGCTCCGTTACCGGGAGCGAGCCGCAGTTCTCAACACTCTTCCTATCTCCCTTCAGGCACGCATGGCTTGAGTACAAAACCTGGTTGCTGCTCCTGGTGACCTTTGCCGGGTTGTTCCTGCTCAGTCGTGCGTCACTCCTCCGGTCCAGAGCTCAGGACAAGGGCACGGGCGTGTCGCGGGGATGGGCAGCTGCAGGCATTGCCGGGCTGTGCACCGTGCTGGTGCATGTTTGCCTGTCTGCCATTCTGCTGCTGATGGAGCTGCAAGTGTGGCACCTGCACTCGCTCGACCGTGTGACCACATTCACCGCTGTGTGGGGACCGGCAGCGACCCTGGGCACGTACGCCCTTGCCATTCTGTTGATGATCGGCCTGGCGGGCCGTGCCAGCGACGGCGCCCAGCGAGAATGGTGGACGCGCTACGGCGCCTGTGTGCTGGGTTGCGCGGTACTTGGGTGCGCGATTCCCGCGCTGGTGTTCGGCAGCCCCTGGTTCCTGCACTGGCTGCACGGTAAGCACTGGATCAAGTGGGGTGCCGTCGGCGGTTGGGTCGCCACAAGCATCGGCGGCCTGCTGGCAGGCAAAAGCAGCCGCACCGCGGGGGAGGGTGCCACGCGCGCGCCTTCGCTGCAGCTACTGGCGAATGTGGGAGGCGCGCTATTCCTGCTGGGTGCCGCGATGGGCGCTGCGGAGCTGCTGTATGCGTTCCTACGTGCAGAGGTCATGCCTGTGCACCGGCTGGGCATACTGGGCATTGAGGCGCTACCGGGCGGCACCGTGCTAGCGGTCGCGTTCGGTGTTGTGCTGCTGTGCGCACTCCTGTTTTCCTGGCGCTTCGATCTCAATGTATTCGGTCTTAGCGAGTTGTATCGCAATCGCCTGGTGCGCTGTTACCTGGGTGCAACACGTTGGCAGGCGGGCACGCGGCGGCCAACAGCATTTACCGGGTTTGACTTTAAAGACGACCTAAAACTCAGCACGCTTTCCGGCCCGGGCTTTCGCGGACCGTTCCCCATCGTCAACTGCTCGCTCAACCTGGCTGGCAGTGCGGACTTGGCATTGCACACACGTCACAGCGCCTCCTTCACGCTGACGCCGGTGTCCTGCGGCGCGGCGCGAGAGCATGTTGGCTACCGTCCGACGGCAGACTTTGCGGGAGGTCTGACACTGGGCCAGGCCGTCGCAGTATCAGGCGCAGCCGCCAGCCCCAACATGGGCTACAACACGGCACCACTCGTGGCCCTGTTGTTGACCCTGTTCAATGTCCGCCTGGGCTGGTGGTTCCCCAATCCTGGCAGCGCGGCGGCAAAGCACAGCGGTCCGAGCGGCCTATTCTACCTCTTGCTGGAGCTGTTTGGCCTGGCCAGCGAACGCCGTGCCTACGTCAACGTCACAGATGGGGGCCACTTCGAAAATCTGGGTATCTATGAGTTGGTCCGCAGGCGCAGCCAACTCATCATTGCCTGCGATGCAGAGTGTGACGAGAGCATGACCTTTTCCGGGCTGGCGAACGCGATTCGCCTGTGTGCGACGGACTTTGGAGCGCACATCGAGCTCGACTTGGCCTCCCTGCGGCGCGGAGACGCTGGGCTGAGCCGGACGCACAGCGCAGTAGGCCTGATTCGCTATAGCAATGGCAGCGTGGGCCGGATTGTCTACCTCAAAGCATCGCTCACCGGCGATGAGGACGCTACCATCACGCAGTACGGCTCTAGCCATCGCACCTTTCCACACGAGACCACGGCCAACCAGTTTTTCAAAGAAGAACAGTTTGAGAGCTACCGCCGCCTTGGGCACCATGTGCTTCGCACGTCATTGCGCGGAGTCACGACGCGTGAACCGCTCATCCGGGCGGCAGAGCGGTTGATTGATATGACGACGCCTGCCGCCAGCACGAGCGAAAAGTTCCTGGACCACACCCGTGCCCTGGAACGCCTGTGGCAGCACTTCCGCGCAGACCACCCGCTGCAACTGCAGAGAGGTGGCTTTCTGATGGAACTGATGGGCCTTGGGCCGCATCCCCCTTCGATGATCCCTCCCACTCCAGATGTGACCTCCATGTGCCTGGAAATGCTGCAGCTGATGGAGACCACTTTTCTTCACCTGCGGTTGGACGACTTTTGGGAACACCCCGACCATCGTGGCTGGGCGCTGCTCTTCATGGGCTGGGCGCGCTCCCCTCGCTTCCGTGCCGTGTGGGCAGGGAATCATCGCACCTTTGGCATCCGTTTTGAGCACTTCTGCGCGACGCGGCTCGGCCTGGTGAAAGACACGCCCGTGCTGCGTGTCTCACCGCTGACCCGCGACTGACTACCTGCCGAAACATGACCCGTGGAAGCTTCAGCATGGTAGCCTTAAATTGTACGTACCGACACACCTTTCATGAGCACTGAGACACAAAAGTACACCCGCAACAGCCCCTATCAGTCGACCATGCTGGTCAACTACGTCCTGACCGACAAGGACTCCGAAAAGGAGACGCGGCACATCGAATTGTCGCTAGAAGAGGGCATGCACTACACGCCCGGTGATGCGGTCGGCATCCTGCCCACCAACCGCGACAGTGAGGTAGAGGCAGTGCTCAAGGCCCTCAAGTACAAGGGTGACGAGCCGGTGCTCGACTTCTTTAAGAAGCCCACCACGCTGGATGACGCGCTGCGTACCAAGCTGCACATTGGTAAGCTGACGCGCGGCTCCGTGAATAGCTACGCAAAGCTCGCGCCTGAGGGCACGCCCGGGCTTGATTTCCTGAAAAGCCTGGCCGGGCAGGACAACAAGAGCAAGGCAGAAGAGTACGTGTGGGGCCGGGAGTTCATCGACCTGCTCACCGAGCACCCGGGCGGCATCACGGACCCACAGCAGCTGTTTACCGTGCTGCAGCGCCTGACACCGCGAATGTACTCCATTGCCAGCTCGCAGGCGAAGTTCGCCAATACTGTGCACACCACCGTGCGCGTGGTGCGCTACCACACCCACAACCGTGACCGCCAGGGCCTGTGCAGCGGCCACCTGGGCGAACGCGCGCCAGAGGGTGAGGTCCTGCCCATCTTTCTGCATGCCAACGCGCAGTTTCGCCTGCCGGAGGACACCTCGGCTCCGGTCATCATGGTGGGTCCGGGTACTGGCATCGCGCCGTTCCGCGCCTTTCTGGAGCATCGCCAGACGCACGGCCACACCGGTGACAACTGGCTCTTCTTCGGCGAGCAGCGTGCAGCCTCGGACTTCCTCTACAAGGACGAGTTCCACAGCATGCTGGCCGACGGCACGCTGCAGCGGCTCGACACTGCTTTCTCGCGCGATCAGCAGAAGAAAATCTACGTGCAGGACCGCATGAAAGAAAACAGCGCCGAGCTGTGGCAATGGCTGGAGCGCGGTGCGTACTTCTATGTCTGCGGCGATGCCAGCCGCATGGCGAAAGACGTGGAGCAGACCCTGCTCGACACCATTGCAAACGGCAAGGATTGCAGCCCGGAGCATGCGCTGGAGTACCTGAACGAGCTCAAGAAGGCCAAACGCTACCAGCTCGACGTCTACTAACGTGACCGCGCGCCCTGCATGCATCCAAAAGGGGTGATGCAGGGGCGGATCAAGCGCAAGCAGCAGCAGCGCACGGCTGAGGAACGCACAGCAGCGCAAGCAGCAGCAACCGATGCGACCTGTGCCCTGTGCAAGCGCCCGCTGGGTGCGCGTGTCGAGTGGCACCATCCCGTGCCCAAGAGCCAGGGCGGCATGGTAACTGTACCGGTGCACCCCATCTGTCATCGCACCATCCACGCCACCGTGTCCAACCACGACCTGGCCGGATCGTACGCCGACCTGGACACCCTGCGCGGGCGCGAGGACATGCAGCGGTTCCTGCGTTGGATCGCGGAGAAGCCGCCAGACTTCAACGCGCCCACCCGCCAAAGCCGCGGCAGGCGTGACGATGCCGCAGCGCACTAGCGCCAAGCCGCGCACCTGCAGCATCCCTCGTTGACGGCTCCGCCTCTCAACTACAGAGAGGGCCAGACCCTCGGAGGACAAGTCATGTTTCAGTTTGAAGGCAAGGTGGTCCTGCTGACCGGCGCAGGTTCAGGCATTGGAGCGGCAGCAGCAAAAGCGTTTCTGAAGGCAGGCGCAACCCTGGTGGCCGCGGACAAGGACAAGGCCGGCCTCGACGCACTGCAGCAGGAATTTGGCGCGGAGAAGGTCTTCACACAAGAACTGAATACCAGCGACCCAGCTGCCTGCGAGGCCCTGGTCAAGGCTGCGGTAGAGAAGTTCGGCAAGCTAGACGTGCTGGTGAACGACGCCGGGCTGGACCACATGGGTGCCGTGGATGAGGGCGGGCTTGATCAGTGGGAGCGCATCATGGGCACCGACCTGAACGGCTACTTTTACATGACCCGCTTTGCGATCCCGCACCTGCGAGCGTCGAAGGGCTGCATCGTCAACGTGTCGTCCGTGTCTGGCCTGGGCGGCGACTGGAACCACTCGTTCTACAACGCGGCGAAGGGTGCCATTACCAACTTCACCCGCGCTCTGGCGTTAGACGAGGGCAAGCATGGCGTGCGGGTCAACGCTGTCAATCCGTCGCTCGTATACACGTCCATGACGGAGCAGATGAAGTCACAACCCGAGCTCATCAAGAAGTTTGAGGAGCGCATCGCGCTTGGCCGCGGTGCCAATCCCGAGGACATCGCCGGTCCCATCCTCTTCCTGGCAAGCGAGGCAGCACACTTTGTAACGGGCGTAAACCTGCCCGTGGACGGTGGCCTAATGGCTTCGAACGGCCAGCCACCCCTCTAAACACCAGTGCCGCGGCACAGGCGTATGTGCCGCGGCAGCTTCATTACGCGTTACATGTTGGCCAGCATCTCGAGTACCTGGTCGTACCGGCCTTCACGCTCGGCAAAGCGCATTGGCTTTACGCGCTCCACCAGCACCTCGCCCTTATCGATGGTGTTGTTCTCGAGGATCTCCACAACTTCGCGCGTGTACTCGTCCAGCGGCATGGCACGCGGATCGTTGGCCTGGTGCGGGCCACCCAATTCTGTCTGCACATAGGGCGGTGCCAGCTCCAGTACCTCTACGTTTGTGCCGCGCAGCTGCACACGAATGGCCTCCAACCAGGAATGCAGAAAGGCTTTTGTCGCGCCATAGATCGGACCTTTGGGGTACGGCACAAACGCCAGGCCAGAGGTCGTCACCATCAGCGTGGACTGCTGTTGCGCCCGCAAGTGCGGCAGCAGCAGCGCGCTGAGATGGACCACACCCGTGATGTTGGTCTGGATCGTCGAGGTCGGGATATCGAGATCGACCGTGTCCGCCTTGTAGTCCTCATGCTTTGCGATGCCCGCGTTGTTGATGAGTACGTTCAGCTGCGGAAAGTCCTTCGTTACCTGTTTGGCAAAGGCATCCAGCGCCTGCAGATTCGCCATATCCACCTGCACCGCATGCATGCCGGGGTAGGTGTCGCGAATCTCCTGCAGGAGGCTCTCGCGCCTGCCTGCGACGATCACGGTGTTGCCCTTCTCATGTAGCGCCACCGCCAGCGCCCGCCCGATGCCGCTGGTTCCACCCGTGACCAGGATTGTGTTGCCCGAGATGTTCATGCTTCCTCTGCTCTCCGCCTGCTGCTTACAGACGGGAATCAGATGTAGCGTGCCACGCCGACGATGCGCCCAAATGAGATGGACAGGTGAACAGAGTTGATGGGCTAGTCAGGGGAGTACTGCAGTCCAACACGTGCCTGACTGGCTCTAGTACTTAGCGAGCTTCGAAGCCAGCCCGCCGATTTTTCTGGAAGCATTTCTCGTCCTCCGCCTGGCAGACTTGAACCTCCTTTCCGTAGCTCACCACCTGGAGGCGGTCCGGCGTAATGCCGTTGGCGACGAGCGCGTCGCGTGCTGCCTGCGCCCGGCGTTCGCCCAGCGCGAGGTCGTACTCTGCACTGCCGCGCTCATCGGCATAGCCTCCAACGACGATGTGCACTGCTGCATGAGCTTTCAGGTACGAGGACGCTGTTTGGATTGCGGCGAGTGCGTCCGATCGCAGGTCTGCACTGTCGTAGTCGAAATAGGCGTTCGGCATGTTGTCCGCAGCAAAGGTGCCGGTGCTCGCTGCCGTGGACGGAGGTGTGCTTGCAAC
>CALMRM010000060.1 GCA_937871605.1 uncultured Terriglobus sp. | reverse complement strand
AGAAGAGACCGCCCGCGGCCACAAGCTTGGGCAGAGCCTGATCTCAGCGGCAGTGGAGTGGAGCCGCACCCACGGAAGCTGCACGCTGCTGCTGGACACCCTTCCAGAGCTCATGCCCGAGGCTGTTGCCCTGTACCGCTCAACTGGCTTTACCGAAACGGATCGCCACAACGAAAACGAAACAGCAGGGCTACTCTTTATGGAAAAGGTGCTCTGCTAAGCAGGGGCTGCGCCGTACGGCGGGGCTGTCTTGACAGGTCGCAGCCTGTACTGCTCACCCGATTCCCCACGTCGCCCATGAATCCGCGCTGGTTCGTCTTTGGATTAGACTGCAGTTTGCCCTTGTCAGCCTGTCCGGGGCTGGGTAGCGTTGTGAGAAATGGCTGACGTGTACATCATGCCGCAGGCACCATCGCCGGCGAAAGCAATAGGACTAGCCGCGATGAACATCGGGACCACGATTCGCGGCTACCGGCTGCAGAAGGGCATGTCGCAGGGCGATGTGGAAAAGCGCACCGGGCTGCTGCGCTGCTACCTGTCGCGGGTGGAAAATGGCCACACCGTTCCCTCGCTGGAAACCCTGCAAAAGATCGCCGCCGCGCTGGACCTGCCGATGAGCCAGTTCTTTGCAGATGAGCCTGCTCAGCGCGACATTGCTTCTATCGCCCTGTCCCCTGACGAGATCCGCTTCCTATCGGAAGTGCAGCGCTACAGCGCACACCTGTCCGAGATCGACCGTAAGCTGCTGTTGGCTATGGTGAAGAAGTTTGCCCAAACCAGCGTGGTTTGATCCGCCTACAAGGGCTTAGCGCAGCGAGCGGAGAAATGCCGCGAACAGCACCAGAAGAAAGAGCCCCATGGCAAAGGTTAAGCGCTGCCGTTGCAGGTAGCGCCGCCTCCCACTGACCATGCGCGGCAGCAGGGGCACCCCCAGCAGCAGGCCGCTGCTGAACCCACCCAGGTGTGCCATATTGTCAATGTGCAGCTCGTCCAGGCCAAGCCCGTGCATCACCGGACGAACCAGCGAACCCACCCCGATGAGCAGGTTGAGCGCTGCAAATGAAATCACCGAACGGCGAATGGCATACAGCTCCCGTAACGGGATGCCGGCAAAGCCGGGCCTTGGCTCCGCGAGCCGCTTGTTCGAGAACAGCACGATGAGAATGCCTGCCAGGCCGAAGACCGCGCCAGAAGCGCCCGCGCCCACCTGGTCAAACTGCCGTTGCACCACATTGGCCGCCAATGACAGCAGGTTGCCTGCCGCACCCGTCAGCAGATACACCGCGCAGACCCCCAGAAAGCCAAGCAGCGGTTCGCCGATGACGCCCAGATTCCAGAGGCACCACATATTGGTGAACAGGTGCAATAGGCCCACATGCACAAACATGGCGGTGACGACACGCCACCACTCGTGGTGCAGCAGCACCGCCTCGGCATTGTTGGCACCAAAGCGCATGAGGTCTTCCGGGGAAGGCGTCAGCCGGTCCACCCCACGATGCACCATCCACAGGTAGGTGGCGATGTTGAGGCCGAGCAGCAGGTACGTGGCGGGTGCCTGCGCCATGGTGCGGATGCCACCCGCACGGGCGCGTACCGGCATCACGGACTGCCTTAGTGCGTCTGCCTCCTGCCGCACATCGACGGATGCAGGCGAGGCCACAGGGTCGCGTTGCGGAGAGGCATTTGAGGGGCCGCTGGGCTGCACAGGGCGCCGCTAAATGACGCGTTCGCGGGCCTGCAGCCTGCGTTGCTGAACCGTTTGGGTGATGAGTTCGGGAGCGGGCGTAGCAATGGCGACGAGTACCCACATAAGGACCGAAACCAGCAATCCGCCAACCGCAATGGACTGCAGCGTCAGCACCAGCGATAGCCGATGCATGTGCACCTGGGCAAAGGTCACCTGTCCCCAGGGCTCGCGGTGCAGAATCATGGTCACCAGTATAAATACCAGTGCGGAAATGGTGAACAGCGAGAGCAGTGTTACATCGACGGTGCGGTGCAGCCGCTGCCGCGCGCGGCAGTATGGGCACTCTGACAGGTGCTCCAGGTAGGCACCGCGCACCTCTGGCGAGAGCGCCGACAGGTCATAGCGCCAACTCGACAGGATGTCCCCGACCACATGGTCGGTGCAGCCCGCCGCCGGACCAAAGACCGACGCGCGCACGCCGTGGGCGCGAACGTCCGCCACAAACGTGCTCGGTGCCTCTGTCGATGGAGTCTCTGGATTCATATCTGCTCTATCCATCATAAACGTCCCTGACGTTGCCACCCGCTTACCGCGACCGCCAAAGCTTGCCGGAAGCGCGCGCTAGAGACAAAGCGGTGCCATCGGGGTGTCCTGCGGCGCCAGCACCACCCGGTTGCCCAGCAGCGAGAGCCTGCCGCCAATGGCTTGCTCCGCAGCCAGCCGTGCCAGTTCCGGTGCATTGTTGCTTTCTGACAGGTGCGCCAGAACTACATATTGCGCGCCACCGTCGTAGTCACGCATCAGGAACTCCGCTGCCGCTGCGTTGGACAGGTGCCCCACGCGGGACAGTACCCGCTGCTTGACGCTCCACGGGTAGGGGCCGTCGCGCAGCATCTCCAAGTCGTGATTGGATTCCAGCAGCAGCACGTCACAGTTCTTCAGCGCCCGCTTGACGTTTTCGGGCACATACCCCAGGTCGGTGGCAAAGCCGAAGCGCAACCCGTCTGCGCTGAATACGAACCCGCAGGGGTCCGCAGCATCGTGCGGAATGGTGAACGGCAGGACGTCGATGTCGCCGATGCAGAGGTGCCGGCCGGCGCGGAAGTACTCCACCGCGGGTAGAAAGGTGGGGTTGTCGCGCACGCTCTGCCGTGTGCCAGGCTCGGCGTCGTCGCAAAGATCTTCCGTGGCGGCAGCCAACAGTGCACTCGCAGGCTCGACGGGGTCCATCGGCACCGCTGCAGCCGCATTCCACTCCCCGGCAAAGAAGTGGTCATCCGGCCTGTCGGTGTCGTTGGCTTCGGTTGCAATCTGGTGTGCGAGCGCCTGTGCGTCCAGCCGCTCCTGCTTGTCGCGGCGGACACCCTCCAGCCACTGCTTGTAGCTCATGGAGGTGCGCGGTGTCATCTGTCGCATCCAGGCGCGGTGCGTCGCCTCGGTAAAGTACACGGGGATGTTGAGCTTGCGCGCCAGCACCGGCAGGCCGCTCACGTGGTCGGCGTGTTCGTGCGTAATCAGGATGGCGTCGAGTTGCTCAGCGCTTTCGCCCACCGCCGCCATGCGACGCATCAACTCGCGGCAGGACAGACCGGCGTCCACGAGGATGCGCGTCTTCGACGACGCGATGACGGCGCTGTTGCCCTTGGACCCCGAGGCGAGAACCGTCATGCGCATCATGAGTTCGAGTTTACTGCTGAGTAACGTGGATTACGAGGGAGTAACTACCCTGGTTCCGCTCAGGCCGCTTCAGAGTCTTCGAGCGTGTTCAGTTCCTGTAAGAGGGAATCAAGGAACTTCTCATCGGTCTCGTATCGGTCGCTCCAGGTTCGGCTCTGAAAGACCAATTTTTTTGCTTCGCCTAACGGCCTGCCCGTACCCAGATGAAGCAAACGAATGGAATTAATCTTGCTTGTGTGCTCCTGACGTAGAAACGTGAGAATGCTCTCGAGAGATGCCTTGCCGTTCAGCTTCTTAACCCTGGCGAGCTTTTCACGGTCCCTCATCGCTTCCTCCTCGCAACGTGCGCGGTTCGCCCAATCCTAGCACCGGTGATTCGTTCGCCTTTGAACTCCACCACGTCAAAGCCTTGGGCAAAAGCTGCACCTGTAATTTGCTCCATGATGCCGCGAGAACCAGATAACCCGCATTCTGCGCACCCGCTACGGCAGGTGCGACAGAAATTGCTTCTAGCCGCAGAATACGTTCAGAGGTCCTAACTTCTGCCAAAACTTCAACATCGCCCGCTATCGAGGGGAAAGTTTCCATGAATGGGATGCCGGAAGTGAATGGCTCCATCAGCCCTGCCGCAGCGGCGCCAGGAACTTGATGGTGCTCTTCATTACGACTATCTCGTTCTGGTTATAAGTTTGGGTATAAAGCGTCACCAATCCGAGTTCCGGGCGCTTCTGCGACTTGCGCAGGCCAACAATCTCCATCTCAGTCCGCAGGGAGTCGCCGGGGCGCACCGGCTCGGTCCAGCGAATCTCTTCCACACCCGCGCCGATCATGCCGCCGTGCACCTTGATGGTGTCCACACGCAGCCGCATGACGATGGCTGCGGTCAGCCAGCCGGACGCGGCCAGCCCCTTGAAGAACGAGCTCTTCCCCGCCGCCTCGTCCAGGTGAAAGGGCTGCGGATCGTACTTTTCCGCAAACTCCGTAATCTCCTGCGCGCTCACCTTGACCGAACCAGCCGAAGCGAACTTCTGTCCTAGTTGGAAATCCTCAAAGTACAGTTCTTCTGCCATCACATACCTC
>CALMRM010000059.1 GCA_937871605.1 uncultured Terriglobus sp. | reverse complement strand
ACTTTAGCGACAATGCGGACGGCAGCTACCAACCCATGCAGTGGTCTGCGGATTATTGGCCTAAACCTTCGGAGCCGCCCGCGCCAAATGCCTGGCAGCACTGCGTGGAAGCCATTCTGCGGGATAGCGAGAGCTTTCGTCAGCTGCTGCGGGAGCGTGACCTGACGGAGCCGTTCCCTTGGGGAGACGGTCAAACGCTGCTGCGAGAAGCGCTGCTGATTGCAGACCATGAGAGCTACCACACGGGAGAACTCGTGATGCTGCGCCGCCTGCTGGGCGCGTGGCAGCCGAAGGAGGGCCACGCGTGAATGAACCGGAAACGATCGCGGCCATGCTGCAGGCCGAAACCATCGCGGTCGTGGGCCTGTCGAGCGACCCCACAAAGCCGAGCTACTACGTCTCGCGGTACCTGCAGAGTGTCGGTAAGAAGATCATCCCGGTAAACCCGTCCATTGAAGCAGTGCTGGGCGAACCGAGCTACGCCTCGCTGCGCGACCTGCCGAAGAAGCCGGACCTTGTAAACGTCTTCCGGCTGCCCAAGGCGATCCCCGGCATTGTCGACGAGATGGTTGGGCTTGGCCTGGAACGCCTGTGGGTGCAGCACGGCATCCGCAATGAAGAAGCGGCACAGGTGGCAGAGGCCCACCGCATCGCCGTCGTGATGGACCGCTGCATCATGGTCGAACACCGTATGCGGGCGCACCAGGGGCGCGCTTGAGCAGTTCATCGGTGTGACACGTCATACGATGGAAGAGATGCTACGCAAGTCTCCACTTCGAGTTCTCCTGCTGCTGCTGGTTTGGCATGCAGCCGCATGGTCGCAGGGCGTACCAGGCCGCGACACCATCGGTGCCGGTCCCATCAAAGCGCCACACCTGACACTTGAGATGGTCAGTGCCGGGCCAGCCATCGCCCGTGGCGGGCAGCAGACCGTCGGCTTCGTGTTCTCCATGGAGGAGGGTTGGCACGTCTACTGGCGCAATGCCGGGTACGCTGGCTTTCCGCCGCGCGTGAAGTGGTCTCTTCCCGCCAATGTTTCCGCCGGTCCACTGCAGTTTCCCGCACCAGACCGCCTGCTGCTGGATTCGACGGCTGATTACGGGTATGAAGATTCGACAGCCTACCCCGTTACCATCGACGCTGGCACGGCAGCCAAGCCGGACGCCGCTGGCAACGTGACGCTGAAGGCCAGCCTGAATTGGCTCGTGTGCAAGGAAACCTGCATCCCCGGCAAGGCAGACCTGCAACTCGACCTGAAGCTGATGCCTGCCGGAACGGTCGTGAATCATGACGGCGAGCGCGTGGGCGCACTGGGTGCCGCGCTCAGCTACATGCCCAAGCCGCTGCCGGCCGGTGCCAGCTTTCTGGCGCAAAGCCACGGCAACGATCTCCTGCTGACGGCCACCCTGGGTAGCGAGCCGAAGGATGCCGAGTTCTACCCCTGGGAGGGCGAGGAGATTGCCGACAGCAGCGAGCAGCCTATCGACCTGCTTCCGAATGGCGTCCGCATCCACATGCAACGGGCACCGGGCGCGAAGACTCCGCTGAAAAGCCTCCACGGCCTGCTGAAGCTGACCGACAAAGAGAGTTACGAGATCACGGTGCCGGTGACGGAGGTGGCCGTGCTGCCGGGCGAATCTTCCAGCCAGGGCGGGCAGGCACTGGCGGGTGTCACGGCGGTGAGTGCTGCGGGACTGGCCTTTGTGGGCGGCATGCTGCTGAACCTGATGCCGTGTGTTTTTCCGGTGCTGTTTCTCAAGGCGCTCTCGCTGCTGCAGACCTCCACAGAGGAGCGGTCGCGTGTGCGCAAGCATGGGTTGGCGTACACGCTGGGCATCCTGGTCTCGTTCTGGGCGGTTGTGGCGGTGCTGCTGGCATTGCGCGCGGGCGGTCGCCAGCTTGGCTGGGGGTTCCAGTTGCAGTCGCCTGGATTTGTGGCGGCGCTGGCGCTGTTTCTGTTCTTCTTCGCACTGTCGCTGGCAGGCGTGTTTGATTTCGGCCTGTCGCTGACCAGCGCGGGCGGTAGCCTGGCACAGAAGGGCGGCTACGCGGGCAGCTTCTTTACCGGTGTGCTGGCCACGGTGGTAGCCACGCCGTGCGTTGGCCCGTTCATGGGAGCAGCCATTGGATTCGCGCTGGCCCAGCCCGCGGTGGTCACGCTGTTGGTTTTCACGTCGCTTGCCCTTGGCCTGGCCGCTCCGTACCTCCTGTTGAGCCTGCAGCCTGCCTGGGTCAAGCTGCTGCCACGCCCCGGTGCATGGATGGAGGTGCTCAAGCAGGTGACGGCGCTGCCGCTGTTTGCCACCGTCATCTGGCTGGTGTACGTGTATGGACGCCTGTTCAGCACCAGCGCTGGCACCGCCGCTGATGGCGCAGCCCGCATGGCATGGCTGCTGGCGTCGCTGCTGCTCATCGCCATCGCCGCCTGGGTGCTGGGCCGCTGGCCGGTGCGCCTGGGCAGTTCAGCGGTTGCCGTCCTGCTGGCTGCACTCGCGGTGGCGCTGCCGGTGCTTGCATCTGGCAATGACAGCTCGTCCGTCGTATGGCAGCCGTTTTCCGCGGAGGCAGTCAAGCAGGCGCGCAGCAGCGGCAAGGCCGTCTTCGTCGATTACACCGCCGCCTGGTGCCTCAGTTGCCAGGTCAACGAACGCGTTGTGCTGAAGTCCGGCGACGTAAAGCAGCAATTGCAGAGCGGCAAGGTAGTACCGATGCGGGCCGATTGGACGCAGTACGACGATCGCATCACGTCGGCCCTGCAGGCAGTCGGGCGCAGTGGTGTGCCGACGTACGTCGTCTATCCTGCCAACGCCTCGGCCTCGCCGGATGTGCTGCCGGAGGTCCTCAGCAAGGGAGTCGTCCTGGACGCACTAAAACGCGACCTGCAGAACTAGGCACCGCTCTAGTCCTGCGGGGCAGTGCGGTTGCGCAAACGGTCAAGCTCCCCAAGACGCTGGCTCAACTGCCGTTCTCGCCCTTCCCCGGTGGGCCGGTAGTAGCGGCGATCCTCAAGCCCGTCCGGCAGGCACTGCATGGCCGCCGCACGTCCTAGCAGATCATGCGCGTACTGGTAGCCCTTGCCGTAGTCGAGCTCTTTCATGAGCTTCGTGGGCGCGTTGCGCAGGTGCAGCGGCACCGGCAGGGCGCCACTCGCTGCTATGTCCTTGCCCGCCTCACCGTAGGCCAGGTAGACAGCATTCGACTTGGGTGCGAGCGCCAGGTAAATCACCGCTTGCGCCAGCGCCAGCTCACCCTCAGGCGAGCCTAGAAAATGCATGGCCTGCTGCGCGGAAAGGGTCAGGTTCAACGCCTCAGGCGCGGCCAGGCCAATGTCCTCCACCGCCATGCGCACGATGCGCCGGGCCACGTAGTTTGCGTCCTCACCGGCCTCGAGCATGCGCCGCAGCCAGTACACGGCGGCGTCCGGGTCAGAGTTGCGGACACTCTTGTGTAGGGCAGAGATCAGATCGAAGTGCTGCTCACCATGCTTGTCATACAGCAGGGTGCGTTGCTGCAGCACTTCCGCAACGGCTTCTTTGGTCAGCTGGGTTTCGCGTTTACCTGCAAGCACCCGTGCCGCGGCGTCCAGCGCGTTCAGGGCGTAGCGTGCGTCGCCGTTGCTGAAGGAGGCAAGCGCAAGGAGGGCGTCCTCGTCCGCGTGGATGCCGAGCAGGCCCAGGCCTCGCTCGGCGTCGTGGAGAGCCGTTCGCAGCAGCAACACCATCTCGCTCTCGGTCAGCGCCTGCAGCACATACACGCGGCAGCGCGACAGCAGGGCCGCGTTGACCTCAAACGACGGGTTCTCCGTGGTCGCGCCGATCAGGCGGATGGCACCACGTTCCACATAGGGCAGGAATGCGTCCTGCTGCGCCTTGTTGAAGCGATGGATCTCATCGACAAAGAGGACCGTGCGCAAGCCGTGGGCAGCGCCGCGCTCCGCATCGGCCATCACCTGCTTGATCTCTTTCAAGCCGCTGGTTACCGCCGAAAACTCGACAAAGTTCGCCGACAGAGACGCCGCCACAATCTTCGCAAGGGTCGTCTTGCCGGTGCCGGGCGGTCCCCAGAAAATCATGGAGCCGGGCTCGCCCGCTTCAATCGCAAGGCGCAGCGGCTTGCCGGGAGCCAGCAGGTGCTGCTGACCCGCAAACTCCTGGAGGTTACGCGGTCGCATGCGCTCCGGCAGCGGCGCGTTTGGAAGGGCAGCGCTCTCTGGCGCGTGCGGCTCAAACAGGCTCATGGGCGCGCGCGCAGCCGCTGTTGCGAGGCCTCGTACAGCAGCAGAGACCCGGCGACGGCGGCATTCAGGCTCTCTGTCGGGCCAGGGGTGGCGAGTGTCACGCGCGCATCGCAGCACCCCAGCACCTCCTCAGAAATGCCCGCCGCCTCGTTGCCGATGACCAGCACCGCCGTAGTCCCGAAGGCCATGTCGTGCGCCAGCCGTCCCTCATGCGCGACCGCGCCGTAAATCTTCGCGTCTATGGCGCGAAGACCGTTGTATAGCCTCTCGTCCCACGCTGGCAGCGGCAGCCGAAAACTGGCACCCGCGGCGGCACGCAGGCACTTGCCATTCCCCGGGCTCACCGTGTCCGCTGTGAGGGCCACTGCAGCCGCTCCAAAGGCCTCGGCGGAGCGGATCAGCGTACCCAGATTGCCCGGATCGCGCACCCCGTCGGCAAGCAGCAAGAGGTCGCCACTGCGCGGCACATACGGCTGTGCGGGTATCTCCAACACGGCAGCCACGCCCTGGGCATGCTCCGTCATCGCTGCGCTCTGGAAGGCAGCGGGGGAGAGAACCAGCGTCTCCGTTTGAAGATCGTCAGAGAACATCGCCACCACGTCGGCACGATCCTCACGCACGGCCAAGGTGCGAACGGGCAGGCCGCTGCAAACCGCTTCGCGCAGCAGATGCAAGCCCTCTATGCCGACCAGGCCCGCCGTCTGGCCACCCAGCGCTGCGCGCAGGGCGCGGACCCGTGGATTAGCCTTGCTGGTCAGGTGGAGGGACACGTCTGCATTCTATCCTCCGGGTGTGTGCGGCTCGGCTGGCAGGGCGGTGTGCTACGTTCGATGCTGGGTGTTTGCCCTGGAGCGTGCATGACTGCAGAGATGTTGCGCATACATCCGGATGAGCCGGAGCCAGACCTGGTGCGCCACGTGGCTCGCTGCCTTGAAAACGGCATGGTGGTGGCGCTGCCGACCGATACCTTCTACGGCCTGGCCGTTGACCCCGTCAACCTGCGTGCCGTGGAGCAGATTTACGAACTGAAGACGCGGGCCAAGCACAAGCCGCTCTCGTTGCTGATTGCCGATGTTGCCCAGGCCTATGAACTGGTGCGCGAAGTCAACTCCGTCTTCGACCGCCTGGCGGAGACGTTCTGGCCAGGGCCGCTGACC
>CALMRM010000058.1:225-10264 GCA_937871605.1 uncultured Terriglobus sp. | reverse complement strand
GCGTCATGCTGCGCAAAGAAGACCTCGCCTATGAGATGGGAACAGCAGACATGTTTGCTGCAGGTAAAGCGATTGGAACGCTGTCGACAGACCGGTTGGTGCTCGCTGCAGGGATGGCCGCAAGCATGGCCGAGGCTCGACGAAAGCGCGGTGAAGGCGCAGTCCGCATCGAGGGCGATATAGAATCGGAAGCACGCCGTTCCATGAGTGGATTTCCCGTGACGCTCACACTCAAGCTCGGTAAAAAGACAAAGCTCGTCACCATTGAGTAATTAGTCGTCCGGATCGGAGTGGAGCACCACGCGGTCGCGTCCGCCGCGCTTTGCCCGGTACAGGGCGCTGTCTGCCTCGTCAATGAGGGTGTCTGACACGCAGTTCGGTTGGCACATGGCCACCCCAATGCTTACGGTGACCGGTGTCTTGTCCCAGGCGTGGGTTCGCATTGCCTTCAGGATGCGCTCCGCCAGGTGGCGCGCTGCGGGAATGCCCGTTTCCGGCAGCAGAATCGCGAACTCCTCACCGCCAAAGCGGGCAGCAACATCCTCCGCGCGTTTGCAGGTGTTCAGGATGGCGGCAAGCTCTCGCAGCACCAGGTCGCCGTAGGGGTGGCCGAAGCGGTCGTTGATGCTCTTGAAATAATCCACATCCAGCAGCAACAGCGACAGCGAACGCTTATTACGGTGCGACGCAATCATGTCCGTTTCGAGCCGGGCGTTGAAGGCGCGGCGATTCCACAGGCCGGTCAGTGAATCGGTCAGCGCCAGGGAGCTCAATTTCCCGTTGGCATCCTGCAACTCGTCCCGGACGCGGCGAAGCTCTTCCTCCCGTCGTATCTGCTCCGTCAGGTCAATGGCACTGCCTGCCAGCATGGGCTGGTCGTCCACGCTGATGCAGCGAGTTTCAAAGGTTTTGAAGTGGCTTGTGCTGCCGTCCGGCTCCGGCACCGAGGCAAATCCGATGTTGGGTTGGCCGGTTTCGAACACCTTGTCCTCGGTGACCTTGAGGGCATCGGCGATCTCACGGGGCCAAATGTCGTAGTTGGTCTTACCCAGCCAGGTGCTGCGATCGATCCGAAAGCGGTCCGCAAGCGCCCTGTTGTAATACCGCAGGCGGCCGGCCCTGTCCTTAAGATAGATGGAGACCGGCACATGGTCCAGAATCAGGTCGATCACCCGCTTTTCGCGCTCGCGCTCCCGCGCCATGCGTTCCATGGCAATGGCATGCCTGCGCGTCTGCAGCAGGCGGCTTACCTGCCGGCTCAGAATGGCCATCATGGTCTGTTGCTCAGGCGTAAGCGTGGAAGGCTGCAGATCCATGACGCACAGCGCGCCAATGGCAAGGCCGCCCTCGCTGACCAGTGGCATACCCGCGTAAAAGCGAATACCCGCATCCAGCCATTGCTGCGCGTGGTGCAGGCCCGCCTGGTGTTGCAGGTCTTCCACCACGATCAGCTCCGTGCCTCGCACAGTGAACTGACACATGCTGTCTTCCACAGGAACCGTCGTGGCACCACTGATTCCTACGCGTGCGCGGGTGGTCAGCGTGGTCTCATCCAGCAGGGTCACCGCGCCCATCGGTTTGCCGCAGATCACCGTGGCCAGTGTTACCAGGTCATCCATCTCTGGGTCGGGGCTTCCGTCCAGTAACTGCAGCTCGCGGAGCAGGTCGCCACGCCGCTGACCAGCCAGATCCACAGGGAGCGGCAAGGGCATGGGTGGTGGTACCAGGTCGGGTTGCACCGCAAGCGTCATCGTCACAGCCGCCTTATCGGCTCAAACCGAAGTGCCCTGAGATACAACATTACCCTTTGCATCCAGGTGGAGGGTCGTCATGGGGCACCGGTGGTCATGCGGAAAGAGCAGGAGCCACTTTTCTGCCACGGCCCGCGCGTAGAACCGCTTACGCTCCGCAATGGTGCGCACCGGGTCCAGGTCGAACGCCATCACCCACCCCAGCGGCAGGTGCGCCGCCGTCGGGATCAGGTCGCTGACAAAGCAGGGATGTTCGCCACCACTCTCGATGTGCACCGCCAGCAAATTTGCGGTGTGGCCGGGGAAGCACTCCACCCGCACACCCGGGCAAACCTCGGCCTCCATGCCCTCGATCAACCGCATCTGCCCGCTCGCGATCAATGGCTCGTAGTTCGCGGCGACATAGCTGACGCGGTCACGCTCCAGCTGCAGGCGGCCGTGCTCCACCTCGCCACGGTGCGCAATGTACTGCGCGTTTGGAAAGTAGGGCCGCGCTGTGCAATCGGCGTCAAGCACCGTGTTCCAGCCGCAGTGGTCCCAGTGCAGGTGCGTATTGATGACGATATCCACCTGCTCCGGCGCAACGCCAGCCGCGGCCAGTGAGGCAGGCAATCGCTGCTGCGTGCCATACAGCGCCTTCACCTTTGACGTGAGCTTGTTGCCGAAGCCGGTTTCGATCAGCACCGTCTTACTGCCGATGCGCACCACGACGCAGTTGAGACCGATGGCGATGCGGTTCTGTTCGTCTGCCTCAACCTTCTTCGACCATAGCGCCTTGGGCACCACGCCGAACATGGCACCGCCGTCGAAGAGTGCCGTGCCGTCCGTGCATACGGTAATCTCCGCATCACCCACGGTAGCGCGTGCGCGGAGGAGGTCGCTGTCGTTGCTGGCAATCTGCTCAATGGGCATAGATACAGGGTAGTGTCCGGACGAGTATGCGCGGCGATGGAGGTAACCAGAAGTGCACCGAAGAAGAAATTGGCAGCGGAGTGGAACTACCGTGAGGAGAGTCACGTACAAGACGACACCATCGAAGTTGCCGCAGGTAGGGCGTCCCGTGTGCCGCTTTCCTGCGTAGTCTTGAATGTTCCCGTTCACCGCACCACAAGGATCGACCATGCGTCCTCTGCTCCGCACTGCCAGCCCTGTTGCGGCTCTTACGCTGCTGTTTTCGTTCGCTACTGCCTCTGCGCAGGTAGGCGGCAATGCGGCAGCCTGCACGGGCGGTAGTCCCATGACAGGCATCGTACGGGACACAACAGGCGCAACCGTCGCCGGTGCCACCATCACGCTGGACGGCGGCGGTACGGTGCACACGGGCGATGACGGCCACTTCATGCTGCGCTGTGTTCCGGCAGGTGCGCATCACCTGCACGTGGAGGCGGAGAGCTTTGCCACACAGGAGGTGGAGCTGTCAGCCTCACGCAAGGCGAGTGACATCCTGCTGACGCTCAAGCCGCAATCGGTAGAGCAGGCCATGGAGGTGGTGGCCGAATCCACCCATGGCGTGGACGCTACCGACACCGGTGCCACCCGCACCCTGGGGGGCGACGACCTGAAAGCCTTGGCCGACGACCCGGACGATCTCCTCCGGCAGTTGCAGCAACTGGCTGCAGGCGCAGGCGGCAACCCGTCGGACACGCTCATCACCGTGGATGGCTTCCAGGATTCGGTCAAGCTGCCGCCGAAGTCGTCCATCGCATACATCAAGGTCAACCCGGACATGTTCTCCGCGGAGTACCAGGAGCCGCCGTACGAGGGTGCACGCATCGAGGTGTACACCAAGCCCGGCCAGCCGCGCATCCATGGCGCGCTGTACACCACCTATGGCGGATCGGCGCTCAACGCGCGTGACCCGTTTTCGGTGAGCAAGGGCAGCATCGGCAAGCAGCGCTACGGCTTCGACCTGAGCGGTCCCATCACGAAGCAGGGCAGTGATTTTGCACTTTCGCTGGAGCATCGCAGCATCGACAACGTGGCGGTGGTAAACGCCGTGGCGCTCGACAGCAACGGCAACGCTACGGCCGTCAACAGCACGGTCAACACGCCGCAGCGGCTGTGGGTGGGCAGCGCACGTGCGGCATGGCAGTGGAACCCGAAAAACTCGCTGACCACCAACTACACCGCCAACGTGAACAACCAGCAAAACGTCGGCGTCGGCGGCACCGTGCTGCAGGAAGCCGGCTACGGCGATTACACGGCGGAGCATGTGATCCGCGTACTCAATGTTTCTACGATTTCCGCGAACCTGATGCATGAGTCACGCTTCAGCTGGAGTTGGTTGGATAGTGTCATGTCGCCCAACAGCGCGGCGGTGCCGGTGCAGGTAGCCGGGGCGTTCACCGGCGGCGGGACCGAGCTCGGTGCGGAGGCGGACCGCTCCAACGGCTTCGAGATCTACGACGACGCCATCTGGACGCACGGCAATCACACGCTGAAGCTGGGGGTGAACGCGCGCATGCGCCTGCAGCATCGCTACATTCCGCAGGACTTTAACGGCCTGTACACCTTTGGCGGTGGCACCGCGCCCGTGCTGGACGCAAACGGCAACGCGGTGCCGGGCAGCGGCAGCACCGTCATCAGCGGTCTTGAGCAGTACCGCCGCGCCCTGCTTGGCCTGCCCGGCGGCGCGGCCACCGCCTTTACCGGCGTCACCGGCACGCCAGAGGTGGATTTCCTGCAGGCCCGCGAATCCTTCTTTGCACAGGAATCGTGGAAAGCCAGGCCAAACCTGACGATCTCGTATGGCCTGCGCTACTACGCACAGAGCGCGCCGCTGGTGCTGCTGAACTTTGCGCCGCGTTTGGGCCTGGCGTGGTCGCCCGACAAAATGCAGAACTGGACGCTCAAGCTACACACCGGCGTCTTCAACGGCGGGTACGACGGCAATGCCGCCGCGCAGATCTACCGGCTCGACGGCGTTCACCGCGTCAGCAACATCGTGTATGGACCGGTGTACGGCAACCCCTACCTGAATGCGACGCCCATCCGCACCGTGCGGCAGTTTTCGCCGCACTTCAGCGACGCATACTTTTCAGAGCAGCAGGCCGAGTTGGACCACTCCTTGCGTGGCGGCTGGAACCTGGCATCCACGTTCTATTGGCTCAGCGTGTGGAACGATGGCCGTACCCGCAACATCAACGCGCCGCTCGTGGCAGCGGGCCAGACGGGTAGCCCCACCGGGCCGCGCCCCGGATCCGCCAACACCAACATCCTGGAAGCGCAACCCAGCGGCAAGTTCAAAGGCGACATCGAGTTTTTCTCCGTCAGTCAGCAGAAGCTCAAGCAGCTGTCGATCTTTGTGGGGTACGTGCACCTGAACCTGCGCGGCACCACAGACAACAACATCATCTCGACGCCGCAAAACAGCAGGAGCGACGCGGGCGAGGTGGCGCACCGCACCGGCCAGCCCTCGCACCAGATGTTTGGCAACGCCACCCTGCACCTGCCCCGCAAGGTCGACCTGTCGAGCGAGTACCGGCTGAACAGCGGCACGCCCTACAACCTCTTGACGGGCTTTGACAACAACGGGGACGGCAACTTCAACGATCGCCCGGCATACGCGTTGCCGGGTGACCCCACGGCCATCGCCACCCGCTATGGCGTGCTGACTCCCAGCGGCCTCGGTGGCATCGTTCCACGCAACGCGGGCCGTATGCCGTGGAACATTCACCTGGACGCCAACCTGAGCCGCACCTTTGCACTGACGCACAACGCCGACAAAGACCTCGTGCAAAGCCTGGCGGTAAACATCCGCTCGGCCAACGTGCTGAACCACACCAACGTGCAGCAGGTGGGCAATGTGCTCGGTTCACCGCTGTTCGACCAGGCCTATCAGGGCGACTTTGGACGCCGGATCGAGATCGGCGCGCGCTATAGCTTCTGAGGCGTCATCCTGAGCGCAGCGAAGGATCCCTGCGCACTCGCGCGCCGCGTTGCAGCTTGAGCCTTTCTCACAAAGAAGCCTCCAGCTTTCTGTATAAACGAAAGCACCCTCGGGATCCTTCGCTTTGCTCAGGATGACAGCCGCTTGCGAATCCTTTCAGCCGCACCCTAGAATCATCCCGCGCGGCGCAGCGCCGCAGAGGACGACAGAGCAGATGAGCATCACACGACGTGACTTTGGCAAGCTGGCAGCAACCGGGCTTTCCGCAGCAGCATTCCACCCGGCCAGCTTGTTAGCGCAGGGCAAGCCGAACTCGCACGTGGGTGGCGTGGGCATCGGCGTCATCAGCTACAGCTACCGGCAGATGAAGCCCTTTGACGCGGATGGCGTGCTGAAGTATGCGCTCACGAACGGCATTGACGGCGTGGAGTTGGAGAATGTGCAGGAGCTGTGGGCAGGAGCGCCCGCACCGCCGCCGCGCCCAGAGCCGGTGCGCGCGTCACCCGGCCAGCAGGTGGGCGAGCACCGGCCGCAGATGACGGACGAGCAGAAAGCCGCGCAGGCTGCCTACCAGGACCGGCTGAACGCCTGGCGCGTGCAGGTGCCCATGTCGAAGTACGAGGCCTTGCGCAAGATGTACAACGACGCGGGCGTCCGCATTTACGCCTTCAAAATGACCTTCAACATGAAGATGGAAGACGCCGTCTTTGACTACGGATTCAAGGCCGCCAAGGCCTGCGGCGCGAACCAGATGACCATGGAAATGCCGGACGGCAATCCGGAACTAACGGAGCGCATCGGCAAGTTTGCCAGCAAATACAAGCTGAGGATGGGCTACCACGCCCACCTGCAGGCCAAGCCCGACACCTGGGACCAGGCCATGGCGCAGTCGCCCTACAACGGCATCAATCTCGACATCGGCCACTACACCGCCGCTGGCAACCACGACGCCGTGGACTTCGTGCGCAGGCACCACGACCGCATCACCAGCATGCACGTGAAAGATCGCAAGTTCCCTGAGGCAGGCGGGCAGAACACGCCGCTGGGCGAGGGCGATACGCCCATCAAGGCCATTCTGCAGCTGATGAAGCAGGAGAAGTACACGTTTCCGGCCACCATCGAAATGGAGTACACGGTGCCATCCGACTCCGACGCCGTCAAGGAAGTGGGCCGGTGCCTGCAGTATTGCAAGCAGTGCCTGGCGTAAGCGATCGTAGTTCGGTCGAACGAATACCGTGTGAGTTAACCGGAGCACCACCGGTCACGTTGTGTTTTAAGGGCCGAAGGTCCGTACCATAACAGCACAGCCCGCAGGGCTGGGTATGCTTGGTTCACTCCGGTCGAGCGGGTGTTTCAAGGGCCGAAGGTCCGTACCATAACAGCCCAGCCCGTAGGGCTGGGTATGTGGCACAAAGAAGATAGAGTGCCGAAGGCACGGCACATAGGGCGCTCGGAAGATTTGTATCGCGCCTTCAGCGCTCGAAGGTACTACTGCCCAATACCTATGCTGTTATGCATCGGGCCTTCGGCCCTGACCGGACGCTTAGCTCATCCGCTTCGCCGTAGGCGCACCGCTCATCACGTCAATGGCGTGTAGCCGCTCCGTCTTCAGCTCCGCCGCCGGGTCGGCCAGGTAGAGCCACTCGAAGCCAATCACGCGGCTGTAATTCAACTCCGCCAACTTGCGGTAGATGTTGTCATAATTGACCTCGCCGGTGCCGGGCTTGTGGCGTCCAGGTACGTCCGCAATGTGGACCAGACCCACCTGGTCGATGTTCTTTTCCAGCTTCTCAATTAGGTTTCCGCTGCCACGCTGCTCGTGGTAGAAGTCGTACAACACCTTGATCTTGGGGCTGCCCACTTCGCGCGTGATGGCGAAGCCTTCCGCCACGCTGGGCACCGCCTCCTGCTTGTATTCCAGCAGGTCGATGGGCTCCAGCACCACTTCGATATCGTCCTTGGCTAGCAGGTCCGCGGTGTACTTCAGCGTGTCCACAATGGCGGCATGCTGCGCCTCCGGCGTTTGCCCCGGCACGCGGGTGTAGGCCGTGTAAATGAACTGCGGGCAGTTCAGCCGCTTGGCTCCGGGCAGCGCCTTCATGATGTCGTCGTGCAGCGCGCCACGTTTGCTATGGTCGGCCAGGGCGTTGCGGCCCGGTACAGCGCTGTCCACCTTGAGCCCGAGCTGCTTCAGCTTGGCGAGGTTGCTGGTCCAGTCCGCTTCGGTCCACTGCTCGTACTCGTTGCCCACCTCCACGCTGTCCATGCCCGCGTCCGCGGCGACCTGCAATTTTTGCTGAAAGGTCAGGGTCTTGGGCAGGGTCCACAGCATCAGGCTAAAGGTGTGGCCGCCGTTATCGGTTGGCGCACTGGCGGCCCACGCACTGGGACCGGTGAGAAAAGGCGCAGCGGCGGCGCCAACGGAAAGCTTGCTGAAATCGCGACGGTTCATGGGTCCTCTGAGGTGAGTACGTTCCGAAGGGCGCTGCTGTGCCTGCGGTGTCCATAGTACACAGCCGGACGGAGCAACGTCTCCCGTCTCCCTGCAAGGCCATACACGCGCGTCCTTGCGCCCGCACCATGACCCACTAGGAATGTACCTAGCTGTTCACCCCACGGAGGCACGTTTTATAACGGGGCGATGGACACCATGGACCAACCAGCCCACTCTTGCCTGAGCGGACCAGAGGCTCTACGGCAGCTCTGCCTAACCACCCAGAGCACTCCCTACACGCTCCGCGACGGGCATGTTACCGGCATGGATGGAGGCGTGCTGCCACCTGGCGTCAAGGTGTGGATCCGGAAGCTGCCGACCGCCGCTCGGCGTCTGCGCGTGGTGGACGGGTTTGTGGAAGGCATGGGTGAAATCTCCATTGCAGGAAACCTGCTGCGCAGGGTGGACCACTAAACGGAAGCAGATACCTGCACGGCTGGAGGAACTTGAAGGAGAAGCACATCCGACCATTGGCGTGGGGCTGCAGTCTCTGCACCACATCTCTTGCCACAGTTCGCCAGCAGCATGAACCCATGGCGATGGTGTCGCCAACGTGCAGCGTCTTAACACCTGGCCCCGAGTCTCTGCGCCGCAAGCACAAGGTAGCGCCACGGCACCAGCGGAAACAGCTCTGTCGCCGTAGTCGAGTTCGGCCCAGACAAGGTGCGCCCGTAACCTGGGGCGGTGAGAGCGGCCACCCCTAGCGCACTTGCCAGCACGGCAAATGGGTACTACTCCGAGACGCCCTCACGCTGAATACCGGAACCTGTCATAAACACGAAGTCGCATTCCTTGCTGGTTTTGCCGCAGTACACCACCGCGTCTCGCAGCAGCTTTGCCTGGGATCCGGGTGGCACGGCACCCTTCATGGTCAGGTGCTGGACAGTGGTCAGCAACGGCTTCAGCGAGGCGTCTCCTGTGATGAGACTGCTCGCGCTAATGCCGGCCTCGCTCACCTGCGCGCGCACCGTGCCGCCGCCCTGCGCTCCCGCCGGTTTGCTCACGTGAAAGGTTCGTAGCTCCTGCAATGACGCCGTATCCACGCTGGCTCTGACCCCGGCCTTTTGTAGCCGTACCTCCGCCGCCTTCGCTGCCGCATAGTCGTCCTTGCTGTTGACCGCACCGTCGGTCTCCGTGGCAAGGGTGTACATGCGGAGCGCCTCGCCCCTGCGGCCCAGCGCCTCGTACGTCTGGCCCAGGTGGTTACCCACGGCAACGTCCTGCCGGTTGAACCACGCCGCGTAAAAGTACGGCTCCGCCTCAGCAGCCTTGCCCTGCAGCAGCAGAATGTAGCCCAGCGTGTCCCACGATGCGGCCAGAGTTGCTGAGTCGGCAAAGGCCTTCGAGTTCGCCTCTTCCACTGCGATACCGGCAGTACGGTCTTCCAGCAGCTTGATCGACCGTTTCGAGTTCTCTTCCGCAAAGGGCAGGTCCTGTTTCATCTCCGCCAGCAGATAGACCTCGTTGTTGATCAGGTACGGATCGTCGCTGCCATCCATGGCCTTTTTCGCTGCCGTTGCGGCCTCGCCGTCGCGGTGCAGGCGGCGTAGTGCCTCCGCAATCTGTGCCTGCACTTGCCGGTTGTCCGGAAAGTCCGTCAGCCCTGCCTGCGCCGTAACCAGTGCCCCGGCGTAGTCGCCCGTGGAGTTCTGCACGTTGACCAGTGCCGACTCGATGGCGATGTCCTTGCGATTGCTGTAGCCCTTCAGCAGGGTCACCGCCTCACCAGGCTGCTTTTTGTCGACGTACACCCCAGCCAGCAGAACGACTACGCCGCTGTTGACTTCAGGGTGGTCCCGCAGTTCCGCTTTCAAATCTGCTTCGGCCTCGTCAGCCTTGTGATCATGCAGTGCGACGTAGCCCATCATGCTCATGAGGTAGGGCGTTTTTGGATCGATGTCGGAT
>CALMRM010000058.1:0-207 GCA_937871605.1 uncultured Terriglobus sp. | reverse complement strand
CAATCACCGCGCTGCTCTGCCGCAGCCGTTTCACGCAACAGTTGCACTGCGGTTTCATTGACCGCGTGCGGAGCGTCAGCCGTTACTGTGGTGTCTGCCTTGGTTGAGAGGCCGCTCTCTGGCCGGGCCGACGCTGGTATCAGCGTAATGAACGACTCGCCATCATCCCAGCCGAGTTCTTTCAGCGCGGCTAGGTAGTCCTTCCAC
>CALMRM010000057.1:4090-5302 GCA_937871605.1 uncultured Terriglobus sp. | reverse complement strand
TGCGGCTCCTGGCCTGCCCCCGGCTGCTGAAACAGATCTTTCACCATGATGAGTGCGCCGTTGTGGTGCTGCATCATGCCGGTGAGAAAGAGCGTGTCAAACTGCGGACCGTGCGCAGCGCGCAGCGCCATCATCTGGCGCGGCGTCAGCATACCGACCATGGGTGCGGTGTCCATGGGATCGGCCTTGGCAGCTGCACCGTGATCCATGCCTGCCATGCTGCCGTGCGTCTGGGCATGATCCATGCCCGCCATCCCGCTCATTTGCGAGTGGTCCATGCCGGCCATGTCGCCGTGGTCCATCTGAGAATGATCCATCCCGGCCATCTGGTCATGGTTCATGGCAGCCATGCGTGCCTGGTCGCCGTTGGTGTGCGCGGTGTTGTCTGCGTTGGTGTGGCCCAGGTGTGTTACGGGTGTGCCGTCCGGCTCGGTCGCAATCGGCTTTGATGGAGCCGCCATCTGCATGCCGTGCATGTCTCCCATCGTCTCGGGCGCAATGCCACGCTCCCCCAGCCACTGCTTCATCCAGCGGATCTCATCGCCTTGCGAAAGGTCAATTTTGGCGGCGATCTCTTTTACCGCAGGGTCTGCAGCACGGGACTTGGCAAGCTCCGTCATTTCGACGGCCTGGCCATGGTGCATGATCATGTCCTGCATGAACTGCACATCCGCTTCTGACGGCGGGCGTGGTGCGGGCTGTGCCGCAATCGCTGTCAGCGTCTTGACGGGCTCGCCAGGGGCGCCCGGCTGCACAGGTAACGGAGCTTGCTGGCAGGCTGCGCCGGCGCCGCTACAGAGTGACAGAACAGCGGCCCACACAACAGACGTTGGTGCCATGGACGGTATGCTCCACACAGTTGCCACCGACGCGCACGCGGCTGCGTCAGAGTTGGAATTGCTTAGGGTCGCCCACCCGGTACATGGGGCTGGGCAGGCATGGCGCATTGCACGATTGCTAATGGAATACCACAGATGACGGCACGGTGAACGGAAAAGTCTCACGCCTCTTGAAACAACAGACGCGATTGCGCTCCCCCAAACACGGTTGAGTGGAATGTGCCAACTCCGATACCCTCAGGACTATGCAAACGGCCAAACTCCCGAACGGCTTCCGTGAGGTCCTGCCTTCGTTTTCGGTGCTGGGATTTGGCTGTTCGGCTGTCATGGGGCGTGTGGGGCGTGCAGACTCGTTGCGCGCACTTTCCACGGC
>CALMRM010000057.1:0-4080 GCA_937871605.1 uncultured Terriglobus sp. | reverse complement strand
ACCAACTTCTTCGACACGGCCCGCTCGTACGGATATGGCGAGTCGGAACGCCTCGTGGGCGAGTTCCTGCGCGGGCGTCGCAGGGAGGCTGTGATTTGCACCAAGTTCGGCATCCTGCCGTCGGCATCGGCCGGGTGGAAGCGCCGCTTGAAGCCCGTTGCGCAGGCTGTGCTCAAGGCCTTGCCGGGGTTGCGAGGGGCTGTGCGCAAACAGGCAAGCAGCCAGATTGTGCCGGCGCGGTTTGACACCGGCCTGCTGCGGACTTCGTTTGAAACAAGCCTGCGCGAGTTGCGCACCGAGTACGTCGACCTCCTGCTGCTGCACGCCGCGCCTGCCTCCGTCCTGGAGGACGACGACCTAATGGAAGCGCTGGCACGCCTGGTGGAGCAGGGGAAGGTGCGTGTCGCCGGTATCTCCGGCACCCATGATGTTATCGCTGAAACCTTTCGCCACGGCCCGGAGGTGCTCTCCTCGGCACAGTTTGCCGTGGACGCCGCCAGCTTTTCGTTTCTGCCCACGGTCGAGGCCCATGCAAGCCGCAACATGCTGCTGGTGGCCAATCATCCCTTCGGTGGTGCAGACGGCGTTCGCCTGGTGACGGCTGCGCTGGGCAAACTGCGGAGCGACGACCGCCTGCCCCAAGCGTTGCGCGACAAACTAAACGCGGACGACCCCCGGCTGCTGCCTGAGGTGGTGTTCGGCTGCATCCTCTCCGGCACGGGCATCGCTGCGGTCATTCCGGGCATGATGAAGCTGGATCACATCCAACGCAATGTTGCAGCCGTGGAACAGTGCCGCTTCGACGCGGAAGAACTACGGGCGCTTCGAGCGGCGCTGGCGGCGCACGGTGCTACTTAAGCTGGCCGCTGCTGCGCCCGTTTCAGGTGGTCTGCCAGTCGCAGGCTCAGCGCCATCAGCGTAAACGTCGGGTTTGAACTGCCGCCGGTTGGGTACACCGCGCAGCTGGCCACATGGAGGTTTTCCATGCCATGCACGCGCAGGTCCCGGTCCACCACACTCGTTGCCGGGTCTGTGCCCATGCGCAATCCGCCCATGGGATGGTAGGTGTCGGCGAGTGGGGGCGGCGTACCGTTCAGCAGCGCCGCGTCCCAGGCGATGCCGTGGTAGCCGAGCCGCTCGAAGTCACCCCGCAGCAGCTGTGCATACCGCGTCGCCGTGGTGCGCTCCGCGTCGCTGCTGCTCCAGTGCACAACGGCCTTCCGCAGCCCCAGTCGATCGATCGCGAACGACAACTCCACGCGGTTCTGCTCGCTGGGCGGCTGCTCCATGTCAATGTTCAGCCACACCGTCGCGCGGCTGCTGGCAGCCCTGCGCCGCTGCATCTTCAGTGCCCACACCAGGCGAAGCAGGTCGCCAGCACTGCCGATCATGGTTGCCAGCATCTGCCATGACGGGCGCTTGCCACGCTGCACTGCCGTGAGCACCGCACGCACCGCGGCAAAGCCGGAGTCCTCTGGTTCCTGAATAACGAAGTGCGCCATCACCGCCAGTAATCCCTCGCGGGCCTGCAGCTCCGGCGTCGCCTCAAGCTTGGGAGTCAGCAGGGTACCGGCGACAAAGAACGGGCCATAGTCGCGAAACAAACGCTGCCGCGCCGCGCCGGGCAGTTCCGCCGCGTGCAGCGACACGTGGTCGTGGAAGTAGAGCCCTGTCTGGCCGTGCGGATTGGGTATCTCCGGCGACAGCAGCAGGATGCGCGAACTCTCCACGGTACCCGCCGCCACGATGACGGTGCCTGCGGAAAACTCGAACACCTCGCCACGGTAGTTCAACACGCGCACACCCGTTACCCGTCCACTGGAGGCGTGCAGTTCCGCCACGTTGGCATGGGTAAAGACCGTGATCGTTGCCGCCTTCAGGCAGTCCTTGCCGACCGTGTGCGCCAGGTTGCGCTGCGAGAACGGCGCCCACTTGGAGTAGCGCAGGCGCGTACCGCCAGGCAGGGCCGCAGCGTTGTGACCGAGCGCGGGCAGCAGGGCGTCGGTAAACGGCAGCCTGCCCACATGCATCCGGTCCAGCAGCTCGTCATAGTACGGCTCCAGGTCGCCAGGAGCAATGGGCCACGCTGGCGCGTTGCTGCCCGGCGGCGGGTGGAACACGTCCGCCGTGTATGGCAACAGCTGTCCTCCCCAGCGCGTGGACGACCCGCCAAAGGTGCGAAAACGCCCCTCCAGCGTGCCGCTGTGCCGGTCCGCCGCCATTTCGGCCTCGTAGAGCACCTGGCTTTCCTCTTCCTGCTGCAGGCCGCCTGCCTCCAGCACGTGCACGGTCATGCCGCTACGGCCGAGCCGGTCTGCCAGCAAGAGGCCAGCCACGCCCGCACCCACAATGCAGACGTCGCTCTGCCATCGCGTCTGGCCCGGGGAGGCTTGAAGGTCAACGTGCATCGCCGGCTCCTTCTGTGCGCAGTTGCTGCATGACGGACAGGTAGTGGTGCAGATTGTGCACGCTGGCCAGCGTACCCGCCAGCGGTTCGCCGGTGTGGAACAGGTGCCGCAGGTAGGCGCGGCTGTAGCGGCGGCAGGTGGTGCAGGTGCAGTTCGGGTCCGGCGGCCCCTGGTCCTCGGCAAACTGCCGGTTGCGGATGTTGAGCCGGCCCTCGCTGGTGAACAGCAGGGCATGGCGCGCAGCGCGGGTGGGCAGGACGCAGTCCATCTGGTCTACGCCCATGCGCGCATACTCTACGATTTCATCCGGGTAGCCCACGCCCATTACGTAGCGCGGCTTGTCCGTGGGCAGCAGCGCCAGAGTGTGCTCGATGATCTCGCGCGTCACCTCCCGCGGCTCACCCACTGCCAGCCCGCCGATGGCGTAGCCGTCGAAGCCGTTACCATTGTCGTCCTGCATCTCCTGCAACCGCGCCGCGCTCTCGGTCCGCAGATCCTTGTACATGCCGCCCTGCACAATGCCATAGAGCCGCTGCCGCTGCTGCCCGAAGTCGTCGAACCACGGCACTCGGTGCGCGTTGCTGTGGAAGTGCCGCAGCGAGCGCTCCGCCCACGCGTGCGTCAGGCCCATGCTGTCGCGGGTGCGCTCGTAGGTGGCGGGGTGCTCCGTGCATTCGTCAAAGGCCATGATCGTGTCGGCCCCCAGCGCGATCTGCACGTCGATGGAGTGCTCCGGCGAGAAGAAGTGCTTCGACCCGTCCAGGTGGGAGCGAAACTCAACGCCATCGGGCGTGATCTTGCGCAGCGCCGCCAGCGAGAACACCTGAAAGCCACCAGAATCCGTGAGCATCGGTCGCGGCCAGCTCATGAAGCGGTGCACGCCGCCCAAGCGCCGAACCAGTTCGTGCCCGGGCCGCAGGTAGAGGTGGTAGGTGTTGGCCAGGATGATGGCCGCGCCACATCTGTCTGCGCCCAGGGTCTCGAGTGTGTCCTGCGGCACCGCCTTCACGCTGGCGGCGGTGCCCACTGGCATAAACACCGGCGTCGACACGGTGCCATGCGGCAGGTGCAGTGTGCCGCGCCGCAGGTGTCCGGTGACGCTGTGCAGGTCAAAGAGCATCTGCTTCGATTGTAGAGAGAAGGGGCTGACTTTCTCGACAGGGCAGGGCTTCCATGAAGCAGGGCCAACAGCACATGGCGGCGCTGCCGCACGCGCAAGGGCTGCACCCGCATACTAACGGTATGGGTTTCTTGCTGGTTTTTCTTCTTGGTTTGTGTACCGGTCTACGTACCATGACACCGATAGCTGTGCTGTGCTGGTTCGCGTACCGCAGCTCGCTGCACCTGCTGGGCTGGCGCTCGTTCACGGCAAACATTGTCTCCGTCATCGTGTTCACGCTGATGGCGCTGGGCGAGTACGTGGGGGACAAGCTGCCCAACACGCCCGCGCGTACCGCCCCCATCGGCCTCTTGGGCCGTTCGGCCTTTGGTGCCTTTGTCGGACTCCTGCTGGCTCAGCCCCTGCTGTTGAATCCTGCAGCGGCCATTGTGCTCGGCATCGTGGGCGCGATGATAGGCACGTACGGTGGCTGCTTCGTGCGGACGAACCTGGTCACCCCCTTGAAAACGCCGGACTGGCCCGTGGCCGTTGCTGAAGATTGCTTGACGATCC
>CALMRM010000056.1:25687-36807 GCA_937871605.1 uncultured Terriglobus sp. | reverse complement strand
GTCTACTTCGACCGGCCACGTTGCATCCTCTGTTACCGCTGCGTGCGCATGTGTGGCGAGGGCATGGATGTGTACGCGCTCGGCATCCAGAACCGCGGCTCGTCGGCGGTCATCGCGCCCAACATTCCCGCTACCCAGAGCGAAGACGGCCTGCAGCACCTGGACTGCGAAGAGTGCGGCATGTGCATTGACGTGTGCCCGGTGGGCGCGCTGACCAGCGACACCTATCGCTACAAGACGCGGCCGTGGGAGATGAATCATGTGGCCACTGTCTGCACGCACTGCGGCGATGGCTGCAAGACCTCGCTCGGTGTCCGGCAGACGATCGATGGCTCGGAGATCGTACGAGGCGACAACCGCGACAAGAGCGGCATCAACGGCGATTTTCTGTGCAACAAGGGCCGGTACGGCTTCGACTTCGCCAATTCGCCGGAGCGCATCACGCAACCGCTGCTGAAGCAGGCGGACGGCAGCCACAAGGCCGTCAGCTGGGATGAGGCGCTGCGCTTCACCGGCAACAAGCTGCGCGAGATCCGTGCCGCGCGTGGCGGCGGCAGCATGGGCGTGGTGGGCGGCAATCGCCTGACCAATGAGGAAGCCTACCTTTTGCAAAAGTTTGCACGGTCGGTGCTCGGGACGAACAACATCGACCACCACCGTACGGCGGACTATGTGACCTTTGCCGCGGCACTGGCTGGGCATCGTGACCGCTTCGCCTCGCAGCACGACAACGAAAAGGCACCGGCCGTATTGCTGATGGGCGGCGACCCGACAAACGAGGCCCCGTTGACCGCGTGGAATCTGCGGTCCAACGTGCGGCTGAACGGCGCACGCCTGTACGTGGCCAATCACTCACAGATCAAGCTGCGTCGGCAGGCGAAGGCTTTTCTGGAGATTGCTCCGTACGGCTATGGTGCAGCGGCAGCCTACCTGGCTGGCGATGATGCGGCAGCTCAGGGGGCGGCGCACGATGGCGAGGAGCTTGGCCGCTTCCGCGATGCACTGCGGAATGAGGCTTCCCTGCTGATCCTGATCGGCTCGGAATTGCGCGGCAACGACCTGCGCAGGCTGATCGAGTTAGCACACGCCCTCCCCAACACGAAGTTTGCCCTCCTGACCGACTAAGTGAACGCACATGGAGCCGCCGACATGGGCCTGCTGCCAGACATGCTGCCCGGCTACCAGCCACTCGGCGGCGCACACGACTACGCCAGCGAGTACGGCGAGCGGTTCAGCAACACGCCGGGCCGCGACATGGTGGGCATCTTTGATGCGGCACAAGCGGGCGAATTGTCTGCGCTGTATGTAGTCAATGCGAATCCAGTAGCACGCTACTCGGTGGACCCGGCCGCCTTGGCCAACACCTTTGTGGTGGTACATGATATGTTCCTGACAGAAACGGCTCGGCTGGCCGACGTCATTCTGCCCTCGGCCAACCTGTACGAGAAGTCGGGCTCGGTGACCAACAGCTATGGCGACCTGCAGCTGGTGAAGAAGGCCTCCGACCGCGCCGGTGTGCGCACCGACCTGGAACTGCTGGTGCGCGTGGCAGACGCGATGGGCGCGGATGTACGCAAGCTGGTGCCATTCGGTAAAAAGCCGCAAGCGAACGGTATTCGCGCTGACCTAGGGCAGACGCGCGGTGCGCAGTCTGGCGAGGCGGACCGCCATGCGGTGTGGCTGACCTCGAACAACCTTGAAATCAAGCTATCGCCGTTCGACCCGTTCGCCGTGCTGGATGAGATTCAGCGGCTGGTGCCGGGCTACGACCTCTTGCGGCTGCAACTGATGAGCGGCAACGACCAGCACCTTGCACCCGCCGCCCCCGCAGACCTGGTCCAAATCGAGGGTGCGCGACGCGACCTGGTGCTGCCTGCCGAAGACACGCTGTTTACCTCTGGCACGCTGGGCCGCTATTCGCCTAAGCTGGTGGAGCTGGCAGATAAATACACCCATGAACCCGTGGGCATTCCGGCAGACTGATAGTTCAGAGAACAGGACACGAACGACGCCATGCATCTCTCGAACTTTCAGATTTTTCTGCTGCTCACCGTGCTCAAGATTGTCGTCGTACTTTTGGTGACACTGACGGCGGTGGCCTACACCGTGCTGCTGGAGCGCAAGGTAATCGGCCTGATCCAGAACCGCTGGGGCCCCAGCCGCACCGGGCCGTTCGGCCTGCTGCAGCCGTTGGCCGACGGTATCAAGCTGTTCCTCAAGGAAGACCTGATGCCGCTTGCGGTGGAGCGGCCGCTGTTCGTCATCGCGCCCATGATCGCGCTGTCGTGCGCGCTGGTCTCGATTGCGGTGGTGCCGTTCGGCAATGTCTTTACCTATCGTGGTGTCAGCCTATTCGAGATCTCGGACATCAACATCGGGCTGCTCGTGATTCTGGGCATTACCAGCATTGGCGTGTACGGCATAGCACTTTCCGGCTGGTCGTCGAACAACAAGTATTCGCTGCTGGGTTCGCTGCGCGCGTCGGCACAAGTCATCAGCTACGAGCTTGCGCTGGGACTGTCGCTGGTGGGTGTGGTTCTGCGTGCCGGCTCCCTGCGGCTGCGCGACATTGTCAATTCTCAGGCTCACCATGGAGCCCTGAGCTGGAACATCCTGCCGCAATTCTTTGGATTTTTTATTTACCTGATGGCTGCGTATGCAGAGACCAACCGCGCACCGTTCGACCTACCGGAGGCGGAGTCAGAATTGGTAGCCGGGTACCACACCGAGTACTCCTCGATGAAGTTCGCGATGTTCTTCATGGCTGAGTACGCCAACATGATTACGGTTGCGTGCGTGGCCACACTCATGTTCTTTGGCGGCGCGTCTTCCCCGCTCGGCCACCTGCTGCCTGAGACCTTTGGTGGCCGCTTCCTGACAGCCGTGTTCCCGATACTGTGGTTTGTAGTAAAGATTTTCGCGTTTATCTTCCTCTACATCTGGGTACGGTCCACGTTGCCCCGCTTTCGGTACGACCAGTTGATGAGCTTCGGGTGGAAGTGGCTACTCCCTTTAGCGATGGTCAATATCCTCATCACGAGCCTGGTTCTTGCATTCCATGGCTAGTATTCATCGGGCTGCATTTATACTTTGTTGTACCGCCAGCAGTACCGACCACAGTAAGGACTTGCACGACCTATGCAGCTAGCGCTCTTCCTCATCTTTGCCGTGCTGTGCGTGCTGGGAGCGCTGAATCTGCTGCTGCAGCGCAGCCCCATCAACTCGGCATTGTCACTGGTGGTGGTCATGCTGTCGCTGGCCGTCATTTACTGGACGCTGGGCGCAGAGTTCCTTGCAGCGGCACAGGTCATTGTGTACTCCGGTGCCATCATGGTGCTGTTCACCTTTGTCATTATGCTGCTGAATGCGGGCGAAGAGGTCAAGACACGGGGATCGAAGGTGGCGTACATCGTCGGTGTTCCCGCCGTTTTGTGCGTAGCCGCCCTGCTGTCATACACGTTTCTGCATGAGCGTGCAGCGCTAGGCTATGCCAACCTGGGTGGCCGCCTGAATGATGGTGCGTCGAATATGGCTGAACTCAGCAAGGTCCTGTTCACAGACCTGCTGCTGCCGTTTGAAGTGACGTCCATTCTGATCCTTGTAGCCATATTGGGAGCCGTCGTGCTAGCGCGGAAGGATAACTAACTCATGGTGCCCATTCCGTATTACCTGGTACTCGCCGCATTGCTCTTCTCGATCGGCATTGGTGCGTTCCTGATCAAGCGCAACATCATCACGGTGTTCATGTCGATTGAGCTGATGCTGAATGCGGTGAACCTGACCTTTGTGGCGTTTTCGCATGTGCACCGCGCTGTGCAGGGACAGATTTTTGTGTTCTTTGTCATGGTGGTGGCTGCAGCAGAAGCCGCGGTTGGCCTGGCGATTATTATTGCCATTTTTCGTGCCCGCCAGACCTTGGACGTTGACAGCATCAACCTCATGAAGAACTAGGCGGGAGCAGAGACCATGTCTGTCGAACACCAACTCTGGCTCATCCCCCTCTTCCCGCTGCTGGGATTCCTTTTGAATGGCACGCTGGGCCGACGGCTGCCGCGGAGCGGTGTCGCGACCATCGCTCTCCTGTGTACCGCGTTGCCTGCCATCTGGGTGCTGCGTTTGTGGCAGTTCATGCTGTCGCATGACGTCCTGCAGATCACGGCTGCGTACGCGCCTTGGATCGAAACCTCCAACTTCGTGGTGCGCTTTGCCTTCACGGTGGACCACCTTACGCTCATCCTCTTAGGCGTGATTACGGGTGTCGGCTTTCTGATTCATCTCTACTCCGTCGGCTACATGGCACATGAGGAAGGCTACTGGCGTTTTTTCGCCTACCTCAATTTGTTCATGTTCTTTATGCTGGTGCTTGTGCTGGCAGAGAGCTTCCTGCTGCTGTTCGTAGGTTGGGAGGGCGTTGGACTCGCCTCGTACCTGCTGATTGGCTTTTACTGGCAGAAGCCTGCCGCCAACAACGCGGGACGTAAAGCCTTTGTGGTGAATCGTGTTGGCGACGCTGGCTTTCTGCTAGCCATGTTCCTGCTCATCAATCACTTTGGCACACTGAGCTTTGTGCAGATCTTCTCTGCCCTGAACCGCCATCCGGAGCTGCATGGCGGCTTCCTGACGGCAATCGCTCTGTTGCTTGTGGTAGGTGCCGCTGGCAAGTCTGCGCAGATTCCACTCTATGTCTGGTTGCCAGACGCGATGGAAGGCCCGACCCCCGTGTCTGCCCTGATTCATGCGGCCACCATGGTGACGGCAGGCGTCTACCTGGTTTGCCGCACCCACCTGCTGTTTGACCGGTCCCCATTTGCGCTAGGCGTAGTGGCCATCATCGGTGCGGTGACAGCCCTGTTTGCAGCCACGATTGGCATGGTGCAACACGACATCAAGCGTGTTCTGGCCTACTCCACCATCTCGCAATTGGGCTATATGTTCCTGGGTTGTGGTGTTGCGGCCTACTCCGCTGCCGTGTCCACCTCATGACCCAGGCGTTCTTCAAGGCGCTGCTGTTCCTCGCTGCCGGTTCCGTGATCCACGCGCTCTCCGGCGAGCAGGACATGCGCAAAATGGGCGGCATGTGGCGCAGAACACCCGTGACCTTTTGGACGATGACGGCCGGTGTCATCGCGATTGCAGGCGTACCCCCCTTCGCAGGCTTTTTCTCCAAAGATGAAATCCTGTATCGCACGTTCGCATCGCCGAGCCACTTGGGCCTTCTGCTTTGGGCCATTGGTCTACTCACAGCCGGTCTCACCTCCTTCTACATGTTTCGGCTGTGGTTCAAGACATTTTTCGGAGCTGAACGATTCCACGAGAGCGACTTGGGCCAGGTGCATGCCGGCGAGAACGAGCACGACGAGGGTCAAGCTCATGCGCATGGCGTTCATGAGTCACCATGGGTCATGTTGTTGCCCTTGGTAGTGCTGGGCGTGCTGTCCTTGGTAGGTGGCTGGGTGGGCATACCCCAAGCATTAGGCGGCGCGAACCATTTCGAGCACTTCCTCGATCCGGTGTTTGCGTCAACGGCAATGCAGGAGAATGCATTGAACGCCGACGGGGTGTCACATCGGCTGGAACTTAGCCTTGCCCTTGCTTCTGTTGTGACAGCCCTGCTGGGCTTCGCAGCAGCCTATGTCTTCTACTACAAGAAGCCTGGGACACTGGGCCAACGCACGGCGGGTAGTGGTCTCTATCGCTTGGTTGCCGCCAAATATTACGTGGACGAAATCTACCAGGCATTCATTGTGACGCCTGTGTATTTCGCCTCGCGCATGCTTCTGATCTGGGCGATCGACTCCGGGCTTGTGAACGGTACTGGTGCGGCGGCGGCATGGCTGACGCGTACTGCCGGCGAAGGCACGCGCCGCATGCAGTCTGGCAATCTGCGGTCCTATGCCGGATGGCTTGCCGGCGGTGCGGCTGCTGTCCTTCTGTTGATGACCTATACCTCACTTGCAAGGCATTCCACGCTGGTTCAGCATCTGCCTGTCAACCTGTTTGACCATCGATAGGACACGATGAATTCTGTGAACGGCATTGTTCTAACCCTTATCCTGCTGACACCTCTTGCCGGTGCGGTGCTGCTCGCCCTGCTGCCGGACCGGGGGCGGATTCAGCAATGGACCGCTCTTGCAGTCACGCTTGTCACATTTGCGCTTACGCTGCACCTGCCCGCTTATTTCCACGGTGCACAGGGTAGCAACGGCTTCGCGTTTGAGCAAAGCCGACCCTGGATTCCAGCGCCTCTCATTCGTTACCACCTGGGTGTGGATGGCCTATCCATGTGGCTCATCGTGTTGTCAGGTTTGCTGGCTCCACTGGGTGTACTCGCCTCGTGGAACGCCATCAGCACTCGCCGCAAACTCTTCTACACGTTGTTTCTCTTGCAACAAGTAGCCATGCTGGGCGTGTTTGCGTCGCTGGACCTGTTTCTGTATTACGCATTCTGGGAGCTGGCACTCGTTCCCATGACGATTCTGATCGCCACATTTGGGCGCACAGAACAGCGGCGCCGTGCAGCAATCAAATATTTCCTGTACGCGTTTATACCGTCTGCTCTCCTACTGGTGGGCATCCTGTGGCTGTACACAGCCACCGGCACGTTCCAGGTGCCGCGCTTACTCGCGATGACGGCACAGCATGCCATCCCCGGCTCTTCACACGCAATGTGGTTGGCCTCGCTGGCCTTTCTCTTTGCTTTCGCCGTAAAGGTCCCCATTTTTCCATTGCATGGCTGGCTTTCGGACGCGATCAGCGAAGCTCCGACAGCGGCAGTCATGGTGCTGGCAGGCAAGTTAGGCCTGTATTCGATCCTGCGATTCTCATTTGGCATCTTTCCGGAACAATCCCGGCATATTGCACCGCTCTTTATCATCTTGGGTGCCATCGGCATCGTGTACGGCGCGTGCACCGCGCTTGTGCAGGACGACCTGAAGCGCATGGCGGCGTACTCGACGCTCGGTCACCTGTCGTTTTGCACCCTGGGCATTTTTAGCTTCACCCTTGCCGGGCTCGATGGTGGCATGTATCAGATTCTGAACCACGGCATTTCGGGCGGCGCGCTCTTCCTGCTGATGGGATTCCTGTATGAACGCTATGGTACGTATGACATGCGCAATCTGGGTGGCCTTGCGGGCCGGCTACCCTGGATGGTGACACTGTTCATCGTCACGGCGCTTTCTAATGTGGGCTTGCCGATGCTGAACAGCTTTGTGGGCGAGTTCCTCGTCCTATCTGGCTCTGCACAAACCACACTCTCTCGCCATCCGATGCTCTGGACCGCGGTCGCCACTACGGGCGTCATCTTTTCGGCAGCCTACCTGCTGACCATGATTCAGCGCGTGTTCTACGCGGATCTAGGGCACGCCTCGGTGCAGCGCACCGCTCCTGACCTGAGTGCACGCGAACACATGGCGCTTTGGCCGCTCGCACTTTTGTTCGTTGTCATGGGCGTTTGCTCGCCGTATTTCACGCGTACGCTGGATGTACTGAGCAGACAGTACACAGGAACAACCATGCAGCCAACAGGCACTACTGCTTCAGCGGACCGGAGCGGTATCGAGCTGGTTCAAGCCACCCAGCTAACGACTCGGGCAGTGCAGTTACGTGACAAGGGAGATCGTCGCTAGATGCTGCAGACCATGTCCAACAACTTGCTTGCACTTCTACCGGAGTACATCTTGACGGTCACGGGCGTCGTCATCATGCTGCTCGAACCAGTGCTGCCCGCTCACCGATCACGCCGGCCTCTTGGTTGGGTGTCGATCGCTGGTATGGCTGCTGCCATCGGCGTTAGCTTCTGGCAGCTGCAGCTCGGCATCATGACTGCCTTCAGCAACAGTGTGCGCGTCGATAGCTACTCTGTGTTCTTCCAGGTGGTTATAGGTCTCACAGCAGTGGCTACGTTGCTCAGCTCGTTGCACTTCTTCGACGGGCCGAAGAGTAATGCCGGAGAGTTCTACGTGCTGGTCTGCTTTGGCACAGTCGGCATGATGTTGATGAGCTGCTCGACCGAGTTGCTCATGGTCTTTGTCGGGCTGGAGATCTCCTCGATCGCAACGTACATCATGGCGGGGTTTCGCAAGAACCAGGCATCTTCGACAGAAAGTTCTCTGAAGTACTTCCTGCTTGGCTCGTTCGCGACGGCCTTCTTCTTGTATGGCATTGCGCTTACATTTGGTGCAACGGGTTCGACCAATCTTTCGGTCATTGCCGGTGCACTCAGCTCAACCCAGACACCTGTTCTTGCCATTCTTGCTGTCGCCATGATCATCATTGGCATCGGCTTCAAGGTGTCTGCAGCTCCCTTTCACGTGTGGACACCGGACGTGTACCAAGGAGCGCCAGCACCCGTCGTTGGATTTATGTCCACCGCGCCCAAGGCAGCTGCATTTGCGGTTCTGCTACGGATACTGTTCTCCGGCTATGCGGTGTATGAGCCTCGCTGGCAGAGTCTACTTGCGATCATTTCTGTGCTTTCAATGTGTATCGGAAACCTGGGTGCCCTCTCACAACGCGATGTGAAGCGCATGCTGGCATACTCGTCCATTGCACATGCGGGATATCTCATTGCCGCCTTCACTGCCCTGCCTACGGATGGCATCGCGGCCGCGGCGTTCTACTCTGCAAGCTACGCAGCCACAAACGTGGGAGCATTCATCGTGATTTCCATGGTGAGCGGCCGCGAAGAGCGCCTCCGCTCTGGCGAGGACTACACCGGTCTAGCCCTGCGTCATCCAGGGCTTGCGGCTGCTTTTAGCTTTTTTCTGCTTTCGATGATCGGTATACCCTTCACAGCAGGGTTCTTCGGTAAGTTCTATGTTTTCACTGCTGTGATGCAGACGGGACACACGAAGCTAGCAATCATCGGTCTGTTGAACTCCGGTGTTGCGTGCTTCTACTACCTGCGCCTGATCGTGCGCATGTACTCACGGCAGGGTGCTGTTGCTGCTTTCACGGCCGAACAGAGTACCGCGAGGCTTCCCTCTTCGCAGCAGGTGGGATTCGTCGAGACACATGCCATTGAGGCAGGGCGTGATGTTCCTGCTCTGCTGGCACTTGCGGGTGCTCTCATGGCGACGCTCTGGCTCGGTGTGGCACCCGGCCGTGTACTCTCGTTGGCCCAAACAGCGGCAGTTGCGACCGCACCCGTAGGGACGGCAACACAGCATACGGCTTACGACCCGGCGGCGCTGCGCTAGCAACTTAGATAGACTCGCGCCGCTAAGCAGATCGGCGTCATCTGCAGGCTAGCGTCTGATGCGTGGATGGTACGTACCTCCGCAGCATGCACGCCTTGTCAGAGAGCGCCACGTCAACGTCAATCAGAAGCAGATACATACTGCAAAGCCCCTGCCTAAGCAGGGGCTTTCAGGTCTTCTAGAAGAAACTGAGCTACTTGCCGACCTTGATGAAGATGATGACGAAGGTAAACAGTGCGAGCGACTCAATAAAGGCCAGACCCAGGATGAGGAAGGTAAAGATGCCGGGACGGGCACCGGGATTACGCGCCAGTGCTTCAGCGGCAGAGGCAGTTGCCTTGCCCTGCGCCAAGCCGCAAAGGCCGGCGGCGATGGCCATACCAATACCGGCAGCAATCGATATCAGGCCTGCCTGCGATGCGCCGCTAGCGTCCTGGGCAAAGACGGGCGTTGCAATCAGCAGCGCCGCCAGCGTCATGAAGAAGTACTTTAGGTTGTTCATCGGTCTTGCTCCTGCCTCCAGAATGCCGCGCCAGTGGGTGGTTGAGGTTCACCGTGCTGACCCCCTCACGCTTGCGCGGTTGGTGCCCGTGCGCGGCGAAGGCCGGCCGCGGCACGTCGAAGTAAAGCACCTGCCTACATCGCAGCAAGTGTTGCTGAACTCTTTAGTGCTCGTGCGAGACAGCCAAGCTGAGATAGATTGTCGCCAGCAACATGAAAACGTAAGTCTGGATGATCGAAACACCAAGGTGCAGCGATAGGAACACGAGAGGCACGCCGATCGGAATCAGTGAGAAGAAGGCCAGCGTGACCAGATCGCCTGCGAACATGTTGGCGTACAAACGAACCGTGAGCGAGAGCACACGCGCCACGTGCGACACGACTTCAATGAGGAACATGAGCGGTGACAGCCACCACACGGGGCCGAGGAACTGCTTGATGTATCCAGCGCCGTTCGAGCGGATGCCATGGTAGTGGTAGTAGATAAATGTGACGAGCGCGATGCCAAGCGGTACCACCACATTTGAGGTGGGCGATTCCAGGCCCGGGACCAAGCCAATCAGGTTCATCAGCAGGATGAACAGTGCAAGCGTTGAAAGGTAGCCAACGAACTGCTCATAGCCGTGGCCGACGATGCTCTCGCTCTGCTCGCTCACAAACTCGTGCACCATCTCGGCAGAGTGTTGAATGGCGCCGGGCTTCTCCACGCTCAGGGTCATGCGCACAGCGACGAAGTACAGGAGCAGCAGCACGAAGACAATGAACTCCATGGCAACTGCATTGGAGATCGGCGCGTCAGGGCGCACAACATGGACGTGCACCGCGCGCAGCAGGCTGTCCACCGGTCCGGCGAAGTGTGCGTTCAGAAGTCTGGTAAAAGCGAGCTGTTCAGGCATCAGATCTTTCTTGCTGAACAGCCCTTTCGGCGGCCTACAGGGTACCGTTGCGCAAAAGTCGCAAACCCTCGACTGTCAGGGCTACGACGCCCATGGCAAGTCCCGCGGCAAGCGCTAACACTGAGCCGTTCAGATATCTAAGGCTACCATAGAGCACTCCCAGAACGACGAATAAACGGAGAAAGAAGCCCACCACTGCAAACCCGATGGATGGCCGCCGTGCGCCTACGATGTGCTCGCCCGCCGCAGGTTCCATGCGCACCATCAACGCTGTCATCAGGCGCTTCCACTCCCACAGGCCGGTGGCGCTGATGACTGCGCCCACCAGCAACAGGGCTGCGGAGGGCCAACCTAGCTTCACCCATATGATGGGCGTGCCGACCAGCGCAAGAACGATGACCAGCCGGACCGCGCGTGTGATGATGGCAGCAGCGGCCGCGTCGGTAAAGTTGTCCAAACTGCTGACCTGCTCTGGGACCACTAGTCGGGATCTTTCATGTATTGCCGTGCAGTGGTGTAGATC
>CALMRM010000056.1:5621-25677 GCA_937871605.1 uncultured Terriglobus sp. | reverse complement strand
GCCCACAATCGCCGCCAGCACCGCCGCGGCATAGCCGCCCGCCGCACCGATCAGGATGCCTACCACGCCCCACACTTTGGTGCCGAAGTGGTGGTCCACGAGGCTGCCAAGGAACCACCCCACAGCACAGCCCAGCGGTAAAGCAATGGCCAGCTGAATCATGGATTCGGCTTTCACCAGGTCGCCCAGTGTGCCCCTTGGTTTGCCCGGCGTGCTGTCGTCGCTGCTCATCGCACCCTCATTACATCATGGCGCGTCCGCGGCTATGACAATGGCTTTCGCCGGGCGGAGCGATCGCAGTAAACTCACGATGAGAAGCGCGGGACAGCACTGTGGTCCGGCGCGGAGGAGCACAACCATGAGCACAGACCAGACGTCACCCGCAAAGCCTCGTGTTGGAGGCCTGGGGCCGAAAGCCCAAAAGCTGCAGGCCATGCGCGACAAGCTGGAGCAGCAGAAGAACGGCGGCCCGAAGCAGAATTTTAACGGGGCAGCGGGTAACGCCAAGGGCGCAGCCAGCGCCGGGCATAAGAAAACCAACTTCCAGCGCAAGGCTACCTAGCGATCCCGCAACGGAGCGGACCGGCACACGGCCTCTATACTGGGCTTCTACCCAGGAAAGAGGCCGTTCGTTGTTTGCATCGGAGTTTGAAGAAGAGCAGTACAAGCTGCGCCAGGACAAGCTGAAGCGCATCCAGGAGCTGGGTGTCGAAGCGGGGCTGCAGCCGCTGGAAGCTACTTATCCCAACAGCTTTCGTACAACGCATGAAGTGCCAGCGATCCTGCGGGAGTACGCCGAGGTATCTGGCGATGCGCTTGAGGCGGACCGCGTCGATGCCGCCGTTGCTGGCCGCGTGATGGCACATCGCCGCCAAGGCAAAGCTGGCTTCGCGGTGCTGCAGGCGAACGGGGCGCGACTGCAGATCTATGTGCGCAAGGACGATGTGGGCGAGCGTGCGTTCGAGCTCTACAAGCTGCTGGACCTGGGCGATCACATTGGTGTAAGCGGCTACCTGTTTCGCACGCGCACCGGCGAACTGACGTTGCATGTGCGCGAACTTATCTTTCTCGCAAAAGCCATGCTGGCATTGCCGGACAAGTTCCATGGCTTAACCGACATAGAACTGCGCTACCGGCAGCGGTATGTCGACTTGTTCATGGACAATGGCGAGGAAATTGAGGCGTCATCCTCTTCTGAGTTGTCATCCGCCTCTGCTCTGTCGTTTCGCAGCGAAGCGGAGGGATGTGCAGTTCAATTCGAACCAGCCAGCGCATCGGAGAAAAATCCCGAGGCACTAGCAGCCGCCACGCCAGGCCTCAAGCGGATGCCCGCGCGCGAAGTCTTCGTAAAGCGTGCGCAGGTGCTGAAAGCGCTGCGCACCTTTTTCGACAGCCGCGGCTACATCGAAGTGGAAACGCCCATGATGCAGCCAGTGGCGGGCGGCGCGGCGGCGCGGCCCTTTGTCACGCACCACAACACCATGGATATGGAGTTGTACCTCCGCATTGCGCCCGAGCTGTACCTGAAACGGCTGGTGGTGGGCGGCATGGACCGCGTCTACGAGATCAACCGCAACTTTCGCAACGAGGGCATCAGCACCCAGCACAACCCCGAGTTCACCATGCTGGAGTTCTATCAGGCCTACGCCAACTACCACGATCTGATGGACCTGACGGAAAGGCTGGTGACGTTCGTCGCAATGGAAGTAAACGGGACCACGCTCATCGACTTCCCGCTGCCCAAGGGTCCGCGCCTGGGCGAGATGGTGCAGATTGACCTGGGTAAGTGGGAACGGCTTTCGATGAAGGAAGCCATTGTTAAATGGTGGCCACGCGATGCTGGCTCTCCACCTTCAGAGTACGACTACGCAAGCGCAGTCCGTTTCACCTTTGCGATGGAGAGCGCATTAGACACACTGGCACGGGTAAATAGAGGTGATCTTTCAAGGGAATATCAGCTTTCTTTAGTAGACGCGGAGTCGTCATTGAGAGCGGCTCTTAATGACGCGGATGAAGAACCAGGGTACGGCTTAGAACCTAAGCGAACTGATGGTAAGTCAGCTGGCAAAGCTATAGCCACGTTGTTCGAGCGACTCGCTGAACAGCACTTAGTCCAGCCCACCATCATCTACGACTTCCCTCTCGCAGTCTCGCCCCTCAGCAAGGCGAAGCCGGACGAGCCGGACTGGGTGGAGCGGTTCGAGTTCTACATCGGCGGCTTCGAGGTGGGCAATGCGTTCAGCGAATTGAACGACCCGGAGGACCAGCGCCGCCGCTTCGAGGCGCAGCTGGGCGAGCGCGAGCGCGGCGACGACGAGGCGCACCAAATGGACGCCGACTACGTCCGCGCGCTGGCTTACGGACTGCCACCTACAGGTGGCGAGGGCATCGGCATCGACCGGCTCACGATGCTCTTGACCGGCTCGCGCTCCATTCGCGACGTCATCCTCTTCCCTCTCCTGCGACCGGCCAAGAAGCCCGCGCTGGAGAAGTTGGAAGACGCACCTGCAACAGAGCTGGAGCAGCTGTGAACATCCTCTTCGTCGGCGACGTCTTCGGCTCCGCGGGGCGTCGCATCGTCGCAGAGCACATTGGGCATGTGCTCGAGTCCCACGCGATCGATCTGTGCGTCATGAATGGCGAGAATGCTGCGGGCGGCTTTGGCATTACGCCAGCCATTGCGGACGACCTGTTCGACCTGGGTGCGGACGTCATCACCACTGGCAATCACTTCTGGGACAAGAAGGAGTTGTTGGAGTACCTGAAGGTTCCAGCGGATTCGCATGATCGGGCCAGGAGGATTCTTCGTCCGGCAAACTTTGCGCCCAGCACGCCTGGGTTCGGCTTGTATGAAGGAACGCTGCAGGATGGCCAGAGCTACGCAGTCATCAACCTGCAGGGGCGCGTCTTTATGCAGCAGAATGACGACCCATTTCGCAAGGCAGACGAACTACTTGGCACAGTGCGCAGCAAGGTAATCCTAGTGGACTTCCACGCGGAGGCGTCTAGTGAAAAGGCGGCGCTCGGGTGGTATCTGGATGGGCGCGTGACCGCTGTGCTGGGGACGCACACCCACGTACCCACTGCGGATGAGCGCGTGCTGCCGGAAGGCACTGCCTACCAGACGGATGTGGGCATGAGTGGCCCGTATGACTCCATCATCGGTGTGGAGCGAGACGCGGTCATCCACCGCTTCCTGACGGGGCAGCCCGCGAAATTCGAGGCGGCCAAGGGCAATCCCAAGATGTGTGGCGCTGTAATTGAGTGTGACCCAGCTACTGGAAAAGCGTTCCGCATCCGACGCATCACGCTTGGTGAGTAGTCGAGGTGAGGGCATAGCGCCTGACAAGCAACGAGGGCAGCCGTAGCTGCCCTCGTTGACCTACTGACCATTATCGCCGGGTTGTTGAGCGATGTGTTGTTGTCGTCTTGGCAGGTGTCTTGGCCTTCTCCGAAATCTCGCCACCGGTCATGGTGATCATGAGCGGCTTCTGAGTGTAGGAGGCGAAGGTGGCAACTACCGCAAGCTCTGCTCCCACGGTAGGCGGCGTCTTGGGAGCTTCCTTCAGCGTGATGCTGAAGTCGGCAGTTGCCGGGTTAGCCTGCTTCGCATCGTCGGAAACGGCTAGTGTAAGGGTCGTATCGGCGATGCTGACAACTTTGCCCTCCACCTTGACTTCCTTATCCTTGATCGCTGCGAACTCTGCGTCGCCCTGTTCCTGCGTACCGTAGGACATTACAAACTCACGGTCTGCAAGCGCCGCTTTTGCTAGGCCTGGGTCATCTTTCTTGTCAGCCTCATACACCGTCGTGGCCTGATCCGCAGGGGTAGGAGCAGGTTTTACACTGGCTGCAAAAGTGTCTGGCGGGAACAGATTAGCTTGTGCGGTCGTCTTCACCGCATCGTAACCATCTTCGCCACCATGAAACTTCTTGTAGCAGTAGGTTGCGAGGGGCTGAAACTGCGACTTGAACTGGTCGGGTGCCAGCATGGCAGTACGTGTCGTGAAGTAGGTGCAGTTCAGGTAATCCGGCGGCGTCGCCGTGTAGTATGCCTGACCCAAAAAGAAGGTGTCCTGCAGAAACGGCCCTGGCTGCGTTGTTTGCGCCGGGTCTACCGCCTTCAATTCAGACGTGTAGGCCGCAATGGCACCTGCACTGTCCTTCTTGGTCAGCGCGTCTATGCCGATGGCACTGTAGAAGTAGGGTGTCACCTGCTTCTGGATGGCTGCCCAATCCGTGTCGGACACCGCGGCGGGCTTGGTGGCTTTTAGACCGCGCGACGCCGCATCCGCAGCTTTGTCATACGCAGCCTGCTTGGCAGCCGTATCGGTAACGGGCGCATTGTCGCCCTGCGTCTTCAGCAGGCTGGTTTCAAGTGCCAACGCCCGGATGTTGTTGGGATCCACCTGTAGGAGGCGGTCCGCAGCATCCAGCGCCTTGGGCGCATTATTCGCCTGGGCGTAGGCCGCCAGCAACTGCTCCAACACGGTACTCTTCACGGTGGACTGCGGATATTTCGTAAGGAACGCCTCCGCAGCCGTCGCCTTCGCAGCCGGGTCGGTTGCGGTGATCACAGCGTTGTAGGCTGTGTACTCTTCCTGCGACAGCTGTGGCCCTTGTTGTGCTGCAGCCTGGGGTGCCTGGGCTACTGCATACGCCGCCAGAACACACGTGGCTGCCAGCACTGGGGCGAGAATTGCCTTCTTCATCAAACGCTCCCTATCTTGTCTTGTTCCGGTCCCAGAGGGTGGCCCCTGAAATCACTGCGCAGACACTGTAGATGCAAGCACTCTATCAGGTGTGGCTTGCTTCCCCAAACGCGGGCTGACGGGTAGCGTGCGGGCACATAGCTCGTGGGTGGCATGCGTTGCACTTTACCCTGCTGTCGCGGCACCTGCTGCAGTTCAGCAGGTCCATCTTGATGGGATCTGATTGCAGCCATGCCGCACAATCTGCACTTCTGGCCCATTGCTAGGAGATGGAACGACCTTATCCACAAGGTATGGGAGCGATTCTTGCTGCGGCTTAAAGAGCGCCGTAGTCTATTTGGGGCTGTGACGGATTAAGTTTCACGCCGGAGTTGCCATGCTACGACTAAAACGGGTTCAGATCCTGGGCTTCAAGTCCTTCTGCGACCGTACGGATGTACAGCTTTCAGGCTCTGGGATCGCCGCTGTAGTTGGGCCCAACGGGTGTGGCAAATCGAACATCTCGGATGCCATCACCTGGGTTTTGGGCGAGCAAAGCGCTAAGACTTTGCGCGGAGCCAAGATGGACGACGTGATCTTCGCGGGAACACGCGACCGCAAGCCGACTGGCATGGCAGAAGTCTCGCTGACACTTGTCGATCCTGACGTCTACGATTCGGCCGATAGCGGTGAGGCGGTCAGCATCAGTAGCGCGGACCATAGGACAGTTGAACTACGTGATTGGGATGAAGCTGCAGAGAGGATACAACGGGCCGAAACTACAGCCGAGGCCACAGCACAAGCGCAACCTGGTCCATTGCCTCTCGCAGACGACGTCGAGGCAGTCAGCAGCGGACAGGCTCTTGAGGGCGAGGCTTTGCCCTCTGGTGCGGAACCTGTCGTTCTGAAGGTACGGCGCCGTAAGTTCAATCGAGCACCCGTGCGCGCAGGCGAAATAACCGTGACCCGGCGACTGTTCCGCTCTGGAGACTCGGAGTACCTGTTGAACGGCAAGCTATGCCGCCTTCGAGACATCCAAGATATCTTCTTTGGGACAGGTCTGTCCGGGGAAAACTACGCAATCATTGGGCAGGAGCGGATTGGCCAACTTCTCTCCTCCAAACCGCTGGATCGCCGGGCCCTGATCGAAGAGGCGGCGGGAATTACTCGATTTAAGACGAAAAAGCGACTTGCAGAACTACGGCTCGAGGCGACCCGGCAGAACCTATCAAGAATCGATGACATCTTCGACGAGGTCACCAAGCAGCTGACTTCATTAAGACGGCAGGTGGCAAAGGCAGACCGCTACAAGCAAATACGGGATGAGTTGCGAGACAAGTTACGAACGGTGTTACGCAGTCGGCTCTTGCAAAAGAACCAGGAGCATCGGTTAGCAGCAACGGAAGGGGACGAGCTCGGCACCGCTATCGAAGTGCAAACTGCGAACCTCGCCGTCCTCGATGCGGAACACTCCGCCACCGTGACGCGGGGCTATGCGTTAGATGAAGAGTTGCGCGGCGTCCAAACCCGCGCAAATGAAGCGCGGTTAGAAATGGAGCGTTCGAGTGCACGGATCGCCAGTAACACGGACCGCATCGCGGATGTAACGGCGCGTGCTGCCGCAACACAGGAAGAGGCCCTGCAGCTGACGCAGCAGGTTGCCATTCTCATCACGGAGCGCGAAACTCTGGCGCAATTTTCGGCAAGTGCACTGGCGGCTACTGAGCAGGCGCGACTTGAAGCAAAGGCACGGCAACGCGACGCGGAAAGTGCACAGGTAAAGCTAGCTGCCGCAGACCGCGAGGCGTCGCAGGGGCGTCAGCAAAGTCTCCAGTTGACCCATCGCATCTCACATCTTCACCGAGAGGAGGCGCAGGCGGTAGAGGCGCTGGCTAATTTACGACGCGAGGCGGAGCGGCTGAAACACGAAAGTGAACAGGCGCGCTGTGAACTCGAAGACCTGGGACGGCAGCGCGGTCAAGTTTCCCTCAGCTTCGAGTCCAGTACCGAGCGGCTGGAGCGTCTGAGTGCGGAAATCGCGAGCTCACGGCTCACTCTCGAGAGCGGCCGGAAGGAGGAGCACGACCTGCGGCGCAGCGGCGATGGGCTGCGTGGTGAGCTTGCTACGTTGAAGGGCAGGAAGCAGTCGCTAGAGGCACAATTGCGCGACCACAGCTACTCCACGGAGACCGTTCGCAAGCTGCTAAGCGCCAAGAGTGACCCTGATATGACCCCCTTAGGCACGTTGGCAGACTTCCTGGAAGTGGATGACAATCATGGCTCGCTGATCGATGAGTTTCTGCGGGAGGAGCTCAACAGCATAGTCGTTGAAGGTTGGGAGGGCGCGCAGAACGGCATGCAGTTGCTGAGTAAATCGGTCGAGGGCCGCGCTACCTTCCTCGTCCGGAACGCGGCGGGTCGTGATGCATCTGGTGTCACCGACTCTACCGGTAACGGTTCACCGATTTCAGGAGCAACTCCACTGTGGGCCCATGTACGCGTACAACCAGGCTTGGGGCGTATGCCGGCGCAGTTGGAGCAGAAGATTCGAAACACCTACCTTGTACCGGACGCAGTCACGGCACATGCACTGGCGCTGCGCCATCCGGAGCTCTACCTCCTTACCTATGCCGGGGAGATCTTCCACGATGTCGCAGTCACAGCCGGCAAGACCCGCATGGGTGGCCCACTTGCAGTCAAGCGGGAGGCACGGGCCACGGACGTCAAGCTTGAGGAGGCGCAGGCGAAGCTCTCCGCATGCGACATCGCAGTTGCCACCACCACCAAGCGCCTGAGTGAACTACAGCAGACCATCGAGGCGCATCGGGAGGACCGCGTCAAAGCGGAACGGGATGCCGCAAACAGCGGCGCTGCCCTGCGGCAGATGGAGTCGGAGGCCACACGCATCGAGCGTCGCCTGGGCGAGTGGTCTCTGCAACGTGAGCGCAATCGCGATGCAGTCACAGCAAAGCTCCTTGCGGTCGAGCAGAAGCAAGGGGACGCAGCACGACTGACGGCAGAACAGGAAACACTGGACCTCCGCGTGCAAGGAACTATAGAGACGATTCATGAACTACAGCTGCAGCGTGAAGAGGCACAGGCAGCCGCTGCTGCGGCAGCCGCTGCACTGGCAGGACTGGAAGAACGCCAGCGGAATGCGGTTGCCAATCTAACGCAAAACGAACGTCTGCATGGGACTGCTGCGCACCGGTTGAAGGCGCTAGAGACGAACCTTGCGGCAGGCACCGGAGAGCGTATACGTCTAGAAGAGGAGAACGCATCCCTCACCGTTCGCGTGGCACAGCTGTCTACTGCACACCAGCAACTCTCCGGTGACATCGCCACGATGACTACAGAGATGGCCGCAGTGCGCGGAAACGCAGACAAGCAGCAAAGTCAACTGCGTACGTCGCGCGCGGAGACGGAAATGCTGCGCGATCGTCGCAGTGTGCTCCAAAGTGTGGTCGCGCGCCTCTCCGCTGAGATCGAGCACCTGGAGGCGCAGTCACTTCAAGACTTGAACATCCAAGGTGCAGAACTGCAGGCGGATACGACCATCGCTCTGGCTACACCTACTGAGTTGCAGGCTGCAGACGATGACACGCGTGTGTTGCGAAACAAGATGGAAGCGCTTGGACCAGTCAACATGATGGCGCTCGAAGAGTTCCAGGAAGCTTCGCAGCGGCACGACTTTTTACAAACGCAGCGCGATGATCTGCTTGCCTCCATCACGAACACGCAAGGTGCCATTCGCGAGATTGACGATGTGACGAAGCAACAATTCAACGAAGCTTTCGCCAACATCAATCGTAACTTTGCGGAGACCTTCACGAAGCTTTTCGGCGGGGGTCAGGCGTTGATGCGACTGACCGATGAGGCAGACCTACTGGAGAGCGGCATCGATCTCATCGCCTCGCCACCCGGAAAGAAGCTGCAGAACGTGCTGCTGCTTTCCGGCGGGGAGAAGGCGCTTACCGCCTTGTCCTTGCTGGTGGGTATCTTTCAACACCAGCCCAGCCCGTTCTGCATCCTGGATGAGGTCGACGCGCCACTGGACGAAACGAACGTAGGCCGGTTCGCACGCCTGGGCCACGAGATGAGCCGCGACACCCAGTTCCTGGTAATTACCCACCACAAGCGCACCATGAGCGAGGCCGATCTGATTTATGGCGTCACCATGCAAGAGCCTGGAGTGTCCAAAATCGTCAGCGTCAACCTGAACCGTAACGAGCGCAGGGCTGTTGCATAAGTCGTTACCGGGCAGCTTAGTGCTCGTGAAGCGGTAGCACCCGACCCGTAACGATGCTTCACTAAGAACATGGATGATCGTCAGCTAGCCGGGCAAATGCCCATCTTAAGTGGCAAGGTGCGGGACCTGTACGAGGTCGGGCCGGACAAGCTCCTATTTGTGGCCAGCGATCGCATCTCTGCCTTCGATCATGTACTGGGGAGCACCATACCGGACAAAGGCAAGGTGCTTACACAGCTTTCGCTGTTCTGGTTTGACTTTCTAAAAGACCTTGTCCCGAACCACCTGATTTCAACAGATATCGCTTCCCTGCCGCCAGCCTTTCAGCCGTATGCCGACCGCTTGCGGGGACGCAGCATGGTGGTTCAGCGTGCGCGCATGCTACCCGTGGAATGTGTGGCACGGGGCTATCTTTCGGGATCAGGCTGGAAGGACTATCAGCGGACTGGCGCTGTCTGCGGTATAGCGCTACCGGCCGGTCTGCGTGAAAGCGATCGACTGCCACAGCCCATCTTTACGCCAGCAGCCAAGAATCACACCGGCCATGACGAGAACATCTCGTTCGACCGCGTGATGGAGATGGTTGGCGGCAGCCTTGCACTGCGTCTGAAAACATTGAGACTGGCCATCTACACTGCGGCAGCAGCGCACGCAAATGCCAAAGGATTGCTGCTCGCAGATACCAAGTTTGAGTTTGGGTTTATCCCGGTCGGCAATGATGACGAACTGCTGGTGTTGGCGGATGAAGTGCTAACGCCTGACTCGTCCCGGTACTGGCTCCAGTCTGGTTACGTACCTGGCGGCCCACAACCGTCGTTCGATAAGCAATATGTCCGCGACTACCTAGAGGCAATCCGCTGGGATAAACAGCCACCTGCACCAACCCTGCCAGCGGCAGTCATCACTGAGACGCAAAACAAGTATCTACAGGCATTTACGTTGCTCACCGGTAAGGACGCGCTTCCAGCATAGCCATGCAGGACCTTTGGCATGCCTTCCGAATCCAACTTCAATCGTGGGCCGTGCTGGACTGGTTGATAGCGGCTTGGCTTGCGATTTCGACGTTCTCCGCCTTTCTCAGAGGCTTCATCGCTTCGCTGATCTCTCTGCTAGGTATGTGCGCCGGCATCTTTGCCGCCCTTGTCTACGGGCCGCGAACCGCCCCGACTCTGCTTACATGGATGTGACGCTCGTGGGGCGGCTACTGCGAGGCATTTGCCGCGCCATCGGACTCGGCTTCTTCGACCGTTTGGCCGGAGCGGTCTTCGGCTTGGTACGTGGCACCCTGCTACTAGCTGCGCTCACTCTGCCGCTCGAGCCGTATCTTGTACATTTTGCTGGAGACCGCCCCTCACTGCTGCTGCCCTATTTGCTTGAACTCAGTCATGGGATATTCTCGGTGGTGCCACAGCATACGAGGCAGCACCTGTTTATCGACCACCTCGGCCTGTGAACAGATCTTGCACAGGTGCACTGTTGTGCTGGCTGTTATGTTAACGGGACACGCCTGAAGAACGAGGTAAGCACGAGTGAAGCGGGAACTGGATTTGCTGGTTGCACAGATGCATGCGGATGGCGTGCCCTATGACGCCGCGGTGCGCGAGTTCAAGCGACGCTACCTGTTGCAGGTGCTTGTCAGCAACCGCGGTAACCAGTGCAAGAGTGCTGAAGTACTGGGTATGCACCGCAACACGCTAAGCCGCACGCTGGCGGAGCTAGAACTCGACACTGCAGCAATCCGTGCAGGACTTAAGCGCCCCTCGCGCAGCGAACAAGGCACGATCGTTCCACGCCTGCACCTCGCTAACTCACATTAGATAGGGTGAGCACCGTCTAAAGTGTGTATGGCAACAGGATCGACGCACAGGCTTGCTGGAGCCTTGGCAATGGTAATGGCCAGCACGGCCCAGCTCTCCGCTCAGACAGCCACCATCCGGCCTGAGCAAGCCCACGCTTTGCCGCCTGCAGTCTTACCTGCAGTGTCAGCACACCGGCGCCTTGCGGCCGAGTCAGCCTTTCTGAAGGGCGCAAAACAGCTACAGGATGGAGCCTACCTTCCTGCTCTACAGCAGTTTGAAGACGCGGTTCAACTGAATCCAGCTAAGAGTGAGTATGCCTCTGCCATGCTGGTCGCTCGGGAGCATGCCGTGACTAAACTTCTGCAACAGGCAGCGATGCTTTTGCCAACAGATCGGGCGGCAGCAAGCCAGCTTGTGGAACAGGCACGTCGCCTTGATGCCACGAACCCTCGCGTTCTGCAACACGATGTGCAAGGTACGACCGCCTCACATGTTGTGACGCAGGAGGAGCAAGCCGCACCCAGTGTTGACTTGCGGCCCGACAACTCCATGCATAGCTACCACGAACGTGGCGATAGCAAAGCACTCGTTCTAAAAGTTGCCTCAGACTATGGGCTACGGGCAGCCTTCGATGCAGACCTGACCCCAAAATCTATCCGGCTGGATGTGGATAACGTGCATGCGGATGAAGCGCTCCGCATCATTACGCTCCTGGGCGGTACGATGTATGTGCCGTTGGATGAGCACACCTTCCTGCTCGCGGCGAACACTGTAGAGAATCGGCAGCGCTACGACAGGCTCGTCCAGGAAACATTCGACCTGCCAGGCTACCAAGCAGACCAACTAAAGGATTTTGTAAGCATTGCTCAGCAGCTACTAGACATCCGACAGGTATCGGCCTCTCCGCTCGGAGGCAAGCTAGTCGTGCGTGGACCGGCAGACCGCGTCGCTGCCTTTGAGCGTGTTTTCAAGGACTTGCTGCAGGGAACAAACGAGGTCGTGTTCGATCTGAAACTTTATTCTGTCGACAAGAGCCACGCCCGGAATTTAGGCGTTGTCTTGCCGCAGTCGTTGAATTTGTTCAACGTGGCGTCAGAGGCACAAACGGTTGTGTCACAAAACAATGCCCTGATCTCACAGCTCGTTTCCAGCGGCGTTCTGCCCGCCAACGCGACCACGCTCGAAATCGCGGCATATCTCATCTTCGTTGCAGGTCTCGGTAGTAGTTCTCTGTTGCAAAACAGCTTTCTGCTGCTCGGTGGCGGGCTCACCGCTACGGCCGTGTCAGCCGGAAACATACCGACCATTAACCTCGCACTCACGCAGAGCGACGCTCGCACTCTGGAGGATGTGCAGCTTCGGACAAGCGATCAGCAGCGGGCTATCTTCCGTAGCGGTACGCGATATCCCATCCAAACGTCTCTGTTCAGCGACATCGCTTCCAGCACGGCCACATCGTTGGCGGGTGCGACGGTCAATGGCGTCAGCCTATCCAGCCTGCTGGCGTCGTACCTCGGGACCAATTCTCTTGGTAGCAGCGCTGTTATTCCGCAGGTGCAGTACGAAGACATTGGGCTCACGGTGACCGCGACACCCCGTGTCCAGCGAACCTCTGACGTTGCCCTGCAGCTGGAAGTGAAGCTGAGTGCGCTTGCTGGCACTTCCCTGAACGGTATCCCCGTGCTGGATAGCAGGCAGTTCTCCTCTAACCTAACGGTGCATGATGGAGAAACGGTGCTCATGGTGAGTAACACCAGCCGCAATGAGACCGCAGCCATGAGCGGCGCACCTGGTCTCAGTGAGTTGCCAGGCTTTCAGAGTACGACCAATCGAAACGAGAGCGACATGAGTAGCAGTCTCGTGTTGCTTCTCACTCCGCACATTGTGCGACATGGGCACATGCAGGCAACCGGCCCATACATCCCGCTGACATCGCGGCCGGGTGAGGACTGAAGCGTTGACCGTGGAGGCTCATCCCGGTATACTCACTCCTATTGGGCGGGAGTAGCTCAGTGGTAGAGTGCTTCCTTGCCAAGGAAGATGTCGCGGGTTCAAATCCCGTCTCCCGCTCCAATAACGCTCGTTCATCCCCTGACGAGTCGGCAGACCCGCTTCTCTAAGTGTTTGCCTGGAAGTGGCGCGGTACCCAAGTGGTAAGGGAGAGGTCTGCAAAACCTTTATGCGTCGGTTCGATCCCGACCCGCGCCTCCATCCTCCCCGAAAATTCCTTCTCAGTGATGTTGATCCACCAGTACTCGAAACGCTTGATTACGCGTGGCGATGATCTATCTGGTGTCCGCAGTCTGCTGCTCCCCAGTCTTCACTTTAAGACTTTGTGAAAGCAGCTAAAGTGCTTGACAACATCGTTAGCGGTAACTGAGAGTTGAGTGCGAACACGGCGATTATGCCCAGCGTAGCCGAAGCTCACTTTGCACGATTTTTGGAGAAGCCATGCGCAAACACACCTTGGCAGTCACGTCCCTGCTGGCGACGTCTCTTGCCATTCCGTTCAGCATCAACGCTCATGCACAATCTGACAGTTCCTCTCTGACCGGAGCCGTGACCGACGCATCAGGCGCTTTTTTGCCGAATGCTAAAGTGACTGTCCGCAATCAAGCTACTAAGGTTGAGAGTTCTGTCACAACAAATGAAAGCGGCAATTTCAATCTGCCAAATATTCAACCAGGTGACTATACGGTTCGGGTTGAGGCATCGGGCTTTCAGTCGTACAACGTCAGCAATGTGCATGTCGACGCCAGCATAGGTAAGCGTGTAGACGTGGCCTTGAAGGTTGGTGATACTTCATCAACCGTCACCGTTGAAGCATCTGCAAACACCGTTCAGACTGAAAGCGCTGTAGTTGGTCAGTTGGTGACGCAAGAGCAAGTTAAGAGCATTCAGCTCAATGGCCGTAACCCTCTGTACCTTGCACAGCTTGAGCCGGGCGTTGTGCGGAATGCACCGATGGCTAACTTTAACTTCGGCTTGGACAACGGCCTAAACATTGGCGGAGCACGAGCTACCGAGAGTCTGATCACGCTTGATGGTGCCCCCGCAACGCGTACTCGCGGCAACGGTACTAGCGTTGGCGTCGCAGACGTGGATGCAACGTCACAAGTGCAGATCCTCACAAACAGCTACCAGGCGGAATACGGTCGCACAGATGGTGGCCAGGTCCGCATTGTTCCCAAAAGTGGTACCAGCAGTTTCCATGGGGCCGCTTATGAGTACCTGCGAAACACGTTCTTTAATGCCAACACATGGCAACGTAAGCTGCCCTCCAACTCACTGCGCATCCGCTCCAGACCGCCAGGCTTCAACTTTAACCAGTTTGGGTACAACGTGAACGGTCCAGTGGCTTTCGGCGGGTTCAACAAGAGCAAGAGCCATCTGTTCTTCCTTTTCGGGCAGGAGTACATCCGCTATAACAACGAGGATACTGTCTTTAACACAGCACCGACCGCGCTGATGCGGCAGGGTAACTTTAGCGAACTGCTAGGACCGAACATCTTTTACCCGACGGGTAGCACAGTCGTAAATCCGAAGACGGGTGCAGCCTATGCGGGGAATATCATTGCACCGGGTGATCTGAGCCCAAATGGCTTGGCGCTGCTTAACGCATTCCCTACACCCAATGCCGCAGGCGCAAACTATAACTGGGCCGACGCCTCGAAAGCGACGCAGACGCAACGCAAAGACACTTATGTCTTTGATTACATTCCATCAGAGGCACACCGCATTCGGTTTACCGCTTTGGATTACGCGTACTACTCCTACTCGCCACATTACGGCGGATATAACCGCACACCGCAGATCTTTAACCGTCCAAATCAGATCGGTGTCCTCCACTACACTTGGACAGCTTCGCCCACTCTGATCAACGAGCTTGTAGTATCTGCTGCTACGGATCACGTCTTCATATCAATCGACACCTCTAGCGGGCTGTACAACCGAGCCAACTACGGGATTAATTACCCCTTCCTGTACTCGGCCGCAACCAAGACCATTCCAAATAAGATTCCGACAATCAACATCTCAAACTTCACCACGCTTGACGGCGGTCCCTACCCTTCACACTCTGGCGGTATTGTTTACAGCGCCTCAGACAATGTAACCAAGGTGATAGGTAATCACACGCTGAAGGCGGGCTTCAACTTCGAGTACACGGGTGAGAATAACTTTGACCAGATTAGCGTTTCAAGTACTACGCCCGGCGCAACGAATAATCAGAACGGATTCTTCCGCTTCACAGATACTCACAACTCCCTGAAGGTCAATGGCATCCCGAACACCACGACTAAGGCTGTCGGAAACGTGGCTACCGGGCTCTTCGACACCTATGGTGAAATCGGCCAGCGGTCCTACACCCTGTACCGCAGCACTAGCTACGAAGGTTTTGTTCAAGACCAGTGGCGTGCTACTCCAAAGATGGTGATTGAGGCCGGAGTTCGGTACAGCATCTATACTCCTTATTACACCAAATGGGGTAACCAGTCGGTGTTCAACCCGACTGTTTACAATCCGGCGAACGCCGTAACTATAAATCCAGTGACCGACGTCGTGACAGGTGGAGACAGGTATAACGGTGTCGTAATACCAGGTAGTGGTTTCCCCTCTAGCGCACAAGGGCATGTGGATCCAGCTATCTTATCTGGCTACAATGGCCTCTTTCATGGCTTCAGCAACACGTATTCACCGACCGTGAAGTCAGATATTCAGCCTCGTGTTGGCATCACTTATCAAGCCAAACCCGGCTTGGTGCTTAGAGCGGGGGGTGGCCGCTACGTGCAACGTCTTGGCATCTCAGATAGTGTGTTTACCGGTGGCAATGCGCCGTTCCAGCCGTCTTCAACGGTCACGAACGGCAGCGTCGATGCGCCTGGTGGCGTTGGTACAAATAACTTTCCCTTTAACTACTCCTCTCAGGCCTACAACTTTCCGAGCCCGGAAGCCTACAATTGGAACGCTACCGTCGAGCAAGAGATCCAGGGGGTCGGGGTTTTTACGCTCGCTTATGCGGGTCGGCGGGGCATCCATCTGGAGGAACTGCTAAACGTTAATCAGCTACAACCAGGCACTGTCCAAGCAAACCCGACGGTTGCGCAGCCTGACGCCCTTCGTGCTTACAAAGGGTTCTCGAATATAAATCAAGACAGCACGGGTGGCGCTTCGTTCTACAACGCGCTTCAGGTTAATCTACGCCGTCGCTTGACACATGGTCTTCTCTTTGGCGTCGCATACACGTGGTCAAAGAGTACCGATTTCGGTTCGAGCCTTGGTACGAATCTTCCAAATGCGTATGACAAGAACAATTACTACGGTCCGAGTGACTTCGACAGGCGGCATGTATTTGTTACTAATGTCGTTTATAACGTCGCACAGTTTGACCACTCAAATTTTGCACCAAACCGCATTCTCCTTGGGCGTTGGCAGATTTCAGGTACCCTCCAAGATCAAACCGGCGGCCCGCTGAACATTTCTACGGGTAGCGATTACGCTGGTGTTGGCCCAGGTTCAGGAACGCAGCTATTCCTCCACACCGGCCCGGTAAACACCTTTAAAGGCTTTGCTGGGCAAACGGGAAGTGCAAAGTGGTTTAATACTTCGGTTTGGGCGGCGCCTGCGGCGGGGACCTTTGCGCCACGTGGTTCGCGTAATCAGATCTTCGGACCATGTTTCCAGAGTTACAGCGCGGCTCTCAACAAAACCATTCCGCTTGTTCCCGGACACGAATCGCAGACGCTCGTGTTTCGTGCTGAGGCTTTCAATCTTGCCAACCACCCCACCGCCGACAATCCGACCACAAATCCCACCTCCAGCACCTTTGGTGAGAGCCTTACCAAGGGCGGCACTTACGGTGCAGACCGACAGTTCCAGTTCAGTCTGCGGTATGGATTCTAGACCGTATCACCCAGATCATAGACAAAGGGCTCCTGTCGGAGCCCTTTGTCTATCCGCTTGCACTCGCTTACAGAAGTTTAGTTCCTCTACACCTTTACGTCGGCAGAACCAGCTCATCCATCGCCATAAAGTCGCGCAGTACTGGATCGTCGTTCCTTTCCAACTCCTCCAATGTGCCGAAGAAGCGCGCATTGCCCTCATGGAGAAAGAGTACCCGGTCAGCAAGCTTTCGCGCGAAGCGCATGTCGTGGGTTACCACGATGCTTGTCAAATGAAGCTGGCGCTTTAAGCGCTCGATGAGGTCACCGAGCAAGTGACCCATGAGCGGGTCCACCATGGTTGTAGGTTCGTCATACAGTACAGCCTCTGGCTGAGCTGCCAGGGCACGTGCGATCGCGATGGAACGTTTCATTCCAGTGGATAAGTCCGACGGGAGTAAATCGTCCATGCCTGCTACCCCTACCATTTCTAAAAGCCCCTTAACGACCTGTCGAATTTGTTCCTCATCCAGCTCTCCTTTTTCACGAAGCGGAAATGCGACATTTTCGCCCACCGTGACAGAGTCAAATAGAGCTCCATTCTGAAAGACCATTGTGACTTTTCGGCGCACTGGTTGCATCTGTTCTTCACTGAAATGAGAGATGTCCTCAGTAGCAACATAGACGGCACCGCTGTCGGGCTTCAAAAAACCCATAAGCATCTGTAATGAAACTGACTTGCCTACTCCCGAGCGTCCCAAAATACAGAGCGTCTCACCGGGCATGACAAAGAAACTAACATCCTGCAGCACCTTGAAGTCTCCAAAGGCTTTGGACACATGTTCGAATGAGATGAATGGCTTGTCGTTCTCCTCAACTGCGGCAACGTTTTGCTCTGCTGCCTGCTCAAAGAACTCACCTACCTCGGAGGCGACATCCTCCGAAACTTCTTCAACGAGCGGTTTGTTCAGTAGTTGCTCGTTTGCCTCGGTCAAGCCGTGCTTGGCTGCGTGTTCGGCAAGCTCCTCGTTGGACATGGTGGGAGTCTGGCTGTCCTGGTCTCTACCCGCGGCATCGGTATGACCTTTGGAGGGCTGAGACGCTACAGCTGCCTTTGTAGGGGCGTCTCCGTCGGAGCTGTAGTCTTGGCTTTGTACCACAGTTCCATTGCTGTGCACATCCTGCCCGTTGTGCCCTCTGCTCCCTTGTTCGTCGCTATTTGCCATGTGTACTCTGATGCATCGCTGTTTTGAGAGACTCGCCTTGCTGCAAAAGCTGCAACTCTTCGGGGGTGTTCACGTTCCAGAACCAGCTGTCATCCTCTTTGGTGCCTGGCAGGTCTACTGCTTCTATCATGGCCAAGCCTACTTGGGGACTCAGTCGCTGTGCAACACTACTAAGCACGGGAAGCAATTTACGATGACCAGCCAGCAGTGCTTCCTGCACAAACGGCAATGCATCTACATGCACCAGAGCCGGCAGCGGCTGCGTTCGCGCTCTACTCCTCAAACAGCATGCGCTGCTCTGCTGTGCTAAGGCACAGGGGACAAATGCAAGAAGGAGTTCGGGTGTTAAACAAGGAAGGTCCACCGGTACAACAAGCACCCTAGAGGCACCGTGCGACGCTGCGTCAGCCAAGGCGGCTTCCAGTCCGCCCAACGGACCCATTCCCTGGAATCGATCGATTACCCCACTATTCTGCAGGTGGATCCGAGCACATCGCTCACTGGTACCGCACAAAACGGCAGGTGCCTCACAGACACTCAGCAGAAGAGTGGTTGCCCGCTCGAGCAGGGTTTGCCCATTCCAGACAATAGACGCTTTGTCTAGGGGAAGGCCATGCCCCCGCATACGCGAACTTTCCCCACCTGCGAGCACATACCCGCGGAGCTCACCTTGTTTCACGCGGCACAATTTACCAAGAAACGAATGATCGACTCAGTACCACGATAGAAGTTGGCGATGCAGAACTTCTCATTTGGAGCGTGCAGATTATCATCTGGAAGTCCGAACCCCATGAGAACGGCGGGCACGTGCAAGTGCCGCGCAAAGTCACCTACTACAGGAATCGAGCCACCACCGCGCACAAACACCGTGTCGCGCCCGTACACCTGCCGCATGGCATCGATTGCTGCTTGTATGAAGGAATTTTGAGTGTCTATCAGCACCGGCTCGCCTGCATGAATAAGCTTTGTTTCCACCGTGACACCTGGTGGAACGATGGTTGCCACATACTCCTGCAGGCGTTGAAAGGTGTCCTTCGTATTCATACCCGCAACGAGGCGCAAGGAGATCTTTGCCAAGGCACGACTCGGAATGACGGTCTTTGCACCCGCACCCGTAAAGCCGCCGGGCATGCCGTGTACATCCAGCGTCGGGCGTGCCCAGGTGCGCTCCAATACGGAGTAGCCCGGCTCGCCGACAAGCTCTGTACTTCCGACTTCTGTTTCGAGATAGCGCTTTTCATCGAAGGGCAGAGACCGCCAAGTAGCCAACTCCGCCGAGCTTGGCGCTTCGATGTTATCCAGTAGGCCAGGTATCAAGATTCTGCCATTCTCGTCCTTCAGGCGGGCGATGATGTGGGCTAAAGCCACGAAGGGGTTAGGGGCTGCACCTCCGTACATGCCGCTGTGCAGGTCTGTACGGGCTCCATGTACTTCAATTTCTGTGTAAATCATGCCACGCAGACCGACGCATAGCGTTGGCAGGTCTGGCGCAAACAATTCGGTGTCGCACACCAGGGCGGCATCGCACGCCAGGTCTTCCGCATGCTCCTTCAAGTAACGAGCGATGCCCTCTCCCCCTACTTCTTCTTCGCCCTCCATGAGTACTCGTACATTGACCGGCAACGAACCTGACGCGAGTAACGATTCCAGCGCCTTCACCTGCATCCAGAGCTGCCCTTTGTCATCGACCGCTCCACGAGCATAGAGGTTGCCATTTCTCTCTTCTGGCTCGAAGGGGGCTGAAAGCCACTCACTTAGTGGGTCGGGCGGCTGAACGTCATAGTGGCTGTACAGCAGCAATGTTGGCTTGCCGGGTGCGTGCAGATGCTCGGCGTATACCAGCGGGTGCCCATCCGTCTCAATCAGGCGAACACTCTCCAAACCGATGCTTTGCAGTTTAGTCGCCAAGAACTCTGCTGCGGCACGCACATCCCCCGCATGTGCTGGCAGCGTGGAGATGGATGGAATACGGAGAAAAGCCTTCAACTCCTCCAACGCATTTGGCTGATCTTTTCGAGCGTATGCGAGTGCTGCGTCTAGCATTATGTCATTCCTGAAGGGTTATACTTTAGAACATCGCCCTTGGCTTGCATTCAGAGCTAATACGTTGCTACTGTCGGGTCTACTTCACGAGACCACTGATGAATACCACCTGCCATCGACTGGGCTGAGGAAAAGCCTTCACGCCGGAGCCATTCCGTGACGGAAAGGG
>CALMRM010000056.1:0-5611 GCA_937871605.1 uncultured Terriglobus sp. | reverse complement strand
CACAATCTGAGCATCGGGATGCAACTCTGCGTGGGCGCGCGCCGGCAAGTCACCCATCGGGATGTCTAGGCTGCCTGGCAGACTGGCAGTTGCAATCTCCCATGGCTCGCGCACGTCTAGAAGCGTGAACGGGACGCCTGCTGTCTTCAGTTGCGATACCTCGGTTGGAGTAATTTCATAGGGGGGAGCCGTCTCGGTCATGGCTCCAGCATACGCAAAGTGCAGTAGCAGTGCAGCATCTGATGTGTGGGGGTAGATTCGTGCCGCAAGCCAAAGTGCTCATCGTGGAGGATGAAGCGAATGCCAGAGCGGGGCTCGCAGAGCTTGCTGCATCGTGGGGGTACAGAACAGAGACGGCAAGCGATGGCGCAAGCGGGCTCGACCTCGCGGTTCGGTGGTCGCCCGACATTGTAGTGACAGACCTCGCGATGCCGCGCATGGACGGCTTGCAATTACTTGACCGCTTGAGCGAACTGCCGCAACGGATGGCGGTAGTGGTGCTTACGGCACAGGGCTCGATTGACAGCGCCGTGACCGCTATGCGCATGGGCGCTTTCGATTACCTTCAAAAGCCCGTGGATCCTGCTCGTCTGAAATCCATTCTGCAGACCATTCAGGAGGGCGCAAATGCCCCGCCTGACGCGGAGCTTGCAAGCAGCGACGCAGAGGATCAGACCCAGCTCGGCTCCCTGATTGGAGCTTCAGAGCGGATGCGGGAAATTTTTTATGTCATTCGCCGGATCGCCCCGAACAACGTTTCCGTTCTGATTACAGGAGAGAGCGGGACTGGCAAGGAGCTGGCTGCCCGAGCCCTACACACGCTGAGCGGACGACGCAATAAGCCGTTCGTTGCGGTAAACTGTGCCGCAATACCTGAGACGTTAATTGAAAGTGAGATCTTTGGCCATGAGCGCGGGGCTTCCACAGGAGCACAGGACCGCCGCGCAGGCTGCTTTGAGCTCGCCGAGGAAGGAACGCTTCTACTGGACGAAATCGGCGAAATGCCGATGGCGACTCAAAGCAAACTGCTCCGTGTTCTGGAAGAACGCCGGATTCGCCGGCTTGGATCGCGAGATGAAGTTCCCGTCAATGTTCGTGTGATTGCGGCTACGAACAAGGATCCCCAAGAGGCTGTTCGAGCCGGAGAGTTACGTGGTGATCTCTTCTATCGACTGAACGTCTTCAATATTCACATGCCAGCCCTCCGCGAGCATAAGGAGGACATACCCGAGATGGCAGCTGCCATGGTGCAGGAGATGAACGCACGGCACGGCACAACCGTGCCCGGCTTGTCGCGCGCTCTGCTTACCCGTTTTCAAGAGTACAGTTGGCCGGGTAACGCCCGTGAGTTGCGCAACACCATCGAGCGTGCTGTCATCATGGCTGATAGCCGGAGTCTCGATGTGTCGCATCTGCCTGCTCTCTTCGGTGAAACGCCTGCAATTCAGGTTTCCACTTTCGAGGGGAGACTTCCTGAGGTTCCAGTACAACGTGATGATGTAGTGCAGCTCACCGTTGGAACGACAGTAAATGAGGCAGAAAAGCAGTTGATCCTCAAGACCTTACACACGACACGACACAACAAGACGCGAGCCGCAGAGATTCTGGGTATTAGTTCGAAAACTCTGCAGAACAAACTCAAGGAATATGCTCTTGCTGACAAGGTGACGTTCTAACGTGCGGCTCCGCACCAAACTGGTAGCAGCTTCAATGCTGTTTACTTTTTGCCTTGTAGCCGTGCTTTCCGCAGTCTTCTTGGTGGAAGTGCTGCGGGAACGGATTGCCCAAACAGAAGCAGCAAACAACGTTCTTCTGCATGAGTTTCTGGAGTCTACCCGCGATGCTCTCCAACATGGCCTCTTAGAGGTCCCTCCATCCACGGCGGATCAGGCAGATCTTCGTCAATCCGTGACACATGCCCTGCACGCAGCTAGTGCTCTGCAGGACACCTTAAGCGCGCTGACACGGTACTCCCCGGATATACAGGATGCATTTCTGAGCGATGCGTCGGGTAGGGTGTTGATCGCCAGCAATGCGGCACTGCTTCAGTCGAACACACCGAACCGCCGGAATTTTGGCCAGGCGCACGAGGCATCGCTGAAAGGCTTGTGGCACCTCCTTTTTGGAGACGCGGAAGTGCTGAACATGAGCCTCTCCCTGGACCGCAACGGTCAGCCTTTTCTCGTCGCGCATCTGGGGCTACGTTCCACCTTTCTGCGGGAAGCGTACGCGCCTTGGCTGCACACCGCTGCCCTGTTAAGTTGCTTCGCTCTTGTAGCGTCGCTACTGGTTGCAGCTACGCTCTCAGCAGCTGCATTACGCCCCATCTCAACGATTGAGAAGCAGTTGATGCTCCTTTCGGGGCAGACTGCAGACCCAAGTAGCACGCCGAAAGTGGATGCCATCAAACGGGTCTCTTCCACCATCAGCCGCTTAGATGAGCAGATGCGCAAGTCTGAGCAGGGACGCTCACAAATGGCTACCAACCTGAATAGTATGTTGTACGCGTTGAAGGATGGGGTCATGTTGTTCAACGACGATTGGTTACTTGTTACAGCGAGCGACGCCGTCTGCAACTTTCTGCCCCGCGCAGAAAAGCCCGAACCAGGAACGCACATCTCGGCTATTTTCGAAACAGATAGCACGCTTGGACAGACACTCGCGCGAGCAATCCAAGGGCCCGCTGCACCCCTTGAACGCTCAATAGAAGTTGAACATGGAAGGATTCTGCAGATCTCTCTTGCGCGGGGTGCCGGCCATGGCGAGGGTTCACTGCTGACACTCCATGACGATGCTGCTGAACAAGAGTTTGGACGGGAGTTGCAGGTGTCACAGCGCCTGGCCAGCATAGGTCGCTTGATGACTGGTGTGGGCCACGAAGTCAAAAATCCAATCAATGCCATGGTTCTGCACCTGGAACTCCTGAAAGGCAAGCTCGGGGTGTCGGCGGCTACGCAGGCTGCTCAACGCCATGTGGACGTGCTCTCAAGCGAAATGCATCGCTTGGATAGAGTTGTGCAGACGCTGGCAGACTTTTCACGACCTATTGAACCGTCGTTGCAGGAGCAATCACTGCTAGCTGTGGTGCAAGCAGTCGTTGCGTTGATTGCAGAAGAAGCTGAAGAGCGCCGCATCGAGCTTTATCTGAAGACTTCAAATACGGACCCGATCGTACGCTGTGACGGAGAATTACTCCGTCAAGCCTTTTTGAATATCGCGCTGAACGCAATGCAGGCCATGCCAGACGGCGGTACCCTGAACATAGAAGTGCGTCGCGATCGCCAAGCTGCCGAGGTCATAATGCGCGATTCAGGTCCCGGCATCCCTCCAGATACGATTGATCGTATCTTTGACCTCTATTTCACGACCAAGGCCACGGGCAGCGGCATCGGCCTTTCGATGACCTACCGCATAGTACAGATGCACGGGGGTGCGATACGGGTCGAGTCAGAAAGCGCGGTCGGAGCTCTAAATAGAGGCAGCATCTTCACCGTTCGCCTGCCGCTGGTCAAAGGAGCACTTCCGATCGCGAGCTATCAATGACGCGGGAAAACTGGGTACACATAGGTGGCACTCTCGCGCTGCTAACCCTTACCGGCTGCAGGCACCAAGCACGTGTTGCGCTCGTAACAAGTGCTCCCGTTCTCATGATCAGTGTGCCGCCACCTACGCACCCTTCGGAGCCTTTGCCGCTGCTCGAGACAGAGATCCTGCCTCCGCCGGGCCTCCTGGTGCCTCGCCAACCTCTACCCCGGTTCCGGCCGCGTCCCACAACCGCTCGTCAGCTGGCATCAGTATTACCCGCCACACCATCAGTTGTGCTGGGTGAATTGAGTACAGGTGGCGAATCTACTGATCTCGATTTTCGCAAAGAGACAGAGACTCTCTTGCGTGTTCAGCAGCAACGATTGCAAAACCTGCCATACGCTTTAGCGTCGCAGCACCCGCAGCAAGTGGAACAAGCCCGACTCTTCCTTAAGGAGGCGCTTGAAGTTTGGGACGGTCGTGACATCGAAGGAGCGCACGTTCTCGCTTTGAAAACAAAGTTACTTCTTGATGAGTTCTGAGCCAAGAACTGAGTGGCCCTTAACGCCGGCGCTTTGGCTTTTGACCACTCGTTGCCTTGGATGGTGCATACTGCTGCCGCTGCGGGCCTTTGGTGGTGGATGCGGAGGTTTCTTGCACACGCATCGCCTGGGGCACCTGAGCAGCTTCCTGTTCTGTACCGCCGCCGCTCATCCGCAGTGCGGGCGGTGTGCTTGGTAAAGAAGGTGGCGGCGGGGCAACGGGTGCCTTGGCCCCGGCCTGCAACGCAGCAAGCTGGTCTAAGGATTCGATAGGCATGCCGTCAGGCCCAAGGATTTGCATGCGGAAGATGTTCCGCAATGTGTCCTCCTGAAATCGCTGCATCATGGCCTCAAACATGTCGAATGACTCTTTTTTGTAAGCCACCAACGGGTCCTGCTGCGCATAGCCGCGCAAGCCAATGCCCTCCTTCAGGTGGTCCATTGCTAGAAGGTGGTCTTTCCACAGCCCATCGAGCACGGTCAGCATGACGACACGTTCGTGGTACCGCAGGGTGTCCGGTCCAAGGATCTGCTCCTTGATGTTGAACCGCTGTGTCAATCGTTCAAACAGCGCATCTCCGAGCTCATGGCGATTCAGCTGGGAGGCATCTACGTCAGCGAATTCGCTTCCGAACAGATCCACTAACTTCTGCTTCATGTCCGTGACATTCCACTGATCGGCGTGCACATTTACAGGAGCTGTCGTGTCAAGAATGTTCGAAAGTCCTGCTGTGGTGTAGTCCTCCAGGATCAGCTCCTTCTGATCAAGGCCTTCCAGTAGATTGTGTCGCAGCCCATAGACCGCTTCACGTTGCTTGTTCATGACGTCGTCATACTCGAGAACATGCTTACGGCTCTCGAAGTTTTGTGTCTCCACTGCTTTCTGAGCTGCGGCAATGCGATTGGTGATCATGCCACTTTCAATCGGAACGCCTTCTTCCATGCCAAGCCGCTGAAGCAGCGTACCGACCCACTCGCGTGCAAAGATGCGCATCAGGTCATCTTCCAGCGATAGGTAGAAGCGAGCTCCGCCGGGGTCGCCTTGGCGGCCGGCGCGACCACGCAACTGATTGTCCACGCGGCGGCTCTCATGCCGCTCGGTGCCGATGATAAACAAGCCGCCTGCCTCGATTACCGCATCGTGGTCCTGCTTAGCTTGGCCATCAAAATGTTGCAGACTGGTGTTCCACTGCGCTTCGGTGCACTCAAATTCCTGGTTCTGGTAATAGAAGCGGAACATGCCCGGGCTTGCGACCGGTGCGATCTCACCCTCCACTGCGCTCAGGGCACGGGCCGTGCCAGTCTTGGCAAGCTCCTGCCTCGCAAGAAAGTCCGCATTGCCACCCAGCAGAATGTCTGTTCCGCGTCCCGCCATGTTGGTTGCGATCGTGACCATTGCGCTCCGGCCGGCCTGTGCCACGATTTCAGCTTCACGCTCGTGGAACTTGGCGTTTAAGACGGTATGTCGCACGCCTTTGCGTTTTAGTATTTCACTGAGCAGCTCGCTCTTCTCGATCGAGGTAGTGCCCACAAGGACTGGTTGC
>CALMRM010000055.1 GCA_937871605.1 uncultured Terriglobus sp. | reverse complement strand
GCTCATTGGCAAAGGTCGTGTCCAGCCCTGCCAGGATGACGCGCTTGCCCAGGCCCACCAGGTCCAGGCAAAGCCGCACAATGCCCTCGTCGAACCACTGCACTTCATCGACGCCAATCACCTCAATCGTGTCGACCAGGCTGTCCACGAACAGCAACGCGCGCAACCGCTCCGCGGTAGGTGACACCACTACTGCGTCAAGCGTTTGCTCTGAGTGCGACGCAATGGCGGTGCGATGGTAGCGCAGGTCAATGTCCGGCTTGAAGCAGGCCACACGCTGCCGTGCGATGCGCGCCCGCTTCAGCCGCCGGATGAGTTCCTCGCTCTTGCCCGAGAACATGGGACCGGTGATGACTTCCAGCACGCCAGGTGTCGCGCGCTCCGCACCTGCTAACGATGGCATCCTGACATGGTACGGCAGCACCGGCGTGGAAAACGCGGCGCTAACGGCAGCTACTGCGGTGTGATGTGTACCTTCACCGCCATGTAGCGAAAGGTCGAGCCCGGTGCCAGCAGCACCTGGTGTGCCACCTTTGGCTCGATACGGATGAAGTCGCCCGCGCGAAACGGCTGCGTGGTGCCGCCGCGCACACCGTCGCCCCGGATTTCACCGGGCGCCGTCTCCTTGCCGTTCACGATCTCGCCACCCGTGATGATCTGCGCCGAGCCCTCCACGCCAATGAGAATGTCCGCGTCGTCCCGGTGCCACTCACCCTGTCCGCTCTTGACCCGAACCGCCATCTGGATGTTGCTCTCCGGGCGCTTTAGCAGCACCTCTGACGCAATGCCCGCGGGCGTGGAGCGCGCCTGCTGCAGCAGGGCAGCAGCTTTGGCGTTCAACGACGCACCATCCAGCGTTTGCGACGGGGGTGGTGCCTGGGCGGCAGCGACGGCTGCCACCAGCAGCGAAAAAACGACCTTGGTGACCATAGCCTCTTGTATACCCCGAATGCGACGGTGTCCGCGTACTTAGTGCGCCAGAGGCTGCCACAGTTCCAGCCGATTGCCCTCGGGATCGGTGATCCACGCGAACTTGCCGTAACTGTAGTCTTCCCGCTTCGGCTTTATGCTTGCGTCCGCCTCCGTCAACGTGTGCAACAGCGCATCCAGGTCGTCCACACGGTAGTTCACCATCACAGCCTGCGTGTTGTCGCCGCCAAAGTAGTCTGTGCTGTGCGGAAAGGCACTCCACGTGGTCATCCCGGTGGCCGCCTCGTCCTTCCACTGGAAAGCAATGACACCATGCTCACCCGGGTGGAAGCCCAGGTGCTCCACATACCAGGCCGTCAGCGCCCTTGGATCGCGCGCCCGCAGAAACACTCCACCAATGCCAGTCACCCGCGCCATCTACACCTCTCCTGAAGAATCGCGTCCACGATATCAGACTCACCTGTACCCGGACCTAGATGAAGCGCCAGCCGGCGTCCTGCGCGGGATCAACAGGCCGCTTCCAACTGCGAAGTGCAGTCGCATCCAACCTCCCTATGGATCAGCAGCAGGCCCAGGCCATGTTCACCGAGTTCCTCTCTACCCTGCCAAAGGGCACCGCAACCGACATTCACATCCTGACGGACGCCGACGCGGACGGATTGCCCGCCGGTGCCCTGCTGTACCGTGCGTTGAAGGCCGCAGGCTATGGCAGCGTTACGGTGGAGACGCGCGGTAAATTTGAGAACGCATGGATGCCGGAGGTACACGAGCGCCTGCGGCAGCGCGCACCGGAAGCGCTCATCATCGCCGACCTGGGTGCGCGGCCTGACACCCTGCTGCCGGGCGTGCCCACGCTGCTGGTGGACCATCACGCGCCCTTTGGCACGCCGCCCGGTGCTGTGCTGCTAACCGCCTACGGCACCGAACCCACAGCCACCACCGGCCTGCTGGCGCTGTGGTGCGCGCAGGCCATTGCACCCGCGCTGGCAGAAGAACTGCAGTGGCTGGCGGGCATCTCGCTGCTGTCGGACCTGGGCGACAAGGCTCCGTTCCCGGACCTCGCCGAGTCCAAAAAGCGCTTCAGCGGCACCGCCCTGAAAGACCTGACTGCCCTGCTGAACGCGCCGCGCCGCACCGCCCACGGCGACGCCTCACCCGCACTCAAACTGCTCATCGACGCACCCACGCCCAAGCTTGCGCTCAACACGCCTTCGCCCGAGCTGGACGCGCTGCGCACCGCCAAGGCCGAGGTGAGCGAGGCACTGGCCGTCGCGCGCAAGGCACCCCCGCGCTTCTCCACCAAGTGGCGCGACGAGCTGGGCGCGGACATGATTGCTGTGCGCATCGACACGCCCTGTCAGGTGCACCCGCTGGTCGCGCAAATCTGGCGGCCCAGGTTCCCCAAGGCCGTCATCTTCGGCGTCAACGTCGGCTTTCGGCCCGGCTTTGTGCACTTTGCCGGGCGCTCACCCAAGAACGTCAACCTGCTCAAGTTCATCCGCGCTCACACACCCGCAGGCGCAGACGGCACCTTTGGCGGTGGCCACGACCAGGCCAGCGGCGGTGCGCTGCCCGTGCATCTCTGGAAACCGTTCGCCATCGAGATGGGGTGGGGGCCGGAACTGCAGGTGGCATCGTAACGCCCTTTTCGCACTCACTCTTGTCATTCCCAATCAGACAAGGCGCTTCATTGCTCGCCTCATCCCTTGTCATCCCGACCGGAGCAGGGCGGCTCCATCGCCCTGCGCAGTGGAGGGACCTGCTTCTCGACGCGGCAGAACAGCAGGTCTCTCCACTCCACTCCGCTCCTGTCGAGATGACAAATCCAGGGTGGATGTGAATGCCGAGTTGCGCACCGAGTAGACTGCGGACATGCTCCGTGGTCTTCGGATTCCAAGACGGAAACAGCTACTGACGGCGGCCCTGACAGTGGCTGCCGTTCTGCCTTTGCACTACGCCCTGCGGGCCGCGCAACCATCTGCCGGGCGTACTGTGGACTGGCCGGTTTACGGCGGCGGCAAGGCCGGGCAGCGCTACTCGCCGCTCACGCAGATCAACCGCACCAGCGTCGCGCAGCTGCGCCCGGCATGGACCTGGGACACCGGCGAGACCGCCGGGCTGGAGACACACCCGCTCATCGTCGGGCGCACGCTGTTCGCCTACACGCCAAGCCAGAAGGTCGTCGCGCTCGACGCAGCCACCGGCAAGGAGCTCTGGCACTTCGACAGCGGCATCCACTCCGGCCAGCCCGATCGCGGCTTTGCGTACTGGACGGACGGCACGCACCGGGTGCTCTTTGCGAACACGCTCTACGCGTTGTGGGCGCTGGACCCAAGCACGGGGAAGCCCATCGAGGGCTTCGGCGACCACGGCAGCATCGACCTGCGCAAGGACCTTGGCGACGAGTCGCCCTCCGGCATCGTCGCGCTGACCACGCCTGGAACGGTCTACAAGGACCTGATCGTCCTTGGGCTGCGCACCGCCGAGGCCGAGCCTGCGGTTCACGGCGACATTCGTGCCTATGACGTACACACCGGCAAGCTGCGGTGGAGCTTCCACACCATCCCGCATCCGGGCGAACCCGGCTACGAGACCTGGCCGGAGGGCGCATGGAAGTACACCGGCGGTGCCAACAACTGGGCAGGCAGCGCTTTGGATGAGCGGCGGGGCATTCTTTACGTGCCTACCGGCTCTGCCGTCACCGACTTCTACGGCGCGGACCGCGCGGGCAAGAACCTGTATGCCAACAGCCTGCTGGCGCTGGACGCAGCCACCGGCAAGCTCCTGTGGCACTTTCAGGCCGTACACCATGACATTTGGGACCGCGACTTTCCCGCGCCGCCCGTCCTGCTGACGGTGCGCCACAATGGCAAGCCGGTCGATGCCGTGGCGCAGACCACCAAGCACGGGCAGGTGTTCGTCTTCGACCGCGTCACCGGGCAGCCGCTCTTCCCCATCGACGAGAAGCCGTTTCCCGCCAGCACCGTACCCGGCGAGTGGACCAATCCAACCCAGCCCATGACCACAACGCCCACACCCTACGCGCGCCAGCGGCTGACGGCAGACATGCTGACCACGCGCACGCCCGAGGCGCACCGCTGGGCGCAGGAGCAGTTCGCCACGTTCACCAGCGGCGGCCAATTCATCCCGCTCAGCGTGGGCAAACAGACCCTCATCATGCCTGGCTTCGACGGCGGCGCGGAGTGGGGCGGCGACGCGGTCGACCCCGCTACAGCTACGCTCTACATCAACAGCAACGACATTGCCTGGACCGGTGGACTGGAAGAAGTAAAGGCCGGCATGGGCGCGGGCGCGCCCGCCTACCGCAACACCTGTGCCAGCTGCCACGGTGCCGCCCGCAAGGGCCAGCCACCAGCATTCCCGGCCCGGATTGCCGCAACCGACCACCTCTCGGAAGCGCAAATGGCAGACGTCGTGCACAACGGGCGCGGCCGCATGCCCGGCTTCCCAAACCTCACCGGCGACATGCTGCATGCCTTGCTAACGTATGCCCGTACCGGCAGTGAACCGACACCCGCGCCAGGGCACAGCGACAAGCAGGAACTCGCCTCCGCAAACGGGGAAACGCCGCAGAGATACCGGTTTACCGGCTACCGCCGTTTTCTTGACCCGGACGGCTACCCCGCAGTCCAGCCGCCGTGGGGCACGCTCAACGCCATCGACCTGAACACCGGCCAGTACCGCTGGAAGATCCCGCTCGGCGAGTACCCGGAACTTGTCGCCAAGGGCATGAAAGACACAGGCAGTGAAAACTACGGCGGACCCGTGGTCACAGCAGGCGGCCTCCTGTTCATCGGCGCAACCAACTACGACCGCAAACTGCGCGCCTTCGACAAGAGCACCGGCAAGCTGCTGTGGCAGTACACCATGGAGTTCGCAGGCAACGCCACACCTGCCACCTACATGGTCGATGGCAAACAGTACGTGGTCATCGCGGTCAGCAACGCGCGCAATCCGAAGGCGCCGCAGGGTGCGAAGTACATCGCGTTTGCGCTGCCATGACGCATGGGATTATCGGATCGTAGGTGCCCAGCAGGAGCGCACTGGCGGGCCACTTCAGGTGGGGTCAGGCATTCGGAAGGGCATGGCTTCAGCCATGCCGAATACCGATCCGCTACTACGGCTTTAGCCGCCGAGGTCCGCTTTCACAGCTCACCTCGGACTGAAGCTCAATGAGAACTCCCGTTCCAATGTGGCACAGCTGAAGCTATGCCCTTCTGAAAACCCGGTGTGGCGGTCCCGAGCCAACGGTTGACGGCACGCCCGGTATGCATCAGACTGTGGGTGTGCGCCTTTTAGGTCGCGCGGGCCGGATGGCACCAGCCCACGCGGGTTACAGGGCTACTTCCAGAGGTGCCTCAACAGCACTTCCAGGAGCCGCACAACTGCCGTCAGTAACGGCAGCACAAGGGTCCAGCGTGATGCTGGAGTCCTCTTCCGCATAACAACCTCCTACACATCCACCTCAGGGGCTGATTCCCCCTGAGGTGATTCGCCTGTTGATCAGGCGAATCTTGGTCTCAGCCGGGTGCTCCTGATCGGCGTGCCAGATGTAGGCGGCTGGGGATGATTGTAGATGGAGACGCACCGGTAAACTGGAGCGATGAAGCTCACCACCCTTGCTGCCTCCTGTGTATTGCTGCTCACCACTGCTGCTGCGGGGGCGCAAGACCGCGGCTACTGGAAGGCGCTCAGCACCACGGCGCGCGGCGTTACGGGA
>CALMRM010000054.1 GCA_937871605.1 uncultured Terriglobus sp. | reverse complement strand
GGTGGAGGTGCCCGGGACGCTGCTGCTGGCGGAGGCGTTCTGGCTGCTGGAGGGATACTTTGTCCGCACGCTGGGCATGCACCGCGTGTACAACTCGGCTTTTATGGTCATGCTGCGGGACGAGGAGAACGCGAAGTACCGCAGCTACCTGAAGAAGACCATCGAGTTCGACCCAGACATTTTGAAGCGTTACGTCAACTTTATGTCGAACCCGGACGAGCGCACGGCCATCGACCAGTTCGGCAACGGTGACAAGTACTTCGGCGTTGCCACCATGATGGCCACCATTCCCGGCCTGCCTATGTTCGCGCATGGGCAGCTGGAGGGCTACACCGAAAAGTACGGCATGGACTACAAGTCCGCCAAGACCGAGGAGTGGCCCAACGAGGACCTCCTCCGGCGTCACCAGCGGGAGATCGCGCCGCTGCTGGCCAACCGCGCGCTGTTTGCGGAGAGCGGGAATTTTGTCTTCTTCGATTTCTGGAACGAGCACGGCCAGGTGGACGAGAACGTGTTCGCCTACACCAACCGGCTGGGCAGTCAGCGCGCTCTGGTGCTGTACAACAACGCGTACCCCAGCACGCGCGGCACGGTGCACGTGTCCGCTGCGTCGGTTGACAAGGGCTCTGGCGAACTGCGGCAGCGGTCGCTGAGTGACGCGCTGGCACTGCCACAGGGCGGCAACGACTTCCTGGCGTATCGTGACACGGTCACCGGTCTGGAGTATCTGCGTCGCGCAGAGGGCATCCTGCACCATGGCTTGACGGTGGACCTGCGTGGCTACCAGTACACCGTGCTGCTGCACTGGCGCGAGCTGCACTCAAGCGCAGAGCAGCCCTGGGGTGAGTTGTGCGATGCGCTGCATGGCGCGGGGGTGCACAGCCTGGATGAGGCGCTGACACGGCTGCGCCTGCGGCCCCTCACGGGTGCATTGCGCGATGCGGTCTCGCGGGACGCTGCCCGGCTGCTGCAATCCGCGGAGCGAGGCGACGGCACAGCGCAGGCCTGGGCACAGCGCGCGGCTGTGGTCTATGACCGCCGCATGGAACTGGGGCGGAGCAGTGGCTCGCGCGAGGCCTATGTCGATGGAGCGGCGCAGCTTGCGTCGGCTGCCGTGCAGGCCATTGCCCAGGCACACGTACAAGGGGCCTTGCCGCCACACACGCATACGGAGGCGCTGTGGTCGCCGGTACTGGCCGTGGTGGTGCTCAGTGCGCTGCAGGAGGAAGGCAACGTGGTGGATGCCTTGCTCCTGCGTCCTGCGTTGGCGGAGATCTTCTCCGAGGTGGGCATCAACGGCGAGGATGCCTGGCGTGCCGCTGCGCGCGTGCGGCTGTCGCTGAATCGGACCGCCGTTCATCGCGCGGAGTTCTGGCACGATGCAGATGTGCACTGGCTAACCGGCGTGAACAAACACGAAGGCGTCCGGTATGTGAATCGTGAGGCGCTGGCCCAACTGCTGCAGTGGCTCGCGCTGACCGATGCCACGCAGGCACGAGCCGACCTGCCCGTGACGGAGGTCCTGCGCGCAGCAGAGGCTGCCGTCTTTGAGTACGATGTGATGGTGAAGGCACTGTGTGTGTCCGCACCGCAGCCGCCTTCACCCGACCAGCCGCCCACGCCCTCATTGCCGCAGCTGCCCACGCCCTCACCCGTTCAGCTGAGTTCGGCAATAGAAGAGGCTACCGTGGCGACGGCGCTGCAGCCTGACATGCTGCTCTCCAGCGGGGATGAGCCGCGGTCGTCGGCAGAGCCCGAGGAGCAGGAGGTGTCGTCTGAAACGGCGGCTGTGCCCCCGCCCGCAACCAAAGAGGCCGAGTTAGTAGAAACGCTGGTGCCTGCCGCGGGCGACACGACGGACTTCGGCAGGACTCTGCAAGAGCTAGGGGCCAGCAGCGAGGTGCAGTCTGCACCGGCTGACGCAGGTTCGCGTCCTAGCGGTTCGTCTGCCGCACGAACGGGTGTGCCACAGCCCCGGTACAGGGCTCCGCGGGCGCAACCTGCGCCGGGTTTGCTCGGCTGGCTCCTGCTGGTGGTGCGTGCCGCTCTGTACAGGCTGCTGCGTCTCGGTCGAAAGTAGCCAGGCGCGTACGGCTTAGTATTCGAAAACGTGTGGCGATGGGTAGGTAAACGAACCATCCGACCGCTGCACTGCCAGGAATAGCCGCTTGGTTTTGTCGCCGTTGATGGTAGAAGCAACGATCAACGTGGTGCCGAAGGGGCCGGAGCCGTCGGACACGGACTTGTCCACGTGGTGGGAGTGGATGGGGCCGACCGGGCTGAACTTCGTCCAGTCTTCCGTAAAGCGCTGCAGCGGGTAGCCGCTGTACTTGTCCGGGTGCTGCTGCCAGTGTGCGTCGTTCTGGTAAAGACCATAGGCCTCGGCAAACCTGTTCTGCTCAATGTCGTTCAGGAAGTCGTTCACCCGGTGCTCCGTGTACAGGTTGCTGAACAGCCAGCCGTGACCGCTGATGAACCCGGCCAGTGTGAGCAACAGCAGGGTGGCAAGCACAGCGCCCGCGCCCACCAGCAGGGTGCGGACCAGCCGCTCGCGGCGTTCGTTGTAGGCAGGGGCATTCAGCAGCGTCATGGGTCTCGTTCCTTGTCACGTGACGTGGCAGCACGTATCTGCCTCATTAGACACCGCACCGGGCAGAATGGTCAGCCCGTGCGGCCGCGCTTACAGATAGCCGCGCTGCAGGCGAATGTCTGATGGGCCGACGTCTGCCAGGTACACCGACACTGCGTCAAAGCGCACGTCGATGTGACCGGGTCTGCGGCCGCGCCACGGCAGTTGCCGCACATAGGCCTCGGCCATGCGGCGCAGTGCAGCACGCTTCGCCTCGTCAATGCGGAACTCCGCGGCAACGCCGGTGTTGGCACGGCGCGTCTTTACCTCGACGAAGGCCAGTGTGTCGCCCTCCCATGCAATCAGGTCCACTTCACCGCGCAGGGTAGCGTGCCGCCAGCGCCGGGCTACCACGGTAAAGCCTTGCCGCCGCAGATAGAAGTAGGCGGCGCGCTCACCCGCAATGCCAAGCCGTTGTGCGGCAGTTTGTGCGGGGCCGCGGCCGAGGCGTACGTTGACCCGCTCCAGCAGGGCAAACGAACCTTCCAGCAGGGCAAGCACAGGACGGGGCCGGGTCACACCAAAGCATAGCGCAGGCGCATGTCTCAGGCCGCAGCACACCGCCCGACAAACACTTGCATGGGCTGCAGGCGACCTGTTCGGCGCATAGCAGCAGCCAGACAGATGTGAGTGCATCTGATAACAGAGAATGATTGTTGTGACTTGCCCATGGCGTGCCCTGCGCACGCAAGCCGTTGCCGTGGTTCTAGCCGCCACCCTTGCCAGTTCGGCGGCTGCACAGGTAGTGCCACAGGTGACGCCCGGCATGGCGCAGCGGCCACAGGTCGGCGACAGCCAGCCTGCCTCCGGCGGCAAACCACAGGCCGGCATGCCGTCAGCACCCACAAGGGGCGTGGCGCCCCAGCCCCCGGAAACGTCCGCCGGGCGTAAGCGCATCGGGCTGGCACTCGGCGGTGGCGGAGCGCTGGCGCTCAGTGAGATTGGCGTGCTGCGCTGGATGGAGGAGAACCACGTGCCGGTGGACGTGATCGCGGGCACCAGCATGGGCTCGCTGATCGGCGCGCTGTACGCCACGGGTCACACACCGCAGCAGATGTCGGAACTGACGTCGAACAAAGTGTTTTCGCAGGTCTTTCGCATTGCAGACGATTTTCGCAAGCAGAACTTCCGCCGTCGCGAGGACAACCGCTTTCTGCCGGGCGGCTTCAACGTGGGGCTGAGACGTGGCGTGTCGTTCCGCAACAGTGTGCTGCTGGACACTGGCCTAAACGAATTTCTCAACGCACAATTTTTGCCCTACGGTGCCGCGTTCGACTTCAACCGGCTGCCGCTCCCGTTCCGTTGCGTGGCAACCGACATTCTTGTGGGGCAGGAAGCCGTGTTCAATCACGGCCCGCTGGCAGAGGCGGTGCGCGCTTCGCTTTCAATCCCGGGAGTCTTCCAGCCGCTGGAGGATGGCGGCCACATCTACGTGGATGGCGCGCTGACCGAGAACCTGCCCACCGATCTGGTGAAGCATGACTTGCATGCCGACGTGGTGCTGGCGGTTTCGCTGCCGCTTACGCCGCCAAACCAGGGCGACACCTCGTCGGTGCTGGGCGTGCTGCAGCGCAGCTTTTCTGTAGCCTCGTGGAGCAATGAGGTCCGTTCGCGCGGCCTGGCTGACGTGCTCATTGAGCCCGTAGCACCGGCGAACGTGGGCGCGGCAGACTACACCGACGCCGAGCATCTGGCCGACGCAGGGTACGAAGCGGCGCAGAAGGTTTCCGCAAAGTTGCTGCTGTACCGCGTGTCCGATGCAGAGTGGCAGGCGTACCAGGCCCGGCGGCAGGGCAGGGAGCCGATGCCGCTGGGCAACTTTGCCAGTGTCAACGTCGTCGCTCCTACGCGCACCACGGCGGTGGGCGTGCGGGATACGGTCATGGGTCTGCCCGGCAAGCCGATCACCGCAAACACAGTGGATGCCAGGCTGGACAAGGTCCGGGGCGATGGGCGCTTCAACACGTATTACTTCCTCTCGCAGCCCGGTGAGCCGTTGGACCTCCGTGTGACCGGCCCTGCGAATAACGGCAAGACGGTGGAAGGCAGGGAGTTGCTGCACCCTGACGAGAAGCGTGGCGCAGGGGATGAGGCGGCTGCAGCGCCGACTGCCTCTGCGCCCTCCGATGCGGGTGTGCAGAGCGCAGGTGCCGTCAACAACACCGTGCCGGCAGGCAAGCCGGAGGACAAGGCGGCCAGCAAACTGGAGACCGTGGCACCGGCCAGCCGCGCCCGCATGGCAGAGGCCCACGCAGGGCTGCCTGCGGGTGCCCTTGCACAGCCGGGCGATGCAGACCTGAACGTGATCGTGCGTGACCGGCCCGGTGGTCCTCCGTTTCTGCTGATCGGTGGCAACGTCATTACGCAGACGGGCGGTACCGCTCGCGCCACCGTGGACGGCGTGGTGACCCAGCAGGATTTCGGCGGCTATGGCTCCGAACTGAGCGCGCGTTTCCGCTTCGGGTTCCTGACGGAGTTCGATCCGGAGTACTACCGCAGGTTCAGCGATAGCAGCAGGTGGTTCGTCGCGCCCCGGCTGCAGTTTTACCGCGCTCCCGTCTACATCTACAGCAATCAAGTGAAAGCGGCAGAGCGCCTGCTGCTGACCGCGGGCGGCGGCTTGGATCTTGGGTATGCCCAGTCGCACTACACAGAGTGGCGCGCAGGCTGGCAAAAAACCTACCAGCAGTGGCACAGCATCATCGGCACGGATGGCCAGCCGGATTTGAACGGCGACGCGCAACTGGCACGCGTACTGTACCGCTATAACAACCAGGACCGCGCCATGGTGCCGCGTCATGGCTTGCGAGCCGAAGTGTCCGTGGGCTACCAGTTCAACGCAGTCAGCAGCAGCAATGCGCCGCGTATCGAGGCGAGCAGTACCTACTTCCGCGACATCGGCCACGGCAATACGCTCTCGTTTAGCGGAGAGGGTGGCACGTACTTCCGCAGAAACATCGCGGACCCTTTTCGCTTCACACTGGGCGGCCCGCTCAGGCTGTCCGCATCCTCGTTTGAGGAATACCGCGGCACCGACTACGGCCTTGTGCGGCCTGCCTACTTCCGGCGGATTGCCAACCTGCCCACGCCCCTCGGCCAAAGCATCTACGTGATCGGCACCTACGAGTACGGCCACATTGAGACGCAATCTGGCCCTGTCAACCGGCAGGACGCGTTCTTCGGCCTGGTTGCGGAGACGCCGCTGGGTGCCATCACGTTCGGCCCGGCGCTGGGCGACCATGACCACCGCAAGCTGATTTTTACGCTTGGACGGTTCTTTTAGGGTGTATCGAGAAAGAAGGTCCGCAGAGTTCGCCCCGATTCCGCAAAGTTCGCCACAATTCTGCCTCGTACGCGTTGGACCCTTGCCACTCCTTTCGCTGCGCACGTTGCGGACGCTCTTCTGGGTGGACTCGAGGCTCCAGGCCGTACCATGGCTCATGCGCTGGTTCGTTGGACTGCTTGCCGCCGTCATCTCGGCCGCGTCACAGGCTCAGGTGCCGCAGACTGCCGTGACGCCGTTCGGTCCCTGGACGCGTCCGGTGTCCAGCCCGGTGCTGGTTCCCGTGCAGGCGTCTACGTTCCATGACCCGGTGAGCGGAAACAACGTGCACTGGGAGGCGTTGCACACCTTTAATCCCGCAGCCGTGGTGCGCGCGGGCAGGGTGTATGTGCTGTACCGTGCGGAGGACGACTCCGGCACGGCGATGATTGGCGGCCACACCTCGCGGCTGGGGCTTGCCAGCAGTACAGACGGCATCCACTTCACACGCGAGCCGCAGCCAGTGCTCTACCCCGCGAAAGACGCGCAGGAGAGCCGCGAAAGCCCCGGCGGCGTGGAAGACCCACGCATTGTCGAAGCGCCGGACGGCACCTATGTGCTGACCTACACGCAGTGGTCGCGCACGCGCGGCGTGTACTCCGTCGGCATTGCCACCTCGCCCGACCTGCACACCTGGACCAAGCACGGACCAGCGTTTTATGGTGCATACAACGGGCGCTATGACGAGTTCAAGTACAAATCAGCCGCCATCGTTACGGAGCGGCGTGGCGATAGGTTGGTGGCCGCCAAGATCAACGGACGGTACTGGATGTACTGGGGCGATCTCGGCATACGGCTGGCGTCCTCGCCGGACCTGATCCACTGGACGCCGCTGGAGGACGCGCCAGGCAAGCCACGGGTCATTCTTGCCCCACGACCGGGCATGCCCGACAGCGACTTTCCTGAGGCAGGTCCGCCGCCCGTGCTGACGAAGAGCGGCATCGTGATGCTCTACAACGCAAAGAACAAGGACGGTGAAGGTAGGGATTCAACGTTGAAGCCAGGCACCTATGCCGTGGAGATAGCCACCTTTCTGCCGAGCGACCCAGCGCAGGTAACGGCCAGAACCGTGACGCCGGTCTTTAAACCGGAACTGCCCTTTGAGCAGACAGGTCAGTACGCCGCAGGAACCACCTTCTCGGAAGGCCTGGTGCTGTTCAGGGGCAAGTGGTGGCTGTACTACGGCTGTGCCGACTCATTTGTAGGCGTGGCCACTGCGCCGGTGCGGTAATCCATTCCGCTCATCCTGCAGACTCTTGAGCTTGTCATCCCGTAGCGAAGCGAAGGGATCTGCATGTGTGTGCGTTCAAACACGCTGTAACTGTGGGTCACTAATGCCCCAGGTATGAGCGCTTAGCGAGAACCGCCAGAGCCTTTCCCACCGCAAGCCTTGGTGTGGAGCTAGCAGATATGCAGATCCCTCCGCTGCGCTGCGGGATGACAAACAGCTAGCCAGAGACATCAACAGCAAAAGGCTCGCCACGCTCGGCGAGCACTTTGCTGCACTTACTGAGGAACTAGCGCTTGTTTGTGCCCTTGGCAGCGGTCCTCATCTT
>CALMRM010000053.1 GCA_937871605.1 uncultured Terriglobus sp. | reverse complement strand
GGACTACAACAACACCATCTCTGTGTTCCCAAACAGCCTATGGGCGAGCCTGTCCAATTACCATCGCAAAGACACTTACTACAGTGCCGATCCTACGTCGCGCCAAGCGCCCAAGGTGGACTTCAACTAGCTACATGTCCGGGCGTAAGCACAAAAAGGCCGTCGCACATGCGACGGCTTTTCTGCGAAAGCATGGCTACCGGGTGAAAGAGCCCACAGCGCTGGTCTCATCGTCTTTGACGTCGAACACTGTGTACAGCTTGGTAATCTGCAGGAGATCGTGCACCTTCTTGGTCAGGTTCAGCAGCTTCAACTCACCGCCTGCATTCTTGACGCTGGTGAAGGCACTTACGAGCTCACCGATACCTGAGCTATCGATATAGCTCACATCGCCCAGGTTGAGCAGGATGTTTTTGTCACCCTTCGCCAAGAGCTCGCGAATGGCGTCGCGCAGTGTGACACTGCCTTCACCTAGGGTGATGCGGCCGCTCAGATCGAGAATGGTAACGCCATCTACCTGGCGCGTGCTTACCTTGATGCTCATCGTGGTCTCCTGCCGAAAGGTCGGCGTCGTTGAATAGTGTCAGGCGTCCGCCCCTGCGGCGATACGGTGTTTCGTAAGTGTAAGTTCCGTTCCAGGTGACAGCTGCCGAAAATCTACGCCGTCCATAAATGCTCGCATCAGAAACACACCCCGTCCTGAACCACGGAGGATGTTCTCTGGTGACAGGGGGTCCGGAATGGCGGTGGGATCAAACCCGCTGCCCTGGTCGGCGACACGGAAAAGCAAATCCGTCTCTGTCGCCTCGAATACAACAACGATCTCTTTACTGCCGCTGTATCCGTTACCGTGAACAACGGCATTCACGGTAGCCTCGCGCACTGCCATGGCGATGTTGCTGACTTCATCCTCGTCAAAGCCGAAGTGCGTTGCGAAGGCCTCAGCTTCCTGCTCCACGCGGTCTACGGTCGCCAGCGTTGAAGCAAGCGTCAAGCTGGTGCGGGCTGTTGGCGGATTTGGCAAGCTGCTCCTGCGGCTGGGGCGGACAGACCGTCCTACGGGCAGTGTCATGGCCCCGTGCGAGATTGTCAAGAAACAACGGGCACAGGAGCTACATGCAGGCAGGTGCTGTGGCACAAGTTGGGACGCGTTCGGTAGACTGCGCTTAGCCGCAGGATGAGGAGGGCATGGCGTGACAAGTCAAACAGTGCGCCGTGTCAGCCTGTCGTCGCTGGTTGGCGCGCGTGTTCAAAGCGAAGATGGTGCCACTGTTGGACGCATCGCCGAGTTTCTCTTGGTGTCTGAAAAGATCGGCACGCATGTGAGTAGCCTGCTGCTGTCACGGACGGGGCGCTTACGGGGTTCTACCGTGCTGACTGTGCCCATGCAGGGGCTGCAGATTAGCAAGGGCGACGAGCTCAAAGTGCGGCCCGGCACGATGCTCACAGAGGCTGATATTCCGGCATCCTCGGTGCTGCTGGAACGCGACCTGCTGGATCAGCAGATTATCGATGTGCACGGCCACAAGGTTGTGCGGGTGAACGACGTAGAACTGGTCTGGGAGATCGATCACGACAATGTTTGCCACTTGCGCATCGCCGAAGTTGAAGTTGGGCTGCGAGGAGCCGTTAGGCGGTTGCTCAAAGGATTGCCACAGAGCATGGTCGAGGCGGTGGCTCGCCGGTTTCAGCCGCGCGGTATCCCATGGGAATTTGTCGATCTCATTGATCGTGATCCCGCACGCCGCGTACGGCTGAAAGTGGAGGGTGACCGGCTCTCTTCATTGCATCCGGCTGACATCGCGGACATACTTGAGGACCTTGATCCGGTAGAACGTGACGCAGTGTTCACCTCGCTCGACGAGGAGGTAGCAGCAGAGGCGCTTGAGGAAATCGAGCCCAAGTTGCAGCGTTCCTTGCTTGAACGCATGGATTCCAGCAAGGCCGCCGACATTGTGGAGGAGATGGATCCGGGCGCCGCGGCCGATCTGCTCTCGGAGTTGCCGCCCGAACGATCTGAAGCAATCTTGCACGAGATGGAGCCTGACGAGCGTGCCGACGTGGAAGAGTTGCTGGAGTTTCCAGACGACTGGGCGGCAGGCCGCATGACCACGGATTACGTTGCAGTGCCGGAGACAGCTACGGTGGCCGATGCGATCGGAGCGCTGCGCGCCTTCGAGGGGGACGTCGAGACGGTGAGTGAAGTCTTCCTCTTCGGCAGAGACGAGCGGTTGAGCGGGGTAGTCAGCTTGGCCCGCATCGCTCTTGCTGCTGGTGAAGCGCAGTTGCTTTCACTACAGGAGCAGCGCGCTCCTTCGTGCACCCTTGATGCCAGCAGCCGGCAGGTGGCTGAGCTGTTTGATAAATACAATCTGCGATCGCTCGCGGTGCTCAATGCCGACGGGACGCTTGCTGGGGTTATCTACGCTGAGCAGGTGATCGCGCTACTGCGAGCGGAGCGCTGACATGAAAATTTTGTACGTCTCCAATTTGGCCGAGTACGACTCTGCATGGTATCGCGTGTTGGCGCTGCGTCGTGAAGGCCACGAGGTCACGACGGTAAACATGCTGGAGTACGGGCAGCGCCAGGCATTGCTGCGTAAGCTGGAGTTCCGACTTGCTGCCGGGCCAGAGGTCCGGCGCCTGAACTCCGACCTGTTGCGACTCGCCCGGCAAGAGCAGCCAGACGTTCTGTGGGCCGACAAGGTGCTGTGGATGCAGGCCGCAACCTTGCAGGAGCTGCGGGGCATGGGCGTGATCACTGTGTCATACATGATCGATAACTTCTTTGGACCGCGACGCGATCCTGGATGGCGCTTGTACAAAAAGGCAATCCCTCACTACGACCTGCACTGCACGCAGCGTGACCGCAATCTGCAGGATTACCGGGCCGCTGGTGCCCGGGACGTTATCAAGGTACAGACAGCGTTTGAGCCAACGGTCCACTTTCCTGCAGTTCCGCCGTACACCGACGCTCAGCGGGATCGAGGTGTGTCGTTCATCGGTACGCCCTATGACCAGCGTGCGATGACACTGGCACGGCTATTTGCGGAAGGCTTACCTGTGGTCACTTCTGGTGGAGAACGTCATTGGGCACAGGCCTTGAGTGCTCAGGCTCTGCGTGATGTTTACAGGGAGGGCGAGCTGACGGGCAGCCGCTATCGTGAGGCGATTTGGCGCTCACGCATCAATCTGAGCTTCCTTACGCACAGCAACCAGGATGAATTTGCGCACAAGAGCTTCGAGATCGCCGCATGTGGAGGTTTCTTACTGGTCGAGAGGTCAAAGGGTCACCTGGACCGCTTTCGCGAAGATGAGGAGGCAGTCTTCTTCTCCGGCTACGAGGAACTTGCGGCCAAGATACGGCTATATCTGCCGGACGAGGCAGCCCGCAACCGGATCGCGCTTGCAGGGCAGCAACGGGCATGGGCCAGCGGGTATGACAACGACACACAAGTGCGCCACATCGTGGACCATATCGGACCGATGCTGACTCAACGAGTTCAGCGCACATGACGTGGCTGCGTAGCTGGCGCGGACGTGTGCTGTTCTTTGTCGCAGCGCTGGGCCCAGGCTTTATCACCGCCAATGTCGACAATGATGCGGGTGGGATCCTCACCTACTCACAGGCGGGCGCGCAATACGGCTACTCCTTGCTGTGGACCATGGTTCCCATCACGCTCGCTTTGATCGTGGTACAGGAGATGTGCGCACGCATGGGTGCGGTCACCGGGAAGGGCCTTTCGGATTTGATCCGCGAGGAGTTCGGCCTTCGCATGACAGTAGTCATGATGTTGCTGCTTGTGGTGGTCAACTTCGGCAATGTTATCGCGGAATTCACGGGCATCGCAGGGTCCATGCAGCTATTTCACATCAGCAAATACCTGGCCGTGCCCGTGTGCGCGGTGCTGGTGTGGGCGCTAGTCGTCAAGGGTGATTACAAAATCGTCGAGAAGATCTTTCTCTTCGCATCTGTGGTGTACCTCGCTTACATCGTGGCAGGCGTGCTGGGCCGGCCGGATTGGCATGAGGCGCTGGTGCAAACGGTCAAACTGCCGCAACGAGCCGCATGGAGCGATCGTAATTACCTCTACATGACTGTTGGTGTCATTGGCACCACCATCACGCCTTGGATGCAGTTTTACTTGCAAAGCTCCATTGTGGAGAAGGGTGTAACGGTTCGCCAGTACAGTGCCACCCGTCTAGACGTGACAATCGGCTCCATCTTTACGGACATTGTGGCATGGTTCATCGTGGTGGTGTGTGCTGCCACACTCTGGGTGCATGGCGTGCGAAACATCAACGTGCCGGCCGATGCGGCGGAAGCGATGCGACCTATTGCCGGCGACTACGCGTTCCTCCTGTTTGCTGCCGGGCTCTTCAATGCGTCATTGTTTGCGGCATCGATCCTGCCACTTTCCACGGCATACACGGTGTGTGAGGGCTTGGGCTTTGAGAGCGGGCTTGACCGATCATGGAAACAGGCACCAGTCTTTTACTGGCTCTACACGGGCTTGATCGCCGCCGGTGCCGGGGTTGTTCTTCTGCCAGGGTTTCCGCTCGTAAGTATGGCCGTCCTTTCGCAGGTGTTAAATGGTCTGCTGCTGCCGGTAGTGATGTACTACATGCTCCGCCTGGTCAATAGCCGGGAGCTGATGGGCGCTCATCGCAATGGATGGTGGTTCAACGGTGTTGCGGTGACCACTGCAGCCATTGTTACTGTGCTTTCGGTGGTACTGGTCTGGCAATCCATACGCTCCTTTATCCAGTAATTACAAGACTGTTATTTCAAGTACTTTGGCTGCATACCCTCCGCCCAAGGCTGGTAGTGCACGGCAAACGCCGCACGCCGGCCAATGGACGGGTGTGAGTAGGTCCAGAACTCCAGGACTTGTGACGGATTTGGCACATCAAAGCTTGTTTCTCCCAGCACCTGGAAAGCGTCGCGTGCAGTTGTGGCGGGGTCGGCCACAATCCCGTGAATGGCTTCCTGGCCATACACGTCTGCAGCGTGTTCCTGTATGCGCGTCATGCTTGAGGAAACCGGTTCCACCAGGGGAGAAATGCAGGAGAACGCCAACAGGAGGACGGCAAGCGCGCCCCAGTCGTTCTGCGACCTGATCCCCCAACTCGAGCCGAAACGGCCTACTGCCCAAGCCAGCAGCCGGGCACTGAAGCAGAGCAGGACGAAGAGACCGAGCATGGAAATGAGGATGCCCCGCACGATGTGGTGCAGGACATAGTGCCCGGACTCATGACCGAAGATGAAAAGAACCTCGTCCGATGTTCCCCTGGCGAGCGATGTATCCCAAACCACCACGCGTTTCGAGGCTCCGAAGCCGGTGACGTATGCGTTAAGCGTCGTGACTTTATCGGATGCCCTCATCAGAAACATGCGTTCCGGAGGAATGTTCATGTGGCCGCGCTGCGCCACCTGCTCCAATCGTTGAACGAGTTTTGGCTGAGAGCGTGCGAGTGGTTCAAAGGTGTTGAAAAGCGGATCAATGACATAGGGCGTCACAAAGATGCCAGCTACGGTGATGGGAACCGCCGCCAGCCAGAAGGCAAACCACCAAGTGCGCGGCAGTTTAAGGATGCATAGGAACAGCAGCATCACGATTAGGCCGCCGAAGGCCCAGGTAAGAGTAAATCCTTTCAGCAGGTCCCCTGCCCAGCTTGCCCAGCTCTGCACCGACAACCCATACGAGCGCTGCATCCACTGCGCGTAGACGTCGAGCGGAAGGGTCAGCAGAGTGGTTGCCAGTAGAAACAACAAGAGAAAGGCGTACCCCTGGACCCAGCGGCTCTTGAACCGGCGCGTGACTGCCGCCTGTGTACGGGAGATCAAACCGAGTTGTAACAGCAGCAGCAACTGAGCAATCTGCCAGACTTCACCCAGGAAGTGCGTTCGCACCCAGGATTGCTGCAGCAGCTGCCCCTTGTGCAGCGCCTCGGGCGAGAGGTGGTATGACGGAATGTTCCCGTCCCGCGGAGAGGTATCCAGTTCATGCTGAGCTGCCTGCAGCGCCAACTCTTCCGCTTTGGTGGCGGCCCCGCAGGCGTGCGGCGCGTGGAGCAGCAGGAGGAGTAGCACCAAGTAACGCATGCCGCTTTATATCAGGCTAGCTGGGCAAATTCACAGCCGCAGAAGGCACCTGGAGCTTGCCTGTCGCTAGATCGTGTATCAAGCCCAGGTCGGCTGCCAGAAAGTCGTAGTCAGGCAGACCGGCAAACTTGGACCACTGCATCTGCTGAAAGATGCGGTTATCCAACTCGCCCTGGAAATGACGCACCAGGAAGAATTGAAGATCGACGGCACCACCATTGCGGTAATGATGGCGGACGCGCGCGACGGGTGCGCCAATGACAGCCTCAATGCCCAGTTCTTCATTGAGTTCGCGTCGAAGCGCCTCTTCCGGACTTTCGCCCTGCTCGATCTTGCCACCTGGAAACTCCCACTTGAGCGCCATCGGCTGATCTGCGCGCCTCTGACAGATCAGAACCTCGTCGCCAGCTTGGTCCGATCTTAGGATCAGAGCAGCCACGACCAGACGCAGCAGTTTCGGCGGCTGCGCGTCATCCCGCAGGGGCATTTCGCCCTTTAGTCTACGAACGCGCTGTTCCACAGCCTTCACGGCCTTTTAGATGCAACTTGCGCCTGCAGCCAACAAGACTTTCGTGCAGAAGGGACAGTCTGGTTCAGATTCGCACACCGCGTTGCATAGCAGGCGTGCGCCTATAACTCCGGAGATATAGCGGGATAGTAGACCGGCCAGCCATGTTGAGCACTGTAAGCAGCAAGTTCCGGGGAGGGATTGACGGCAAACGGCAGGCGCGCTATCTGGAGCATGTGAATGTCATGCACGCTGTTGCCAAACACCGCGTCCGGACGGGCCAGGCCTGCTCGCTGCAGGGCCTCCGCTTTGCCCTCGTCACTGGGCACGTGGATGAGTTCGTCCGTAATGGTGCCATTCTGCACCACGACTGCCGCGGCCAAGACACGAGCGGACAGAATCCCGAGCTCTCGCACGCCTTCTTCAATTACCCAGGCATTCGTGGAGGAAACAGCCCAAACCTCAGTCCCTTGCTGCTGCAGGTTTCGTAGCACTTGCACCATGGACGGAAAGAAGCGAGGTTGCACATGCCGTCTGAAGTAAGTGGCTGCACTGGCACGTACCGCGGACTCTGTCAGCCCCTGGTAGATCTGTGTCATCTCACCGCAAATGGTAATTTCTCCTACCTCACCGCGGTGGTAGGCCTCATGCCGGCTTCGCAAATGTGCTGTCGCTACAGGGGAGAGAAGCCCTGTGTCGATGCTCCAGTTCATAAAGCCGGACCCTGCGTCGCCAGGCCAGAGCGTGCCGTCGAAGTCAAAGACAGCAGTTGTGAGCTTTGCGTCCAGCACAGTTAGTAGAAAGTCATGCTGGGACAGCTGAGGCGACGGATCACAAGTCATACGCCAGTGTCGCAGGCTGCGCTTTGTGTCTTCAAGCTGGAGACCATGGCTACAGTGCGGTTGATGGGGTGGTTGAAACCCTTTTGTTCATCGTGCATCTACACAAAGGGTAGGGAGTGCGTGAACCCAGACTTGGGGCACGTCTCGAAAAGGGGATTGGCAATGGCGGGTCAGTTCGTAAGTGAAGTGAATGATGCGGAGTTTGAACAGGCGGTGCTGCAGAGCGAACAGCCAGTGCTGGTGGACTTTTGGGCTGCCTGGTGTGGGCCGTGCCGTGCGCTTGCACCCGTTGTGGACGAGGTAGCCTCACAATATAACGGACGTCTGCGGGTCATGAAGATGGACGTAGACCGCAACAATGTGACACCTGGCCGCTACGGCATTCGTGGAATTCCGGCTCTGTTGCTGTTCAAGGATGGCAAGGTGGCAGAGCAGATTGTCGGATTCGTGCCAAAAGGAACGATCGACGAGAAGATTGGCAAGGTTCTGGTCTAAGTTCTTGCTCAGGGGAGGAGCCCGGCTTCGGCCGGGCTTTTTGCTGGGTTAGACTGCTGCGTATGTTTGATTGGGCACTCTTCAGGCTGCTGGCTGTTGCCGTGCTGATTCTTGCAACCGCGTTCTTTGTTGCTGCTGAATTTGCGGTCATCACCGTGCGCGAGACTCGACTCGAGCAGTTGGTACGGCAGAACCGGACAGGCGCAGTCACAGCGCTTCGGTTAAAACAGAACATCGATGACTTCCTTGCAGCCAACCAACTCGGCGTGACCTTGTGTTCACTGGCTTTGGGTTGGCTCGGCGAGAGTGCGGTGGCTCAAGTTCTGCTCGTCTTGCTGCATCGTAGCGGTTTGGTCACCGACCGGTATGCCGATCCCGTTGTGCATGTAATCTCAGTCGTCTTTGCTTTTACCGTAATCACCTATCTTGAGGTGCTACTGGGAGAACAGGTGCCGAAGTCTGTCGCGCTGCAGCGCGCAGAGCGCATCGTGCTGGCTGTTGCAGCACCCATGGACGTCTTTCTTGAACTGACTCGGCCACTCGTTCGGCTGCTGAGAGGGTCCACTGCGCTGGTCCTTCGTCTTTTTCGCCTACCCTCGCGGTCCGAGACAGATGAGGTACATTCACCCGAAGAGTTAAAGTTGCTGACGACCGCTACTCGGCAAAGCGGACTTCTACCTGCCTTTCAGGAGCGAATGATCCATCATGCTGTTGATCTGAACCATGTGACCATCCGCGAGATCATGACGCCGCGTGGGCAAATCTTTGCGCTGCCGTCGGACATGCCCGTAGAGCTTGCCTCGGCAAGAGTTGTGGAGGAACAGCACTCACGCGTGCCAGTGTACGATCCTGCGCTCGGAACCGACCACTTTGTGGGCGTGGTGTATGCGAAGGACGTGGCGCGATTGATGCACTTTGTGCGCGATGGACGGCTGCCGGCGGCGCTAAAACAGACGAGCGTACCGCTGCGCAACGTGATGCGCGACGTGATGGTGGTACCAGAAACCAAATTAGCTGCTGAACTGCTGCAGGAGTTCCAGAATCGTCGCCGGCAGATTGCGATGGTAGTGGACGAATACGGGTCCACTGTCGGCCTTGTCACTGCCGAAGATGCGCTGGAGCAGCTCGTGGGCGAGCTCGAGGACGAGTTCGACACCTCAGCGCGTCCTCTGCCGTCCATCGCGGATGGCAAGAGCGTAGACCTGGACGGGACAGTGACACTGCGGGACCTTACGACGCAGCTTCGATGGCAGTTTCCCCGGGAAGCCGGTGTGGAAACACTGGCAGGATTTCTGCTGGCACAGTTCGGCCACCTGCCGCACCCCGGGGAATCAGTGATGTACGACCATAAACAGTTCACGGCTGTGGAGTTGAGACGCCGACGCATCAGCCGCATACGGGTTCAAGAGCTTGACGGGAACGCGACGGCCCTCACGACTCCGCCACAGACGCCAGGCGTGGTCGCGTGATAAAAGTTCCTGTCGGTTTGCGTCGACTCTTCCTGACACTGCCGGTACTCTGGCTAATCGTCACCCTGGTCTTCTTACTTATTCATCTGGTGCCCGGCGATCCCATCGCGCAGATGGTAGGAGAGGGGGCCAGTGCTGCTGATCTCAGTGCGCTGCGTCACAGTTACGGTCTGGACGCTCCGTTGCCAGAGCAGTACGCACGCTATTGGCTTGGCCTTCTGCACGGAGACCTTGGATTGTCCCTGCGCTTGCACGACTCTGTCACTCATTTGATACTGCAGCACTATCCGTTCACGCTTCTGCTGTCCGTGTCCTCGTTACTGCTGGCATTGTTCATCGCGCTACCTGCTGGAATCTGGTCAGCGTTGGCAAAGGGGCGCTGGCCTGACCGGCTTCTTGGTGGGGTCTCCCTAGTCGGGCTTTCCTTTCCGAACTTTGCGCTCGGCCCAGTGCTTATCGTGACAGTGTCCATTTGGCTCGGCTGGCTACCCGTCTCTGGCGCGGGAGCCGCAGGGCTTTGGAGCCGAGAGACGGTCCTCCACCTCATTCTGCCTACCGTGACCCTGGGACTTTCTCTGGCTGCCATTCTTACGCGCATGGTGCGGACGTCAATGCTGGAAGAGCTACGGCAGGACTACATACGTACGGCACACGCTAAGGGTCTGACCAAGAACGCAGCTGTGTACCACCATGCGTTGCGCAACGCGATGCTGCCGGTGTTGACCGTAGTAGGTCTGCAGTTTGGTTCCTTGCTGGCAGGCGCGATTGTGACGGAAACTATCTTTTCCTGGCCTGGTGTCGGACGGCTTACACTTTCTGCTATCTCCAACCGCGACTACGCTCTGGTACAGGGCTGCACGCTTGTCATTGGCTTGACATACCTCGCTGCTAACCTTTTGACAGACGCAGCCTATGCCGCCGCGAATCCACGCTTGCGCAGAGGCGATTGAGCTCTTCTCAACCAGTATGGCTAAAGTAAAGCTCCTCAACCTGGATGTCTTTGCCTCGGATCGTTACCAAAGCCATGCATATCGGCAGTTTGAAGCGTCTTGGTCCAACGCTTCCCGGGTTGAGGTAGAGCACACCCGACCGCCGCTCGATATGTGGTTTGTGAGAGTGTCCGCTCACCACCACCTCAACACCGGCAGCACTTGGGCTTATGTCTAGGTCGGCAATGTCATGGACCAGGTAGAACGTCACATCGTCAAACCGCACCATCTCCGTCGCGGGTAGTCTGGCACAGGCACCGCTCCGATCGATGTTGCCGCGTATGGCGGTGACAGGTGCGAGCTGTTGAAGCTGCTCAAGGATAGCCGCACCACCCACGTCCCCTGCATGGAGAATGGCATCGACCCCTGTGCAGGCAGCAGTAACTTCAGGCCTCAACAAGCCGTGCGTGTCAGACAGGACGGCAATCTTGAGGGTGGCGGCAGCGTGACTCATGCTGACTTAGATTCCGGTTCATCCATGCAAGGCCCCTACCACCGATACTGGAGCCATGCGTAACCTCATCGAGGTCGTTGGCAATAGAGGCTCAGACCTTGAGGTTCTGCGTGACTATCGGATCTACCTGATGGTGGAGCGTGGCCTTCGCCCTCTCAGTTGTGAGGCGTATGCGCGTGACCTGCTGCAGTTCAGCGAGTCCCTGGAAGGGACCGGCGGAACGCTGGTGACCGCGACTCGCAGCAATGTTCATGCCTGGCTCAAACACCTGCGTCAACACGACCGGACAGACCGGTCTGTGGCTCGTAAGCTGAGTTGCCTCCGTGGCTTTTACCGGTGGTTGCAGCTGGATAAGCAGATCACGTACGATCCGACGACAAATATCCAGACGCCCTCCACCTGGAAGGTTTTACCGAAATCGCTGGATGAGCAAACCGTCTCAACGATGTTGAGCGGCGGCGGCTTGGCAGCGACACAAACGGGAGAGGGTGCACTGGGGCTGCGTGATCACGCCGTGCTTGAGGTGTTGTATGCGGGTGGCCTGCGCGCGGGTGAGGCGACTGCGTTACGGGTAGAGGATATACACCTTGATCAGGCGCGGGCACAGGTGCGGGGCAAAGGCGACAAGGAGCGCATAGTACCGCTTGGGACCAGCGCCTGCAAGACGCTGGAACGGTACTTACAATATGGTCGGCCGTACCTGGTCCGTGGCGGCCTGCAGCCTGCCCTGTTCCTCTCAGTGCGTGGCAAACCACTGACGACGCAGGTTATTTGGTCCATCGTAAAGAACGCAAATGGGACGGCCAGCCCGCACCGACTGCGTCATAGTTGCGCCACACACATGGTGGAGCGTGGGGCTGACCTGCGGAGTGTACAGTTGCTCCTTGGGCACGCTGACATTGCTACCACACAGGTGTACACACACGTGGCGCTTGGCCACTTGAAGCAGGTGCATCGCGAGCACCACCCCAGGGGTAAGCAGCGGGCAAGAGCATCGAATGAGTAAAGTCCTGGCCACACGCAATCCAACTCCGCTGGAATGGGCAAATGCTTTCGTGGCGGTCCTGCAGACAGAACGGGGTAGCTCGCCTCACACGGTACGCGCCTATACGCGAGAGATACAGACGTTTACGACATACCTTAGTGACACTTTGGGCGCGGACAGCCGTGTTGATGATGTACAGCACCAGCATATCCGGGCATATCTGGTGACGCTGTATGGCCAGGGACTGACGCGCGCCTCTACTGCGCGTGCGCTGGCTGCCATCCGGGCATGGTTTCGCTGGTTAGCAAAGCAAGATGTTCTGCAGAGCAATCCATCTCAGCTGGTTTGTTCGCCACGCTTACCGAAGCACCTGCCCCGCGTGCCCTCGGCAGAGCAGGTGAACAGTCTGCTAAATGCAATGGAGACTAGTCAGGAGGGAGCAGCTGACAGGATGCCACCAGACCGGAAGCCGCACGGGGGGTGGCCAGAACGCGATCGTGTCGTTTGGGAGTTGTTGTACGGCTGCGGCATACGTAATTCTGAGCTTGTGGGCATCAACGTCCCTGACCTGCAGTGGGGCAACGAGGTACTGCTGGTGCGGGGCAAGGGTCGTAAAGAGAGGTATGTGCCGCTGGGTGACGCAGCAGCCATCGCGATACGGGCGTATCTGCCGTCCCGGGAAGAGGTCCTGCGCCAGGCAGGGAAGTCTGCACTGGTCGATGCCGGGCCGCTGCTTATCAACGCGACCGCCCGCAGTTCGGCCCGTTTGACCACCAGGTCGGTTGGGCGAACGGTGAAGGCCATCGCCATCGCCAGCGGTCTTTCTGCAGGCGTCCATCCCCATACCCTGCGGCATGCCTTTGGCACCCACATGCTTGAGGACGGTGCCGACCTGAGGGCCATTCAGGAGTTGCTGGGTCACGCCCGGTTAAGCACGACGCAGCGGTATACCCAATTGACCGTTTCGCAGGTGCAGCAGGTCTACGACAAGACGCATCCTCGAGCATAATGACCAGCAGTACCGAGAGGCTGGTCGCTGGTACGTGCGCGCGTGGACAGCCACGGAGGCCCTCCGCAGAGCGCCTCCGTGCAAGGCTGCGTCAGGACCGATAGAATGACAGACGGAGTTCAGGTGCCCCGGCGCGCCCGGCACGGCCCAGCAGTGCCCAAAAGGATACAGGCTTGATCAACAACGTTTTTACCAAGGTCTTCGGTACCAGCAACGAACGGGCTGTTAAGCGGATGCAGCCAACGCTTGATCAGATCAATGCTTTCGAGCCCTCCTTGCAGCCACTCTCTGACGAGCAGCTTCGGGCGAAGACGGTTGAGTTCCGCGAGCGCATCGCCGCACGAACCGCAGAGATTGTAGACCGTGACGAGCGCGTCGCCGCTGAAAAGGTGGTCCTGGATGAGTTGCTGCCAGAAGCGTTCGCCGTGGTGCGCGAAGCGGGTCGCCGTGCCGTGAGCATGCGCCACTTCGATGTGCAGATGATTGGCGGCATGGTACTGCACAGTGGAAAAATCAGCGAGATGCGGACCGGTGAGGGCAAGACGCTTGTCGCAACGCTGCCATGCTACCTGAATGCGCTTGCTGGCCGCGGCGTGCACGTTGTAACGGTGAACGACTACCTTGCAAAACGCGACGCCGAGTGGATGGGCAAGATCTACGGCTTTCTCGGTCTCTCCGTCGGTGTCATCGTGCATGACTTGAGTGACCAGGAGCGGCGGGCTGCCTATGCTGCTGACATCACGTACGGTACCAACAACGAGTACGGATTCGACTACCTGCGTGACAACATGAAGTTCGACCTGAGTGAACTCGTGCAGCGCGGCCAATATATGGCGATTGTGGATGAGGTCGACTCTATCCTGATCGACGAAGCACGCACGCCGCTCATCATCAGCGGTCCCACTGACCAGACCACGGACAAGTATGAGCGAGTGAACGTCATTATTCCGAAGCTTGAACTCGGAGAATTCACGGAGACCATCGAGCAGAAGACCTATACCGGCGACTACGTCGTAGATGAGAAAGCTCGCTCCATCACCGTGACCGACGAGGGCTGGGAGAAGATTGAGGGCTTGCTCGGCATCGGTAACATTGCTGACCCTGAAAATTGGGATTTAAAGCACCATGTAGAGATTGCGATCAAGGCGCACACACTGTACAAGCGGGATGTGGAGTACGTGGTGAAGGAAGGCGAAATCATCATCGTCGATGAGTTCACCGGGCGCCTAATGCCGGGTCGTCGGTGGTCGGATGGCCTACACCAAGCAGTCGAAGCAAAGGAAGGTGTGGCGATCCGCAAGGAAGACCAAACGCTGGCGACCATCACCTTCCAGAACTACTTCCGCATGTACAAGAAGCTGAGTGGAATGACCGGCACCGCCGAAACGGAAGCAGCCGAATTCGAAAAGATTTACAAGCTTGAAATTGTTGTCATCCCCACAAACCGGACCATGCAACGCCTCGAATACCCAGACGTGGTGTACCGGACTGCAAAAGAAAAATACTTTGCAGTTGCGGAAGAAATTGAGCGGCTTCACGCTGCCAAGCAACCAGTCCTTGTGGGCACTACCTCGATCGAGAAGAGCGAGGTGCTCAGTGAAATATTGAAACGTAAAGGCGTGCGACATACCGTTTTAAATGCCAAGTTCCACGAGCGTGAAGCCGAAATCGTAGCACAGGCAGGCCGGAGCGCGATGGTCACGATCGCAACCAATATGGCAGGACGCGGAACAGACATCTTGCTGGGTGGCAATGCGGACTTTCTTGCAAGGCAGGAGCTTGCCAAGACTGGCACGGCCCGTGCCCTGAGCGCAGTGGA
>CALMRM010000052.1 GCA_937871605.1 uncultured Terriglobus sp. | reverse complement strand
GGACAAGGCGGGGGCCTACGCCATCCAGGGTCGCGCCGCGCAATGGATTCCGCGTATCGAGGGTGACTACAGCAACGTGGTGGGCCTGCCGCTGGCGCGGCTGGCGGACTTGCTCAGGCAGATTCTCTAGCGTCCGCAACCCAGCCGAAGCGAAACAGGACCCGCTACCTGCACGGAGCCTAGCGCTGTCATTCGCCGTCCATGCGGAGTGGCATGGAACGAGACAACAGAAGACGTAAGTGCTTAGAGCACAGTCCTGTCTACAATACTCACAGCACCTTCATCTGTGAACGCCGATCAGGAGCATCCCGACGGAGTGACAAGATTCGCACCTGATCCTAGGGCGAATCACCTCCAGGGTAGCAGCCCCTGGAGGTGGGTATGGAGGTAGCTGTTATGAAGCGGAAGCCAAGATTCCCTTGACGTCTCGTGCTGCAGGTAATTTCTGCAGTGGCATCACTAGTCAGAGTACTACTACAGCATCTCTGGAAGTGATCTCTTAACCGCGTGGAACTGTTCACAGCAGTTCCACGCAACTTAGCCAGACGCTTGGCTCCCTACATATCATCGGATACACAGTCAGGCTCAGTCAACAAGAAGTCACGGCATGCTCGCCTCACGCCGTAAAGAGGACCATGTCGATGAGACGTCCGCCGCACACCGGAACATTTATCAGGGCCGAGATCATTCATGCGGCAGGCTTGACCGTGACGGCTGCCGCGCGTGTGCTGGGTGTGTCACGGCCCGCGCTGTCAAACCTGCTGAACGCAAAGGCTGACCTCTCCGGCGACATGGCACTGCGTTTGGAAAAAGCGTTTGGCGTGAGTATGGAGCTGCTCATGCGCATGCAGGCTTCTTACAACATTGCCGAGGCGCGTAAGCGCGAAAAGCTCATCAAAGTGCGACGGTACACAGCGCCAGCAGTTGCAGCGTAGCTACAACGCTGCAATCATGTCGGCCAGCAGCGCCGTGCGTGGCAACAGGTGATCTAGCAGGATGGACTCGTGCGCGGCGTGCGCGCCCTCGCCCACGGCACCCATGCCATCGAGCGTGGGGATGCCCAGCCCGGCGGTGAAGTTGCCGTCGGAGCCCCCGCCGGTGCTGGCCTCCGGCAGGTCGAAGCCGAGTGCTGTTGCCAGGCTTCGCGCCTGTTCGTAGAGCCGCACGGTGCCGGGGCCGCCCTCCATGGGCGGGCGGTTGATGCCGCCGGTCACGCGGAGCGAGCACAGCGGATCGCTGACGCGCAGGCCGTGAAAGAGCGCGTCCACGTGCTCTGCATGGTGAAGCCGCTCGATGCGCACGTCAACCTCAGCCCATGCTTGGGCAGGCACCACGTTGCTCCGGGTGCCGCCGCCGATGACACCGGGGTTCACCGTCAGGCCGCTGTCGAGATCCGTGAAGTGCGCCACCTGCTGCAGCAACCCGGCAAGCTCCAGCACGGCGGAGCGGCCACGCGCGAAGTCCACGCCCGCGTGCGATGCAATGCCGGTCACATCAAGCCGGTACTGTCCCACGCCCTTGCGTGCTGTTTTGTAGGCGGCGTTGTCGGCGGAGCCGGGCAGGCCCTGCGCGGGCTCCAGCACAAAGACTGCTTCTGACTGCAGGGCGAGGCGCTCGGTGTGCGCGCGGGAAACGGCGCTGCCCGTCTCCTCGTCCGGGTTCAGCAGCAGGACGATGGGTCGCGGCAAACTACAAGCCTGCTGCACGGCCTCGAGTGCGGCTAGCGCCATGACCACGCCCGCCTTCATGTCGAGCACGCCCGGCCCCCACAGCCGCGGGTGGCCTGCGCTGTCCGGTGCCTCGCGCCAGGGCATGGTGGCGAGTGTGCCCAGCGGCCACACCGTGTCTAGGTGACCCAGCAGCATGAGCGGCTTCCTGCCGCTTTCGGCGGGGCCGAACCAGAGTTCCAGCACATCGCCGTAGCCCTGCTGCGGGTGCCGGACCGTGCGCGCACCCAAGCCCTCTGCCCAGCCCTGCAGGAGGTCCATGGCGCGGTTCACCGCGACGGCGTCCTCCGTGGGCGACTCGCACAGGACAAGCTCACGCAGGCGTGCGAGCCAGGTTTCGGCGCGGCTGGTTACACCGTTCAGCAATTCAGGCAGGCTTGCGGACACAGGGCTATCTTACCGGGCCTGTTCAGCCGGTGAGATACCCCGCACCGAGGCATGCCGCGACATGCGCCTGTCACTCGATGGTTAACTTTCTGGTGACACCGCTGTAAACCGTTTTATGTGGCACTTTTGCCACACTCGCCCATGTTGCAGGGACATTACTCTGCTGTCTGTCAGGCGTTGTCCGCACCCCACGCGGGCGTCTGGCGCGGAGCGGTGGTTGCCGTTGAGTGGAGCACACACGGAATGTACGCTGGCCGACCCGGTCAGCTTTGCAGGCATCGGCTTACATTCGGGCGCGCCAGTCAGCATGCGGCTGATCCCCGCGCCGGCCGGGTCTGGCATTGTGTTTCGCCGCACCGACCTGGACAACTTTGAAATCCCCGCAAACGGTCGCAATGTGGCTCGTGTGTCGTATGCCACGTCGCTTATGCGGCAGGGTGTGCTCATTTCCACTACGGAGCACCTGCTAAGCGCGCTGATTGGCTACGGCGTGGACAACGTCATCGTCGAGATCGACAACCTGGAGGTGCCGATTCTCGACGGCTCCTCCTTGCCGTATGTGGAGGCGTTTGTGCAGGTGGGCATGCGCCGCCAGCGCCGCCGCCGCGAGTACCTGCGCATCCTGAAGGCGGTTGAAGTCACGGAGAACTCGAAGGATGGCGTCAAGTTCATTGGTGTGTACCCGGGCAGCGGCTACAGCATCGACTACCGCATTGATTTTCCTGCTCCCATCGGCTCGTCGCGTTTTCTGGGCGACCTGCAGACCGGTGCCTACGCCGGGCTGATTGCGCCTGCGCGTACGTTTGGGTTTCGCGAAGACGAGCCCATGCTGCGCAACATGGGGCTGATTCGCGGTGCCACGGACGCGTGCGCCATCCTGATCGGCGGCGGCGCGGTGCAGAACGGTCCCCTGCGCTTTCCGGACGAGTTTGTGCGGCACAAGGTGCTGGACCTGATTGGCGACCTGGCGCTGGCCGGACGCCGCCTGCAGGGGCGCGTGGTGGCAGAGCGCGCGGGCCACGCCATGCACACCGCACTGGTCAGCAAGCTGCTGAAGGACCGCTCCGCGTGGGAGCTGGCGACGGTCTGTGACGAGGAACCTTTCACTGTGGCTGACCTGCGGGCACACGGCCTGGCATCCGCACCCATCGCCGCCCACTCCTGACGTGCCCCTGGCTGCCATTGCGCTTGGCGCAAACCTTGGGGAGCGCGAGGTGGTGCTGCGGTCGGCGGTGGAGGCGCTGCGCACGCTGGGGCAGGTCGTGGCCGTGTCCAGCTTTTGGGACACCGCGCCGGTCGGCTACACGGACCAGCCACGTTTCCTGAATGGCGCGGCGCTGCTCGAAACGGAGTTGCTCCCGCTTGCACTGCTGGAGGCGCTGCTGTCTATTGAACGGCAGCACGGGCGCGACCGCACCGGTGCCGTGCCCAAGGGCCCTCGCACGCTGGACCTGGACCTGCTGCTGTACGACACCGTGGTGTTGCAGACAGAAGCGTTGCTGCTGCCGCACCCGGAGATGCATCGTCGCGCCTTTGTGCTGCAGCCGCTGGCAGAGATCGCACCGGCATGGGTGCACCCCGTGCTGCAATGCACGGTTGCGGACCTGCTCGCCACGCTGCAGCGCCTGCATGAACCGGGTGTGAACGGACGGCTATACTGACGCGGTAAGGCCTGCAGCGTGTTGGAGCGTACTGTGCCGAAGAAAAAGGACAAAACGGAGGCATCAGAGCCGGTGCCGGCGACCGACACGAGCGCCATGCTGGCCATCAGCCGTGCGCTAGCCGATCCCAGGCGTACGGAGGTGTTGCGCATGATTGCCACCTGCAGCGCCACCAGCTGCATGGATGTGCGCCAAAGCCTGCAGATGAGCCCCGCAACCCTGTCGCACCATATCAAGCAGCTGGAGAACGCGGGTCTCATCGAGACCGTGCGCGACGGCAAATTCGTCCGTGCCCATCTGCGCCGCAAGGTGTGGAAAGCCTATCTCGCCTACCTGAAACAGCTGACTGTTTAAACAGTTCGACGAGTAACGAAACGTTTTTGCATCCTCAATCAGCAGGCCCACATCATTTTAACGGTTATAGAAATGTAGTGGCTACGGGGAGATGATGATGGGCAAACTGGACGGAAAAGTGGCGTTGGTAACGGGTGCCTCCAAGGGCATTGGAGCGGCAATTGCAGAGGACCTTGCAAAAGAGGGTGCCGCGGTCGTGGTGAACTACGCCTCATCAAAGGCTGGTGCGGATGCGGTGGTGAAGCGTATTACGGACGCAGGCGGCAAGGCCATCGCCGTGGGTGCCAACGTCTCCAAGCCGGAAGAGATTGCATCGCTGGTGGACGAAACAGTGAAGGCCTTTGGCAAGATCGACGTGCTGGTGAACAACGCGGGCGTCTACGACTTTGCGCCGCTGGAAGCGATCACGCCGGAGTTCTACCACCGCATCTTCGATCTGAACGTGCTTGGCCTGCTGCTGACAACGCAGGCTGCTGTGAAGCACTTTCCTGCCGAGGGCGGCTCTGTGATCAACATCAGCTCCGTTGTGGGCCGGGCGCCCGTGCCGAACGGCATTGTGTATGGGGCCACCAAGAGCGCGGTGGACGGCATTTCGCTGGGCCTTGCGCGCGAACTGGGACCGAAGAAGATTCGCGTCAATAGCATCAGCCCCGGCCTTGTCAGTACTGAGGGCAATGCCGGCTTTCTGGATGAGTACGCAAAGATGGTCGTTCCCATGACGCCGCTGGGCAGGGTCGGCCAACCGGACGACATCAGCAAGGTGGTCACCTTCTTCGCCTCGGACGAGTCCTTCTGGATCACCGGCGAAACCGTTGCTGTGGGCGGCGGCGCACGCACCTAAGCCGGCACGGTAGCCAACCAGAAAGCACAAGGAGGAAGCCATCTGGCTTCCTCCTTGTGGGTAGGACACACCGTCGACTACGCTGCCGCCAGCGCCCTGGCCTTCTCATCGAGCGGCTTCTTCCAGTCCTCCGCGGAAATTTTGCCGTACTGGATGCCAGCCGTGTTGCCCGCCTTGAGCACCTGCACTTCCGTGATGCCGACGAACCCGAGGATCTGCTTCAGGTATGGCGTCAGCAGATCGTAGCTTGCAATGGGTGATCCCTCAGCGTAGTCACCGGCCGCGGTCACAATCAAAACAGCCTTTGTGCCCTGGATCAGGCCCTTGTAGCCGTCCGGGCCCGCGCTGAAGGTGACACCCGCGCGCACCAGATGGTCGATCCAGGCCTTGAGCACGGCGGGCACCTGAAAGTTGTACATGGGTGTGGTGATCAAGACGGTGTCAGCGGCTTTTACTTCCGCAATGATGTCGTCCGACAGCTCCAGCGCAGCCTTGTGCTCTGCGGTATGGTCTTCCGGCTTGGAGTAGGCGCCGGCGATCCACTGCAGATCCACGTAGGTCGGTTGTTGCTTGGCAAGGTCACGCGTGGTCATGGTGCCACCAGCATGCGCAGCCTGCCAGCCCTGCAGAAAGGTTTCGCCAAGCTGGCGCGAATAGGACGCGTCGCCGCGCGGGCTGACGTCAAGTTTCAAAAGCGATGCCATCGGTAGATCTCCAAAGACGGTGAAGTGTCGTACAGAGCTTCCGATGAAGGTTCGATGTCGAACGATTCTGTTTTCCTTCGGCGCTGCCTGTGGTGCAGTCTCAGCAGAGAGCTCCCGGCTGTAGCGACGAAGCCTGTGTCCAGGAGCGGGAGTCGCGCTCTGTTTGCCCGTCCCAGCCCTGCAGGTAGAACACCTCACGCGGGTGGGCGACGCCACTGCCCCGCCGAAAGGCCGGTGCGGCTGCGCGCCGTTCCTGCGACGTGCTCCGCTGCTCTGGGCTCGCGCCACGACGGTCGCAGTCCGGGTCGCGCCGGTCTGCCACTGCCTGCACCTGCCGCCGCTCCTGCTTTACCGCCCGTGCATCCGGGTGTCCCTTGCGGCGGTCTGCACTGCGCCGGTCTGACCGTCCCTTGAGCTTGTTGTGTTGTGCTGCCAGCGCCGCTATGGCGCTGCGCCGCAGGGCAGCACGGTCCGCTTCCGCAGCATCGGTCAAAAAGAGAAAGCCACGTCCGCAAATGGGTCATTGCTCATCGTAGGTGGTTTCTGAGGGCAGGCAGGCGATAACGAAAGCACACTGCATTAAGGGAAGAACAGCAGACCCGTGAGAAGAACGCGAAAGAAGGGCTGCTGGATTGTCACATCGGACGGATGGTGCAAGTCATGACTGTCCCATAGCTGCGCGCGCCTTCGTAGTGCAGTCGCATCCTCCATGGGCTGCGGCACCCTGCAGCGCCGCAACATCGGGGCCAACGGTCAACCCTTGAGGTTAGGCCCGACAGCCATGACGAAGTAGCGTGCGGGCACCGTACCCACGTTGCGAATGCCGTGCAGTTGCATGCTGGCGGCGTAGCAGATGTCCCCGGGCCCGGCAGGTACACGCTTGCCGTCAATGAGCCACTCGCACTGCCCTTCGCGGATGAGGAGCCATTCGGAGTGCTCGTGCCGGTGCGGCGCGTGCGGCTCCTGCCCTGCGGCCAGCACGGTGTTGTGCATCTCTACGCCCTCGCCGGTGGGCAGCGCGCCCTGGGCGACGCTCTGGATGGACGTGGGCTTGCCGGGCTGCATCGGCGTCTCCTGCCAGCGAAAGACCTCGTCACGCGAGAACAGATCGGTTCCGCGTGCCAGCTTCGCCGGATCAGGCTTCGGTTCGGCCGCCGGTTGAGCAGCGGTCTGCGTGAGTGCGGTGTCCGGCAACAGGGCAAGGGCAGGCGTGGCGAGCAGCAGTTCACGGCGCGTTGGCATAGGCCGCCAGCATACCAGCGCGTCCCAACCCTTTGCGTACACGGCGCAAAGACCGCGATGCAGCCTCCACGTGTGCAGAATGTGCGGCTGCGTAAAAATTGGCGACGCCACCCGTGATATCACCACCCCCTTGAGGTGGACCTCCATGTAAAAGAACGTGCCGTCCATCCTCCTGTTGTTGTCGGGAGTTCCAAATTGGGGTGATGTATGAAGGTTCTGTCCACGGTAAGTTCTATCCTTCTCAGCGCGTCTCTGGCGTCTGCAGCACAAGCGCACTTTTGCATTGGCGGTAATCTGGACCAGCTCACGGAGGCGCAAATCGTAGCCTGCGAGCACACGTCCGCGGCGCTCGAGATGGAGTCACAGCGCGCGGCCGTGTCTGCCGGCTGGCACTTCATCACCGTGTGCGATGAGGCTGGCTGGCAAACCGTAGTAGCCCTGCAGGGCGACGGCGCGCTGCACGCGTTGCGGGCAAACCAGGCGACCGATGGCAAGCTGCACCTGACGTTTGTGCATGGGACTCAGGTGCGGGCCGCGGACACCCAAGCACTCGACGCGGTGCTGCTGCAAGCCGGGGCCGCCGAAGCCCGTCGCGCGCCTGCCGGGACCGGTATGCGCGTGGCGGCAGGCCAACCCGTGCTTACGCCCACCAGCCTGCCGCTGCCCACGTCACGTCACTAGCCTGCAACGGCCATGGCTGCACGCGAGGCTGGTGTGGGCAGTATCCTGTTACGTGTGAGTGAGCCCGTTGTCTCCCAAATCCACGTGACCCTGCCCGACGGCAGCGTGCGCCAGGTGCCCGCAGGCACCACACCCTTTGCCATTGCCTATGGCATCTCGCCCCGGCTGGCCGAAGCCGTGGTGGTTGCACGCATCCGCACCACCGGCAGCGAGGCGACCACCGATGGCGCGGAAGAGCAGACCGATGCAGGGCACCGCGGTGCGGCGACCGAAGAGAGCATGTACGCCGCCGCGCCCAGTGCCGAGCGGCTGGTCGATCTTGCCGAGCCGCTGCACGAGGATGTGCACCTATGGCTGCTGAAAGAGCAGGACCCGGAGTCGCTGCGCGTGGTGCGGCACAGCGCCGCGCACGTGATGGCGACCGCGATCACCGAGCTGTACCCTGAGGTCAAGCTGGGTCACGGACCTGCTACCGACAACGGTTTCTTCTACGACATCCTGCGCGAAAAGCCTTTTACGCCGGACGATTTGATGGCCATCGAACTGAAGATGGCCGAGGTCGTTGCGCGCAACGAGCCCTTCCGCCACGAGTCCATCTCGCATGAGGAAGCGCTGCGCGGCTACGAAGAGCAGGGCGATTTTATGAAGGTGCACTTCATCACGAAGTTCACCGCGCCCGGTGAGAACGTCAGCTTCTATCGCAACGGCGAGTTCCTCGACTTTTGCCGCGGACCGCACGTGCCCACCACGGGCCGTGTGCGCGCCTTTAAGGTCATGAGCATTGCGGGTGCGTACTGGCTGGGCGACGAGAAGAACCCGCAGCTGCAGCGCATCTACGGCACGGCCTTCTTCCAGAAGAAGGAACTGGACGCACACTTCAAGCACCTGGAAGAGATCAAGGCGCGCGACCACCGCGTCTTGGGCAAGCAGCTGGACCTGTTTTCCATCCAGGAGATCGCCGGTTCGGGCCTCATCTTCTGGCATCCGCGCGGCGCCATCATCCGCAAGACGATGGAAGACTGGATGCGCAACGAATGCCTGCGCCGCGGCTACGAACTGGTTAGCACACCACACGTGATGAAGCGCGAACTGTGGCAGATCAGCGGCCACGAAGGCTTCTATGGCGAGAACATGTACGCGCCCATGGAGCTGGACGACGCCGAGTACCGGCTGAAGCCGATGAACTGCCCCGGCCACATCCTCATCTACAAGAACAGCCCCAAGAGCTACCGCGACCTGCCCGTCCGCTACGCCGAACTGGGCAACGTGTACCGCTACGAGCGCAGTGGCACCATGCACGGCCTGCTGCGCGTGCGCGGCTTTACGCAGGACGATGCGCACATCTTCTGCACGCGCGAACAGATCGAGGACGAGGTCGTCGCCTGCGTGGAGTTTGCCGAGTCCGTGCTGCACACCTTCGGCTTCCAGGAGTTCAAGGTCGAGCTGTCCACCTGGGACCCAGACGACAGCAAGAACTACGTGGGCGCGCCGGATGACTGGGCGCTCGCGGTGAACGGCCTTAAATCCGCGCTGGATCGCAAGGGCATCGCGTACAAGGAAATCCCCGGCGAGGCCGCGTTCTACGGCCCCAAGATCGACGTCAAGCTGGTCGACGTGCTGGGCCGTCTGTGGCAGCTCTCCACGGTGCAGTTCGACTTCAACCTGCCCAAGCGCTTTGACCTGGAGTACACCGGCGAGGACGGCGAAAAGCACCAGCCCGTGATGGTGCACCGCGCGCTGTTCGGCTCGGTGGAGCGCTTCTTCGGCGTGCTCATCGAGCACTATGCGGGTGCCTTTCCGCTGTGGCTGGCACCGGTGCAAATCGGCCTGGTGCCCATCAGCGAAAAGCACCTCGACTACGCCAACACGGTCAAAGCCGAACTGGAAGCCGCAGGCCTGCGCGTGGAACTGGACGCCCGCAACGAAAAAATGAACGCCAAAATCCGCGAGTTCGGTCTGCAAAAGGTGCCGTTCATCCTGGTGATGGGCGACAAGGAGGCCGAAGCAGGTGCGGTCAGCGTGCGCACCCGTGGCAAGGGCGATGAGGGTTCTGTGCCACTCGCTGCGTTTCGGCAGCGCCTACAGGGCTTGCTCGAATCCAGGAGCAGCACTCTGGACGCATAAGCCCGCGCTGACTCGCACGACGGAGCCAGCCCCAAGCGCGGAGCCGCGCAGGCCAATGTTTCTGTGCGCTTCGGCAGACGCGCGGGACCCGCGCCGCGTCTTAGCGGTATTCTTGTGTCCCGGCACAACGACCCGGGGATTGCACCACCTGCATCACTGCTGCGACTTTATCTTCTGGAGCCCAGGATGAGATTCTCTCGACACCTGCTTGTGACTGTGTGCCTGTTACCAGGACTGAACGCGTCCGCTTCAAACGACGGTGTCATTGGCACCTGGCGCGGGCCGGAGCACTCGGTCATCCGCATTGCACCGTGCGGCGGCGCGTTGTGCGCGCAGGTGTTGAGCACCGGCGACGAGACGGCCGCGCGCGTGGACTCAAACAACCCTGAAGCTGCGCTGCGTACGCGGCCACTTTGCGGTCTGCAGATCGGGCAGGGCTTCCACGGCTCTGACCCGAACAAGGCTGAGGGTGGCCACCTGTACGATCCGCGCACCGGCAAAACATACAAGGGCAGCCTGGTCAGCCAGGGCGACGTGTTGCTACTGCGCGGGTACGTGGGCATCAGCCTGTTTGGCCGCACCGCACGGTGGAGCCGTGTGCAGGAGCCGCTGGAAGTGTGCCGCAACACCGCAGACCCGGCAGGTGCAAAGCCGGGTGCGCCTGCGGCAAAGCCCGTGCCTCCTGCTGCTGCACCAGCCTCGCCTGCCAGCGCGGCTCCGGCTTCCGCGCAGCCCACGGCTGCACCTGCGGCCCCCGCAGCAAACCCTTCCGCGCCAGTGCCACCTGCGCCAGAAGCTCCAAAACCGACGCCGCAATCCTAGCGCGGCATCGGCGCGAGTAG
>CALMRM010000051.1:1556-8633 GCA_937871605.1 uncultured Terriglobus sp. | reverse complement strand
TGTGGAAGCCGAGCTGCTTGATGACCTCGGCGGGCAGGTCAAAGTCACGGTGGTCTGCCCGGTAGCCCAGCTCCAGGTTGGCTTCGATGGTGTCGCGGCCTTGATCCTGCAGTTCATAGGCGCGCAGCTTGGCCATGAGGCCGATGCCGCGGCCCTCCTGCGCCTCGTACACAATGATGCCGGAGCCGTGCGCGGTTACGGTGTCAAGGGCGAGCTCGAGTTGCTGGCGACAATCGCAGCGCAGGGAATGGAAGACGTCGCCGGTGAGGCATTGCGAGTGCACGCGCACGATGGGGTTGTCGCCCGGGGTGCCGTAGACCAGCGCCACGGTCTCGTCGATGAGCTTGCCCTGCGGGCCGGGTGCGACACCTGGCGCCAGGTGACCCTCAAAGCCGAGGATGCGGAATGGCCCCCAGCGGGTGGGCAGTGCGGCCTCCGCGACCTTGCTGATGTGGCTGTAGTGCATATGTCGATGGTACAGATGCACGAGGCCTTGCTGCGATTCATGTCGCAACGAGAACAGTAGACTTGTGGTGTGCATCCACCTGAGCCCAAGCTGGTTCTCATCTCGTTGCTGGTGCAGCTGGGCGTAGCAGCGGCAGTGAGCAGTTCGTTGGCGCGGTCGCAGGCATTTCGGCGGCTGCTGTTATTGCAGGAGCGCACGCCAATGCAGCGGCTCAAGATGGCCGCATTCATCTGCGCCCCCCTGGTCTTGGGCGTGTGGATCCGTACGGCAGTTCCAAACTTTCTGGCGGCGGATATTTCGCTGGCTACGTCCGTGCTGCTGGGGGTGACGGTGGGTGCGGCGGCAGCCACGGCCGGGGCCTTTGCCTTGTCGATACCGGCGCTGTGGCACCACGAGTACCTGGCACCGCTGGTAAGCGTGCTGGCCGCGGTGTTGGCGGGTGTGTTCTACCGCGCGGTAGATGTGGAGGCGATCTGGACGTTTTCACCCATGATCGACCTGAGCCTGTACCGCTGGGTGCGGCGCAACCTGCGCAGGCCGCACCTGGACCGGCAGGTGCTGCTGTTGCTGAGCATCATGGGCATGCAGCTGGGTGCCAGCGAGATCGCGAAGTATGCCCCGCGCAGGTATTTCGCGCTGCGGTCTGACCTGTGGGGGCGGCAGCTGGCCAGCTGCGCGGCGGCACCCATCCTGGTAGGGATACCACTGAAAATCTGGAATGCCATTCGCATTGAAGACAAGGTGGAACAGCAGGCGCGGCTATTGCTGGAAGCCAAGCTGGATGCGCTGCAGCGGCAGATTAATCCACACTTCCTGTTCAACACGCTGAACTCGATTGGTTCACTGATCCGGCTGGAGCCGGAGTTGGCGCGCGAGATGGTCGTGCGGCTGGCACACATCCTGCGCATCCTCCTGAAACAGCGTGAGGCGTTTGTGCCGTTCCGCGATGAGATTGCCTTTACCGACGACTACCTGGCAATTGAGGTGGTGCGCTTCGGTGAGAAGCTGCGCGTGGTGAAGGAGATTGCCCCGGAAACACTGGATATGGTGGTGCCCAGCATGATTCTGCAACCCATCATTGAGAACAGCATCAAGCACGGGCTGGAGCCGCGCATTGGAGGCGGTACGGTGTGGCTGCGCAGCCGTGTGCAGGGCGAACGGCTGTTGCTGGAGGTGGAAGACGACGGCGTGGGCGTGGCACCCGGGCGCACCGTGGCCAACCCGGGCAGCGGCATTGTGCGGCCGGGCACCGGCATCGGCATGCGCAATGTGCGCGAGCGCATGGAGGTGCTGTACGGCGCGGAGGCCATCCTGCAGATGGAGAGCCGGCCCGGGCGCGGTACAAAGATCAGCCTGGAAATGCCCATTGTGGACGTGGCGGCTGCGGCTGGAGCGCAACGGCCCCTCCCAGTGTAGTGGCGGTAGCCAGGAAGACGGTAGGATACGGAGGTACCGCCGTTCTGCCAGCGTGACGTGAGAGGAGTCGGCCAACCGGTCGTATGTCAGTGCTTTTGTCCCAGGACGCCGCATGCACGCTGGTGGTGCCGTGCTACAACGAGGCCGAACGGCTGCGTTTGGATCGCTTTACCAGCTTCCTGCAGGAGCAGTCCGCGGTCAGTTTCCTGTTTGTGAACGATGGCAGTGCGGACGGCACGCTGGCCCGCCTGCAGCACTTTTGTGCAGAGCATCCGGGTCGCGCTGCGGTGCTGGATGTGCAGCCGAATGGTGGCAAGGGCGAAGCCGTGCGGCGGGGCATGCTGCACGCGCTGCAAACGACGCCGGGCGCGTTTACCGGCTTTTGGGACGCTGACCTGGCGACACCGCTGGACGCCCTGACCGATTTCTTGAACGTCTTTGAGCGCGAGCCCGCAGTCGATGTGATCTTTGGCGCCCGTGTACGGCTCTTGGGCAGGCATGTGAGCCGCAAGCCCATGCGCCACTATGCCGGCCGGGTGTTTGCCACGGCGGTGTCGCTGTCGCTGGGGCTGCCCATCTACGACACGCAGTGCGGTGCCAAGCTGTTTCGCCCCACGCCCCTGCTGCACGAGGTTTTGGCGCAGCCGTTCGAGTCGCGCTGGATCTTCGATGTGGAAATCCTGGCGCGTTCGCTGGCGGTGTGGAAGCGCAATGGGGAGAAGCCCGGCGACAAGTTATATGAGTTGCCGCTGCACACCTGGGTGGATGTCGCAGGATCGAAGCTTCGCGGACGCGACTTCAGCCGGTCCTTCACGGACTTGCTAAAGATTCGCCGTGAGTACCAACGCCTGTTGCGCAAACGCGACGCGAACGCCACGAGGTGAGTGCAGCCGAGGCGACGGAGCTGCCACTGAGTTGCTGCCCGGTAGGGTTTGAATCGTCAGGAGGCGTTTGTTACTCTCATCTACACGCGTGATCCTGTTTGTCTCCAATACGGAAAGCTGTCCGGCCTATATCAAGGCTGTGTGTTGTAGCACGCGCTGACCTTTCGCACCTGCTGCCCGCGCTCCACGTCCGACCCGCGCTATACCCCTTACGAGTACCCCTGAAAGCCTATGACGGAAGCCCCAGCCATGCCGTATGCCGTAGCTCTGCCCGGGGTGGCACCGCGCCGGCCGCTGAGCCACCTGCGCCTGCTGGAGGCGGAGAGTATCCATATTCTGCGTGAGGTGGCGGCGGAATTTGAGCGCCCGGTAATGCTGTACTCGATCGGCAAGGATTCTTCCGTCATGCTGCGGCTGGCGCAAAAGGCGTTCTTTCCGGGGCCGATCCCGTTTCCGCTGCTGCACATCGACACCGGCTACAAGTTCCGCGAGATGCTGGAGTTTCGTGACACCCTGGCAAAGTCGATCGGTGCGGAACTGCTGGTGTGGCGTAACGAAGCCGCGCTGGCAAACGGCACGAATCCCATCGCGCTGGACACCAAGCGCTGCTGCGGCCTGTTGAAGACGCAGGCGTTGTTGGATGGCCTGCAGCACTACGGCTTTACCGCTGCTTTTGGTGGAGCGCGTCGCGACGAGGAGAAATCGCGCGCGAAGGAGCGCATCTACAGCTTTCGAGACCGGGCGGGGCAGTGGGACCCGAAGAACCAGCGGCCCGAGCTGTGGAACCTGTACAACAGCCGTATTCACCCGGGTGAGAGTATTCGCGTGTTTCCGCTCAGCAACTGGACGGAGATGGATGTGTGGCAGTACATCCACGAGGAGAACATTCCGGTGGTGGACCTGTACTTCGCGCGCGAGCGGCCCATGTACCTGCGTGGTGACGCGCTGTTGCCCATTGAGCAGGAGTTTGTGCGCCGCCCCGGTGAGCAGCCGACGATGGTCAAGTGCCGCCTGCGTTCGCTGGGCTGCAGCCCGTGCACGGGTGCCATCCGTAGCGATGCCGACACCATCCCGAAGATCATCGAAGAGATCCTCGGCTTCAAGTCATCGGAGCGCGCGAACCGTGTGATCGATCATGACCAGGAAGGCTCCATGGAGATCAAGAAGCGCGAGGGGTACTTCTAGGGAATGCCGCAGGCAAGCGACAATCTGATTGAATTGCGCGTGGCCCCGCCAGGATTTGAGCGGGATGCAGCCAAGACCGCGGCGAACGGTGCGCCTGCCGGTGAGCCGGAAGCGTGGAACCCGAATGTTGACCTGCACACGCCGCTGCGGGGCGAACTGCCCGAGGCAGAGCCGGTTGCTGTGTCGCCCAGCTTTGCGCAGAGTTTTGATGTCGAGAATTACTTGGACGAGGAGCGCAGCAAGGACCTGCTGCGCTTCTCCACCGCTGGCTCTGTAGATGATGGTAAATCAACACTGATCGGTCGTCTGCTGTACGACACGCAGAGCGTCTACGACGACCAACTGCAATCCATCGAGGGCAAGGGCACCACGGCACCCGGTGTGCTTGACCTGGCGCTGCTGACTGACGGGCTGCGCGCCGAGCGCGAGCAGGGCATCACCATCGACGTGGCGTACCGCTACTTTTCGACGACGAAGCGTAAGTTCATCATCGCGGACACACCCGGGCACGAGCAGTACACGCGCAACATGGCCACCGGAGCCAGCACGGCAGACGCTGCGGTGGTGCTGGTGGACGCGCGCAAGGGCGTGCTGGTGCAGTCGCGCAGGCACGCGTACATCACCGCGCTGTTGGGTGTGCGCAACGTGATCGTTGCGGTCAATAAAATGGACCTGGTGGGCTACGCGGAAGCGACGTTTCAAGCCATCGTTGCGGACTTTCAGAGTTTCTTCAGCAGCCTGCCGGTGGATGGCAATGAGCGCACCCGCCTCTACTTTGTGCCGGTAAGCGCGCTGGAGGGTGACAACGTGGTGCACGCAAGTGCGGCCATGCCGTGGTACGCCGGGCCGTCGCTGCTTGGTCTGCTGGAGGGCCTGCCATCATCGCAGTTGGACCCTGCAGCGCCATTCCGCATGGCGGTGCAGCGCGTGATGCGGCCCGATCTGGACTTTCGCGGTTTCGCAGGGCAAATAGCCTCCGGCTTGGTGCACGTTGGTGACGAAGTGGTGGCGCTACCCAGTAGGCAACGCAGCCGTGTCGCGCGCATTGTGACGTTCGACGGCGACCTGCAGGAGGCATTCGCGCCTCTTTCTGTCACGCTCACACTCGAGGATGAAATCGATGTCAGCCGGGGCGACCTACTGACTACCTCGACGGCGTCGCCCTCGGTTGCGGGGCGGTTTCGCGCCTCGCTGGTATGGATGGGCGAAGAGGCGTTGCAGCCAGGGCGCCGCTACCTGCTGAAGCATGGGAGCCGCCTGCTGCAGAGCAGCGTCACCGAGGTGCTGCATCGGGTAGACCTGGCGAATGTTCTCAATGACGCGGCAAGTGGTCCGGTGACGATGAACGCCATCGCCGAGGTCGTGATCCAGACGCTGCAGCCGCTTGCCTTCGACGCGTACGCGGAAAACCGCCACACGGGCAGCTTTGTGCTGATCGATCTGCAGAGCAACACGACCGTGGCGGCAGGCATGATCCGAGAGGCACTTGAGACCCGGAGTAGCGCCGCAGTAGCGTCGCGCGATCTGCTGCTGAGAGCCAACCACCCGCTGCAGTTGCAGGGCACTGCGGAAGCCGTGTCGCTGGCCATTGCTGCGTTGCGCGGCGCAGGCCTGTTGAAGGAGGACGCATGAGCGATGCCCTTTTGCCCACGCTGCCACCCTCTGGCCTGCTGACCACGGATGTAGACCAGCCCGCGGTCGCAGTGTCAAACAGGCGGGATGAAGTGACGCTGCTGTTTGCCGAGCGCGAGACGGAGAAGGCAGGTGGCGCGCCGCTGCCCGACGTGCCTGTGCGGGAGCCGCTGCGGCCCGAGTTGGAGGCGCAGCTTGCCCACGTGCGCGCCTTGCTGCGGGAGGAGTTTGCCACTGTCGGGGTGGACGAGGCTTGCCTGACCTGCAGCTTTCAGGCGGAGGACGTCCTGCTGCTGAACCTCGCCATGGAGTTGCGGCCCGGTATTCCGGTGCTGTTTCTCGACACGGGCTATCACTTTCGCGAGACATACGAGTACCGCGACCGCTTGGCTGCGGAGTGGCACCTAAATCTGACCAACCTCTTGCCGAAGCTCACGGTGCCAGAGCAGGAGACAGCCTTTGGCCTGCTGTACCAAACCGACCCAAACAAGTGCTGCGGCCTGCGCAAGGTGGAGCCGCTGTTTGAGGCGGTGTCGCGGTATCGCATGTGGCTGACCGGGCTGCGGCGCGAGCAGGCACGCAGCCGCACCGCGCTAAAGGAAATCGACGACTTCCAGTTGCCGGGCGGTGTAGTGGTGCGCAAACTGAGCCCGTTTGCGGACTGGACGACGCGCGATGTGTGGCAGCTGTGCGCGCACTTCGGCATACCGGTGCTGCCGCTGTACGACGCGGGCTACACCAGCATCGGCTGTGAGCCATGTACCACCCTGCCCACTGACCCGAACGATCCGCGGTCGGGCAGGTGGGCAGGCAAGAAGGTGGAGTGTGGCATCCACATCCAGGCCGCAGAAGCCGAAGGCGTAGAGAGCAGTTAGTCGCTCAAGGAGAGCGGCCGCACTCGACAGACACGAAGAACGAGCCGCACTGAAAGCGACACATGCACTATCTGATTGGCTTCATCATCGCGATGTTTATCGCGCTCACCGGGGTGGGCGCAGGCACCATCACCACGCCGCTGCTGATTCTGTTTCTGCATGTGCCCACCGCGGTGGCGGTGACCACGGGACTCGTGTTTTCTGCTGCTGTGAAGCTCTTGCTGGTGCCCACGCAAATCCTGCGCGGGCAGGTGAACTGGCGGGTGCTTGGATGGATGCTGCTGGGCGGCCTACCGGGCGTGCTGGTGGGATCGCTGCTGTTGGCGCACCTGGTGAGCAAAGGGTCGCAACACCTGATGAACGGCCTGCTGGGCGCGGTGCTGGTGCTGACGGCTCTGTACCAGATCTTCTTTTCGTTTCGACCAGTCGCCGCGGGCAAGGGCACTGACCGCAGCCGATGGATGCCCTTCCTGATGTTTCCCGTGGGCGCGGAGGTAGGTTTTTCGTCTGCCGGAGCGGGTGCGTTGGGAACCGCCGCGCTGCTGAGCCTGACGGCGCTGCAGCCGGTGCAAGTCGTGGGTACGGACATCCTGTTCGGCTTTCTGCTGTCGCTGGTGGG
>CALMRM010000051.1:0-1546 GCA_937871605.1 uncultured Terriglobus sp. | reverse complement strand
CGCGCACATGTTCTCGCATTCGAATGACCCCGCACTGCTGCGCGACCTGATTCTTGGCGGTGTGGGCGGTGTGATTGCCGGAACCTTTTCGGCAAAGTTCATTCCCAAGCGTCCATTGCGCTTCGCGCTGTGGGTGTGGTTGCTTATCATCGGCGCGCAGTTCCTCTATACGAACCTGGTATCCACCCACTGACCTGGCATGTCGTCATACTGCCCCGCGCCACCGGGAGGCGTAAACTACCAACGTGCCGAAATACTCGATTACCGTACCGTTTCACAACGAAGAAGAGAACGTCACCGCGCTGTATGACCAACTGAAGGACGTCATGGAGCAGGTGGGTGAGAGTTTCGAGCTCATCTTCGTGGACGATGGTTCGCGCGACCGCACATATCGACTGCTGGAAGAGATTGCCGCCGTGGATAGCCGCGTGCTGGTGATCAAGCTGCGGCGTAACTTTGGCCAGACCAGTGCGCTTGCTGCAGGGTTCGACCACGCGCAGGGTGATTACGTGCTGGCCATGGATGGCGACCTGCAGCACAACCCGCAGGAGATTCCGGCCTTTCTGGAGAAGCTGGAAGAGGGTTACGACGTGGTAAGTGGTTGGCGTGCCCAGCGTGCTGACAACTTCGTCATGCGGCGCATCCCCTCGCGCGCAGCCAACTGGCTGATGGCGAAGCTGAGCGGTGTAGACATTCATGACTTTGGCACCACGTTCAAGGCGTACCGGCGAGAGGTCATCCAGAATATCCCGCTGTACGGGCAGATGCACCGCTTCATTCCGGCGCTGGCGTCGTGGTACGGGGCCAGCATCGTCGAGATCCCCATCTCGAATCCGGCGAGGCTGTATGGCAAAAGTCATTACGGCATTTCGCGCACGTTCCGGGTCTTTTTCGATCTGCTGACGATACGGTTTCTGCTGAAGTACATGATGCGGCCGCTGCACTTTTTCGGCAGCTTTGGCGCGGTCAGCGCGTTGCTCGGCTTGGCGATGGCATTTGGCCTGATGCTGATGAAGCTCATTACGCACGGCCACGTGCTGCACGAGCACGGCCCGTGGTTCATCATGGCCAGCGTACTCATTCTAGCGGGCGTGCAGCTCATCGGCATCGGATTACTGGGTGAGTTGCAGGTGCGGCACTACCACTCGCCGCAGCACCGCGCGCCGTACACCGTAGATCGCATGGTCAGGCTGCGCTCGTCCGAGGAGCCGGCACACTCGTAGGGCCCACCTGCCGCGCAATACCGGAAGCTGCAAACAAGACAGCCTTTCTGGCGAATTTACGCTCCGTTCTTAAAGCAGCTTCAAGCTTGCGCTAGGCTGTGCATGACAGCAGCGTGACCAGCTAGTCCAGAAGGGTACCCAGTACGTGAGCCAGACAATCTTTCTGCTTGAGGACGATACAGACATCGCCAAACTGGTGCAGTACCACCTGGAAGCCTCAGGGTACGCCGTGGAGATGTTCAGCAGCGCGGCAGATGTGCTGCCTGCAGCCGAGCGAAAGGTGCCATCGCTGTTTCTGCTGGACATCATGGTTCCGGGTGGCG
>CALMRM010000050.1:725-8236 GCA_937871605.1 uncultured Terriglobus sp. | reverse complement strand
GGCCTGCAGTGGCACGCGGGTGCGCAGTTGTGGCTGCGGGTGCTCACCCTGGGCGGTCACGCTGTGGCACTTGGCAATGGACTTCTGTTTACGGGGCTTTACAGGGTGACTCATCGTTGCTCCTGGTGAATGGACAAACGGGGTCGTTCAAATGCTTGAAGGAGGACATATGGTGCTGTCATGGTGGAGGGCCAGATGTTGAGCCCGGGTTGCGTTCTGCCGGGTGCCACGAGGTGGCTACGTCGCGACCCGCGCGTGCCAGCGTGGCCACCCGCACACTGGCAGCACCTGCCGCCAGCAGGGTGCGGGTGCACTCCCGCGCGGTGGTCCCGGTGGTGTAGATGTCGTCAATCAGAAGGATGTGAAGCCCTGCTGCACTGCCGTCTGCCTGAAAGGCGCCGCGCAGGTTCGAACGGCGTTCTCCTGGCGAAAGTAGATATTGGCTCTCGGTCTGGCGCGTCCGTCGAAGTAGCTTTGGCCGCAGTTGAAGAGACCAGGCCGGTGCCGCGCCGCGCAGGTGCCGCAGAGCTGATTCTGCCAGCAGGGTGCTCTGGTTAAAGCGGCGCTTGCCCCGGAACAGCGGCACGGGCACCACGGTCAGTACGGCAGGCGCCTCTGACCGTTGTTGCAGGATGGCACTGGCCAGCATGCCGCCGAGTGGCTTGGCCAGCGAGACCACACCCTCAAACTTCAAAAGGTGGATGGCTTCGCGCACATCGTCATAGAGGGCGTAACTGGTGGCGCGTGCAAAGCGCGGTGCCTTCGCGCTGCATGCGGCGCAGTGCGGCTTGTTCGAGCCATCACCAAACAGGAGGTCGTCGGGCGCGAGCGGCTCACTGCAGACGTGGCAGCAGACGTCGGCGTGCAGCGGTGCAATGGCCAGTAGGCAGCTGTCACACACGGGGTAGCTGGTGGCACGCAGCAGCCGCCCGTCACAGATGCGGCAGATCTCCGGCGCAAGGAGGCTCAGCAGCGCGCTTGCCAGCAGGTGCAGCGGACGGGGCCTGGCTCCAGTGAGGAGAGCTTCTGGCGCAGCAATGGCGCGAGTCTGCCCCTGTGCGGTGTGCCACGTGACGGGTTCGACACGTTCAGGCCACGTCGTAGGGAAGACGCACCTCACTAGGCCATTGCCGCACGTCGAGCGCAACTGCAGCTGGATGGTGTGCCCAGTATAAGCGCGCGGTGCGCTCCTGAACAGCGCTCGACGGGAGGGGTTCTGCGTGGGCAGGTTGACAGCCGTGCCGTTCGTCTGCCGCACGCTGCGTCTGCAGGCATACAATGGCACCTGCAGGGCAGTCGTACACGCGCCCTTGAAAAGCTGCTGATGATGATGTCACATACGATCCTTGCACCCGAGGCTCCTCGCACTGCCGCCACTCTGAGCCCTGCGGCAGTTCTTCTCCAGCGATTTCAGGCAGCCCGGCAGGCCACGGCGCGCGCCTGTGCAGGACTGTCGGCAGAGGACCAGATGGTGCAGTCCTGCCCGGAGGCAAGCCCCGCCAAGTGGCACCAGGCGCACACCAGCTGGTTTTTTGATACGTTTGTGCTCTCGCCCCACCTCGCCGGCTACCGCGCCTTTCATTCGGATTTCCATTGGCTGTTCAACAGCTACTACAAGTCCCTGGGCAACGAAATCCCTGAGAAAAAGCTGCGCGCGTCCTTCTCGCGGCCGTCGCTGGAGCAAATTCTGGCCTTCCGTGCCCACGTCGACTTGCACATCGCCCAACTCCTGAGCGCAGCCGATGTACTGGAAGAGGCGCTGCGTGGTGTGGTACTGGGTATTCAGCATGAGCAGCAGCACCTGGAGTTGTTGCTGACCGACATCAAGCACGCCTTCTTCATCAATCCGTTGCACCCCGTGTTCCAGGAGTCACTCAGCCTGCCCACGCACCTGGACCAGCCTGCGCGCTGGGTGGAGTGTGATGGCGGCCTGCATGAGATTGGCTATCCGCTCGACCGGCAGGACCCGCTGGACTTCTGCTTTGACAATGAGACGCCCCGACACACGGTGTACCTGCAGCCCTATGCGTTAGAGAACCGGCTGGTCACCTGTGCGGAGTACCTCGCCTTCGTGGCCGACAATGGCTATGGGCGCGCCGAGCTGTGGTTGAGCGAGGGCTGGGACACCGTGGAGCGCGAGGGCTGGCAGGCACCGCTGTACTGGCAGCGCCATGCGGAAGACCGGGAGGGCTGGCGCGTGTGGACGCTGCGCGGCTGGCGCGGGTTGAGCGAGCTGCTGCACACGCCGGTGTGCCACGTGAGCCTGTTTGAGGCAGACGCATTTGCCCGCTGGCGTGGTTGTCGCCTTCCAACCGAAGCCGAATGGGAGCGCGCTGCTGCGTCACTGCCGGTCGCTGGCAACCTGCTGGAGACCGACGCCCTGCAACCGACGGCCGCTACCTCGCGCGACCTGTCACAGATGTTTGGCGACTGCTGGGAGTGGACGGCCTCGGCCTACACGGGCTATCCCGGCTACGCACCGCTGCCCGGCGCGCTGGGGGAGTACAACGGTAAGTTCATGTCGAGCGCAGTCATCCTGCGCGGCGGCTCTGCGTTGACGCCAGCAAGCCACATCCGCAGGAGCTACCGCAACTTCTTTTCGCCTGCCACCCGCTGGCAGATGTCGGGCATACGGCTGGCCCGGCCGTTCGAGGCTCAGTAGTCACCAGGATGAGCACGCCGTTCGACACCTCTGCAGCGACCATTGCGCCTGAAGAACGTGGGCCTGCCTACGATCCGCTGGCCAGCGCCGTGCGCGACGGCCTGACCGCCACGCCCAAGTGGCTGCCCGCGTGGCTCTTCTATGACGATGTCGGTTCCTACCTGTTCGAGCAGATCACAGAGCTGCCCGAGTACTATCCCACGCGGACCGAGCGCGCGATCTTTGCCGCCAACGCAGACAGCATCCTTGAGGCTGCCCTGGGCGGGCGAGCGCCTGGCGGCACACTGCGGCTGCTGGAACTGGGCGCGGGAACGGCGACCAAGACCGGCATCCTGCTCGCTGCCGCCATCCGCCGCCAGGGCCTGACGCAGTACCTGCCCATCGATGTGTCGGAGGCCTCGCTGCAGGAGGCAGAGCGCAGCCTGTCTCAGCTGCTAGGCGCGGTGGAGATCGTGCCGCAGATCGCGAACTACGTGACGGACGCCTTGGCGATTCCGCCACACAGCGGACCCACGCTGGCGCTGTACATCGGCAGCAGCATTGGCAACTTTGCGCCAGATGAGGCGGTCGCCATCCTGCGCAACCTGCGCGCGCAGTTGCGCCCCGGCGACTCGCTGCTGTTAGGTACCGACCTGGTGAAAGATGAGCGCTTGCTGGTGGCCGCCTACGACGACGCGCAGGGCGTGACGGCGGCCTTCAACCTCAACATGCTCGAGCGCCTAAATCGCGACCTTGGCGCACATTTCGATCTCTCGCGCTTTCAGCATCGTGCGCTTTGGAATGCGGGGGAGTCGCGGATGGAAATGCACCTGGAAAGCACCGTCGCGCAAACGGTGCGCGTGCCGGGCGCGGGCATGGTGGTGCAGCTCTGGCAGGGTGAGACTATTCACACGGAGAACAGCTACAAGTTCACCACCGAGTCTGTCCGTGCCATGCTGGCAGCAGCCGGCTTTGAACCTGTGCAGACATGGCGCGATGAACGGGGCTGGTTCGCCGTGACCCTGGCGGCAGTCACTGGGCAAAGCAGAACGCAGAGGTCGCAGAGGGCGCAGACGGCACCGATCTGACTCTGCGCACCTCTGCGTTTCACCTCCGCGCTCTCTGCGTTCAGTCCTTTGCTGGAGGCACAAGACCTCTTACGGGTACAGTGGGTGTGACCGCCCATGACAAAGTTTCTACGCACCTGCCATGTTCTGCTGCTCCTGACCGTGGTTCTGTCTCTGCTGTGCAAGCTGGCGGACGCGCAGACTTCTGCACCTGTGGCTGCCGTGGACCCCTTTATCGGTACCGGGCCGGAGGGGCATACCTTTCCCGGCGCGTCCGGGCCGTTCGGCATGGTGCAACTGTCGCCCGACACGCAGATCCGGCCCTTTAAGCAGAGCTATAAGTGGGCTGCGGGTTACCGGTATGAGGACTCGACCATCCTCGGCTTTTCGCACACGCACTTTTCCGGCGCAGGCCACTCCGACTTAGGTGATGTCTTACTGCAGCCCATCAGCGGCGACGTGCGGCTGGAACCGGGCGACATCGACAAGCCCGGCAGCGGCTACCGCTCGCGCTTTCAGCACACCAGTGAGGAAGCACATCCCGGCTATTACTCCGTCAACCTGAGTGATTACAACGTCAAGGCAGAACTTACTGCGACGGCGCGCGTGGGCGTACACCGGTATACCTTTCCACAGGGTAAGCCTGCGCACGTCTTATTAGATCTGCGCTCGTCCATTTATAACTATCCCGGTAAGGTCTTATGGTCGCGCGTGCGCATTCGTAAGGATGGCACGGTGACTGGCATGCGTGAAACGCGCGGCTGGGCACCCGGGCGGCAGCTCTACTTCGCGATGCGCTTCTCGCAGCCGATGAGTTCGCATGAACTTTACGACCGCGAACCGCCGGTGGAGTACAAGGGTTTCAAGTCGCCGGGCAATGAGCCCTACGACACGCAGAGCATTGAGGGACGCGGCCTCGTTGCCGTCTTTGGCTTTGGCACGCCTGCCGACGGTGCTAAACAACCGGTGCTCGTGAAGGTGGCCATCTCGCCCGTGAGCGAAGACAACGCGATCGCCAACATGGATGCGGAGGTGCCCGATTTCGACTTCGACCACGTGCGTAACGATGCGGCAGCGCAGTGGGCAAAGGCGTTGGGTGTAGTCGACATCACCGCAGACGAACCTACCCGCAAGAGCTTCTACACCGCGCTGTACCACGCGCTGCTGGCCCCAAGCCTGAGCATGGACGTGGACGGCAGCTATCGCGGCCCGGACAACCAGGTCCACAAAGCGACCGGCTTCCATTTCGTCAGCAGCCTGAGCCTGTGGGACACCTACCGCGCGGAGCAGCCGCTGATGACGCTGCTGCAGCCGCCTGAGCGGACGAGCGACCTGGTGAATTCGCTGCTAGCCTCGCAGCAGGAGAGCCCGTTCGGCATCCTGCCGGTGTGGCAGTTCCAGGGTATTGAGACGTGGTGCATGATCGGCTACCATGCCATGCCTATCATTGCCGACGCATACATGAAGGGCATCCCCGGCTTCGACGCAAAGGCCGCGCTGGACGCCATGGTGAGCAGTGCCACCTACGCGCCCTACGGCAATCTTGGCGAGTACATGAAGTTCGGCTATGTGTCCGTGGACAACGATGGCGAGGCTGCCAGCAAAACGGTGGAGTACGCGTTCGACGACTGGACCGTTGCCCGGATGGCGCAGGCCATGGGCAGGCGCGACGTCGCCGAGCAGTTCACCAAGCGCGCGGGCTACTGGCGCAACAACTTCAGTACCAAAGATGGCTTTGTGGAGCCGCGCCTGGCGGACGGCAGCTATCGCACGCCCTTCGACCCAGCCCGCGCAGGAGGAGACAGCGGCTTTACCGAGGGCAACGCCTGGCAGTACAGCTGGTACCAGCCGCAGGACGAGCAGGGCCTGATCAACTTGCTGGGCGGCCCGGACAAGCTGGTTGCGAAGCTCGATGAGATGTTCGACCAGAAGGTGGACCCCGCGCGCTATGCCGACGTGGAAGACATCAGCGGCATGATCGGCCAGTACATCCACGGCAACGAGCCCAGCCACCACCTGCCGTACCTGTACATGTATGCCGCGGAGCCGTGGCACACGCAGGCGCGGCTCACGCAGATTATGCAGTCGCAGTACAAGCCCACGCCCGACGGCCTGGTGGGCAACGATGACCTGGGCCAGATGTCCGCATGGTACATCTTCACCGCACTGGGCTTTTACCCGGTGGCACCCGGCAGCAACCAGTACGTGCTGGGCAGGCCCTTTGTGCAGCGCGCCGTGCTGCACCTGCCCAACGGTCACACATTCACCGTCGTGGCAGACGGCTTGAGCGACGCGAACGGGTATGTACAGTCAGTGACACTGAACGGCAAGCCGCTGGACCGTACCTATCTGCGGCACGAGGAGATGATGGCTGGCGGCGAACTGCGCTTCAGCATGAGCAGCAAGGCGGATGCGGCGTGGTCACTGCGGCGGCATGAGGCACCGTACTCCATGACGCAGTGAACGAAAGGCAGAACGCGAAGGTCGCGAAGGAGATGCACGCGAAGTGCGCTAAGAAGTTCTGTGCAAACGTTGCCGCTGAACACCGGCAGGCCGCCTTCGCGCCCTTTGCGCAAACCTTTACGTCCTTTGCGTTCTGCCTTAAGGCTTGGAAGGCGACGCCTGGTCTGCTTGGACATCGGCGGCGGGCGACACGCGGGTCGCCTCAAAGTTGGTCATGTGCCAGGCACCGCCCGGTGCGCGTGTGTACACCTTGGTGTAGCGGAAGGTGCCATCGATCGGCCTGCCCTCAAGCATGCCGCTGATGCGCGCCTGCGACACCGCCACGGCCGAGCTGGGCTGCACATGTATCTTCAGGTCCATCAGGTCCACACTGGCGAGTTTCGTAGCGTGGGTGGACATGCGATTGAGGTACTGTCCCTTGTCCAGCAGCGTGCCGCGGGCTGAAATGGCCAGGAAGTCGTCTGCCAGCAGCTTTTCCATGGAGATTGCATCCCCGCTCACAATCGCGGTACGCCACTGTTGTTCCATAGACTCAATGTCGCGCATCTCCGCCCGGCGGCTTTCTTTTATCGGCTTGGCTTTACGTTCCGCCACGCTCGTGCTGCACAGCAGGCCCGCGAAACACACAGCAGGCAGCAGGGCGGCGGTGATGCGCCGCCAAGGGACACGATCCGTGGAGTGCAAACCCATTGCGTATGCATCCTACCTACCGCGGCGCGTTTCGGTCAAAGCGAAGCTTAGGCATCCTTCAACCTCGCGTAATGCTGTAAGCAGGCACCTGCCTGGGCGATTGCCGAAGACGCGTTTACCGCACTTCGACCAATTGCTCAAACGCACGGTCACGCAGCTTGCGGTACAGCCCATTGGTGGCGTACTGATCAAAATGCTGCGAGGTGCGGTGGGCTTCCAGAGCGTCGGCATCTTGATACTGCTCATAGATGACGACGGTTGCCGGGTCGTTTTCAACGAAGTGCGTGATGTAGTTGACGCACCCCGGCTCCCGCCGCGACGCGTCACCCAGGTGCTGTAGCAGGCCACGGATTTCCGCGTGATCGTCAGGGGAAAAGCGCAGGCGAACGGTAAATGAGATCATGCCGCCGCACCTGCACCGGTCACCATGTCAAAGTCGCCAACAGAGAAGGTCTGGTTGCGGTCTGGCCCGGTGCTCACCATGCCGATTTTTGCGTCGCTGTGCGCTTCCAGGTAGCGCAGGTATTTCTGTGCATTGGCAGGCAGCGCGTCAAAGCTGGTGATGCCCTCGGTCGAACTCTGCCAACCCGGCAGGGACTCGTACACAGGCTCTATCTGGTCGAAGCGGCGCATGTCGGCGGGGATGGTGT
>CALMRM010000050.1:0-715 GCA_937871605.1 uncultured Terriglobus sp. | reverse complement strand
GTCTCTTTCCCGTCAATGCAGTAGCGCGTGCACACAGGGATCTCCGCCAGCGTGTCCAGCACGTCCAGCTTGGTGACCACCAGCCATTCCGTGCCGTTGATCATATTGCTGTAGCGCAGCAGCGGCAGGTCAAGCCAGCCACAGCGACGCGGACGTCCCGTCGTAGCACCGTACTCCTGGCCGCGGGCGCGCAGCTCGTCGCCGGCGCGGGAGTGGTCTTCCGTGGGGAACGGCCCTTCGCCCACGCGCGTGACATACGCCTTTGCGACACCGATGACGGTGCCAATGCAGGTGGGGCCACCACCCGTGCCGATGACCGCGCCGCCCGCCGTGGCGCTGGACGAGGTCACAAAGGGGTAGGTGCCATGGTCGATGTCCAGCAGGGCTCCCTGCGCGCCTTCAAACATGACGGACTTATCGTCGCGAATCGCCTGATTCAACAGGACCGCTGTATCTGTGACGTACGGTGCAATCCCCTCGGCGGAGCGAGCGTAGTCCTCGTAGATTTTTGCCGGGTTTAGCGGCTCAGTACCGAACAGTGCGTGGGCAATCTGGTTCTTTTCATTGCACGCGTTGGTAATGTGGGTGCGCAGCAGCTGGGTGTTCAGCAGGTCCACAATGCGCAGACCGTTGCGGTGCATCTTGTATTCGTACGCTGGGACAATGCCGCGTGAAGTGGTGCCGATCTTTGTGCGGCCGGGTGCGTTTTCCGCCG
>CALMRM010000049.1:10191-15220 GCA_937871605.1 uncultured Terriglobus sp. | reverse complement strand
ACCGCGGTCTCTATTTCGCGACGTTGACGGGCATGGCAGGTGGCCTTGCCGCGGACTTTCTGGCTGCCCTGCTGTGCGTGCCGTTTGCGAATGTACACGCGCGTTTCCTGCCGGATTTGTTGACGTTTCTGCTCTTCGGCATCGTGGTTTCCGCCGCACTTCTTCTGCACTTTGACAAAGTGTTGCACCAACGCATGCGCGGATCGTCGCTGGGCTGGGGCGCGCTGCTGGGCGTCCTTGCGGCGCTGGTGGCCGCGGCACTCAACTACCTGCTGGCAAAGGGTGTTGCCGTCACCTCGCCCACGCTGTACCGCCTTGCCGCATGGGCGTTGTGTTTCTCGGTCATCGGCCTGGGGCTGGGTGCGCGCTGGTCCCGTAGCAACCCGGTGCGGCTGTTGCACACCTATGCTGGCGGCCTGGTGGGCGGCCTGCTGGGCGGACTTGTGTTTGTGTTGTTTGCGCCCCATCTCTCCGCGGGCGTGGGCATGTGCGGCTTGATGTTGGCAGGCGCGGGCATGGGCTTCGGTTCGGGCATAGCGCCGGTGCTGGTCAAGGAAGGCCTGCTGCGGTTTGTCAGCTCCGGCGATGCCCGGGCACAGAACAAGCTGGGTAAAAACAAGACACTTTGGGATCTGGACGCAGAGGACTCGTACACGCTGGGGAGTGCGCAGACGGCGCAGGGCGGCGGCAAATTCCAGCAGGGTGCGGATATTTACATTCCAGACAGTGCCGTTGCGCCGCGGCACGCGGTTGTCTTTACCAAGGACGGTCGCTACTTTATTGCTCGCCACCCGGACGCCGGCGGCCCGGAGGGCATCGCCAAGTACGTGCTGCGTGTCAAGGGCAAAACCGTGGTGTCATCACAGGAGTTGCACCCGGCGGACGACGTGCTTATTGGCCGCACCGCGCTGAAGTTCGACAGCAGAAAGCCGGGTGAGTGATGCGTATGCCATGGCTTTCCTGGGCCTTGCTCGCGGCTGCCTGTGTCACCGGTCTGGCCGCACCTGCACAGCAGGCTGACTCCAAGCCAGTCACGCTGTTGCAGGTTGAAGCGCCACGTCTGGTGGAGTGCGCACCGGTGTCGCAGTCCCCTTGCCTGTCGGCGTCGGTCACCCCGGCCACAGCTGCCGGTTTGCCCGCGCCGGTCAAGCTGCCACCCGCGGCGCAGCTGGCAGGTGCGTTTCGGCTCACGGGGCCTTCGGGTGAAATCACTCCGTTCTACGCCTCGGCAGGCAGCGGCCCGGACGCGGGTGACCATGTCAATGTTGTGCTGCTGGTCATCGACATCAGCGGCAGCATGAGGGAGCCGGTGGCAGGCGGCCAGTCGCGGTTTGAGGCGGCACGCAGCGCCATTGCGCAGTTTCTGGACGGCATGCAGGAGGGCGCAGACCGCGTTGCCATTGTGCCGTTCGAAAGCCACAACGTGGTTCCCACCATCCACTCCGCTGTTTTCACCACGCGCAAGGCTGACGCCCTCGCCCAGCTGAAGGCCCTGCCCGTGCCGGGCCCGCGCAACAACACGGCGCTGTACCAGGCGGTGTTCACGGGCGAGGAGTCGCTGCGCAATGAAGTGGACCTCCTGCGCCACGCCGGTGAGGGGCCGAATGACGTGCAGCCGCACCTGATCGTGATGACGGCCGCCAAGAACGAGGTCTGGGCGGGGGATGATGGCGGCCTGCTCAATGGCGACCTGGGCCTGCAGCAGGCCGCGGCGCAGGTGCAAGCTTCGCACATGGATACAGTCGGCATCGGTTTCGGCGACCGCAGCGCCATCGATACAGCCGCCCTGCAGCGGCTATCCTCGCCGGCCCGTTTCTTCTACGCGGCAGACGCCGCACAGCTGTTGGACGCGCTGCACGTGACGCGTTCGGCCCGCAGCCACTCGGTCACGCTCACCTGGCTTTTGCCGGAGAGCAGCCGGGTGTCGCTCGCCGGGCGCGATCAGCAGTGGATCCCTTCGCTCCACCTGGAAGACGGCACCACACTGAACGGCGACGCACTGCGCCTGCTGGTGCCTGCCACGGCTGCCCCGGTATATGACCACCGCGCCGTGCCGCAGGAGTTGAGCGCGCTCATCGCACTCCATCCAGAGCTCAGCACCGGCTGGGCGGTTGTGTTGACGCACGGCCTGCTTTATCTTGGTGCCGCGCTGCTTTTGCTACTGTGCTGGTTCTGGATTCCACGCCTGGTGTGGGGCGACAGCCATCTGCAGGCCCCGGTACGCACGGAACGCTGGAGCAGCGACAAAACAGGGGTTACCGCGGCATCCGGCGTGCAGGTGCGTTCCACCACGGTGCCGGAGGGTTTCGGCGGCGAACTTCATGCGAGCCCCTTGCAACGCTCTGCCGCGCAAACCACTCAGATTCAACCACGCGGCGAGTTCAGCAAAACACGACTCAGTTTCGACGGAAAGTAGGACATTCATGCCTCTGGTCAAAGTTGTTCGCAAAGGTGTTACCGCAGCCGTTCGCAAGGTCCCCACCTCCACGGCTGCGGCCATGCTGCCCATGACGCTGAACCGCGTCGGCGGCGAGGCCGGCTCCGAGACGGAAGACCTGACCAAGGTGGAAGACCTGGGCGACGCGTTCCGCAAGTTCCAGCCCAAGCTCAAGTTCCAGGGCTACGCCGGTGAGGATGAGGCAGAGTTCAAGGCCGACTTCGAGTTCCGCTCTATCAAGGACTTTGACCCGGAAAACTTGCAGAAACGGCAAGAGGTGAAGGGCGAGGATGGTGAAAGCCGCTTCCTGCGCAATGACCTGGCCGACCTGAAGCAGAACATCGACCTGCTCTACCGCCTAAAGGACCGCTGGAAGCTGCCCGCCGTCCGTCGCGCCTGGGGCAACGCCGGCCAGCGGCAGGAAATTGTGGACGCGCTCGGCAAGCTGCGCGGCGAACTCGAACGCGTTGCAGAAGGGGAAAAGTAGACCATGCCACCCACCCAAACAGCCACGGCAACCCGCACCACCGAGCAGATCCTGGGCAACAGCCCTGCCAAAGAGTTGCTGCAGGACATCTTCGCCGACCTGCACCCGGGCCTCACCAACGAGAAGCGCGATATCAGCAGCATCTTCTCCGCGCAGTCGGCCAAGGAGTTCCTGGGACAGCTGACGAACTTCGAGCAGCTCATCAGTGCCGAGGACACCTACGATCAGACGGTTAAGAAGCTGCAGGGCCAGATCGACCGTGCCGAAGGCGTGCGCGACGAGTTACTGGCGCAGATCTTCCAGCAGATCCGTCCCCTGGAGCTGTCGTACAAGCAGGTGCAACTCTTCTTCGAGAATGCGAAGGTCGGCGATGGCAAGGTCCGCAAGCCGGTGGAATTGTTCATCCTGAACGCCGACCCGAAGGCGATGGAGGACATCTTCTCCATGAGCGTCGCCGCTGTCGAGAACTTCGTGGTGAACCGCAACGATAATTTCAATTTCCGCGACGACATCTGCAACCTTGTCGTGCCGGGCTACTACCCGCAGCCCATCCGTGAAAAGTTGGAACAGCTCTCGAACACCTGGGGCATGTTGCTGATCGGCGACCTGGACGACGAAACCTCGTTCAAGAACGTGGAACGCAACTTCCTGCCCGGCGGCAAGTACGAGTTCATGAAGCGGCCCGAAGATGCAGCCGCATCGGACGTGTGCCTGATGGGCTACCTGCAGATGCGTCCCGCGCACTGGTTTGAGAAGGGTGACACGGAGAAGGAAGGCCTATACGGCCCGCCGTCCATGACGTTTGCCGGTGCTGTGGCCCGCGCGGATGATGCGCAAGGCATGGCCCAGGGACCAGTCGGCTCCCGCTTTGGCCGTGTGAACGGCGCGGCCAAGGCGCGTATCGAGCCGCTCATCGGCCAGATGGAGCACCTGTCCATGGAGCGGCAGCTCATTCCCATCATCCGCGACGCGGACAACCACCTCTGCTTCTTCGGCTGCCGCACCCAGGCCGACGACCCGTACGGTGTGCTCAAGTTCTTCACGTCGTACCGCATCCTGCGCTACCTGGAGCGCTGCTGCCGCCATTACCTCTTGCAGGTGGCTGGTCAGGTGCTGACGCGCGACTTCATGGACGGACAGATCGAGACACCGCTCAAGCGCCTGCTCGACGAGCAGGTGGAGCAGGGCACCATTCTGGGCTACGACCTGTTTGTGGACAAGGACAGCAACAAGCGCATGCAGGGCATCTGCGACATTACGCTGAACGTAATGCCCACCGGCCCGGCGGAGACGTTTGTGCTCAAAATCGACGTGCCGGAATTTGCCCGGCAGGAAGCCTCGAAAAACTAAGCGCATGAGCCAGATACGCTTCAACATAGGTGTGCCACGCGGCTCTGCTGCCCGTTCTGCAGAGGACAGCAGCGAGGCGCGCCCGCTGTCGCTACGTCCGCAGGGCGGCTCCGCAGCCCGCATGGCTGAGGAGCGCAACCGTCTGGAGGGCGTGCCCGCACGGCGGGGCGTGTCGATTGGCCTGCGCGCCCAGGGTGGCCGCCCAGCGGGTGACGTGGCAAGCCAGGGTGAGGCCGTTCCATCTGCCACGGTCACCCGGCGTTCACCCGAAGTTGTACCACCTGCTGTTGCCGGGAGCCCAGCGCCTCCGGCTGCACCACTTTCTGCCGCCCCACCTGCTGAGGAGCACGTCTCCTCCCAGCCGCCGCACGCGGTGGTTGCCCGTATCCAATCCCTGGTCAAGTCGCTGTTTTCCCCCGGCGGCTCCTCCAGCAAGCCCAACTGATGTACGTTTAGCCACAAGCAAGGGAGCTTCTATGGCGAATCCATACCGCACCACCGTGACCATCGACGGCAACAAGTTTCAAGCCGTTACCACCAGCGTGAAGTTCAACACCAACAAGGATCGCGCGGGCGTAGCGCAGATGGGTTCGCTGGCCACCAAGATCCGCGTCTGGGCCGACCTTCACGACGACGTAAACCTGCCGTTCAGCACGGTGAAGAGCCTGTTCGACCTGGCCAACGTGGTGACGCGCGACAAGATCAAGCCGGTCAAGATCGAGTTCTGGAAAGACGATTCGCAGCAGGATGCGCTG
>CALMRM010000049.1:0-10091 GCA_937871605.1 uncultured Terriglobus sp. | reverse complement strand
TCACACGTTGAACCCGTACATGAGCGATGACCAGTTGAAAGACGAGGATCACGCCGGTGTGAACCACGTACTGGTGCTCGACCTGGAAGCGGAAATGAACCAGCAGAACTTCCGCGATATTACGCTCAGCAACTAAGCCCGGCTGTTAGCACCGGTCCTGTAGAGCCTGGGCTTTCGGAACGGCATGGCTTTAGCCACGCGTTCAGGGGCTGCGAGAGTGGAGGTTTTAGCCTCTGAGGGAGTTTTCACCTCAGCGGCTAAAGCCGTCTTCGCTCAGGCCTTTGATGGCATGGCTAAGGCCATGCCCTTCTGAAAGCGCAAAGCTCTCAGGCGGTGCGAAGTGGTAGAACTCGTGGGTAGCCCTCGCTTGCCACCGCTGGATTTACTGCACTTGATTTGTATTCTTCTGTCTTGAGGTATTTGTGCAGTCGCTTGCCTTCCCGATCCGTCTCCAGGAAAACGGCCTCCTGCGCCGTGGTGAGCGCTCCGCATCGGTGCTCGCGTTGCTGCAGATGATGGCGCGCACGCCGCAGGGTTCATGGGCGGGGTCGGCGACGTTCGGCCTGCGCGATCTGTTCGAGCAACGGCAGCGCGCCGATATTCCGCGATTGGCGGCAGAACGCATCCGCAACACCTTTGCCGATCTCGGCATTTCGGAGTACACCGTGACGGAGGTCGTGCGGGAACTGAGCGCCAACCGCGACACCGATACGTACAGCATCACGCTCGAGAACGCGGCCACGGCGGAGACGCTGCGCACCACCGTGCGGCAGGAGCCCTGACGCGCCATGGGCACGCACACCCCCAACGTCCTCGAGATCGACCGTAAGCTGCGCGACGACTTTCGCCGCCGCGTCAAGGATTTCGGTGTCACCTCTGAGACAACGGACCCGCTGCTCGCCGTGCTGTTCCGCACGGTGGCGCAGCAGATCGACCAGGTGTACAGCGACACCGGCAAACTGCGCCAGGGTCTGCTGCACGAGCTGATGCGCGGACTGCAGGTGCAGCAATACCTGGCGACGCCGGCGCAGGCCGCGGTGCGCCTCTTGAACGACCTGCCGGAGCCGCGTGTGCTGCGCGCGGGCACCGAGCTGAACGCCACAGCAGGGAGTGGCGAACGGCTCGTCTTCAGCCTGGATGCCACCTGCGAAGTCTCAAAGGCACGCATCGCCTTTGCGTTCGCCTACCAGGACCAGAGCGTGCGCCTGCTGAGCGGCGTGGAGATGAGTGACACCGTGCAAGCCATGCGCCCGTCGCTTGATGCGGTGCCTATCGGGCTAGGACCGCAACCTGCGCTGTACCTGGCCATTGAGAACCTCCAGCCACAGCTGCTGAACCGGCATGGCATGTTCTTTGAGTTGGGCCCGGGCACCTATCCCGTGCAGCACGCGCTGTGCCACGAACCCTGGTGGATCTTCAGCGCGGATGGCGACCTGGGCGGCGAAGGCCTCCTTCGGCCGCGGCGTACCAACGCGGGGGTGTACCAGCTGCAGTTCCAAACGGTCGAGACCGGCAGCACGGGCATGCTGGATACACCGCTGCCGTCGATCCCGGACGGCTTTTACGCGGGCCGTCAATTCCTGTTTCCGCCCATGGCGGCAGACGCGCCGTTCCTCTGCCGTGTGCCACGCCTCTTGGAGCCGGTGCTCACCCGCATTCTGAATCGCGACGCGGGCAGCCTGCTGAACGAGCCGCGCCTGTGGATCAAAATCCCCATGCCGCCCGGCATCCCCTCGCTGCACCATGCCATTGGCGGCATCGTGCTGCACAGCATGACCGCGTCCAATGTCTTTGCCCGCAACCAGACGGTGCAGTTCGCGCGCGACGGCATCTCTATACCAGTCACGCGGCAGGGCGGCACGCCGGAACACCTGGTGGCACCACTCACAGTGATGAGCACGGACAACGACCCCTACGAGCCGGCGGCAACGCCCAGCGCCAGCGCCACGGCGGGCCGCTACCAGCTGCACAACGGCAGGCTCACCCTGGAGCCGGGCCGCCACAGCAGCGGCGAAGAGCACGCGGCGGCCAACGTACGGCTATGGCTCACCAACGGTGAACTGGGCAATCGCGTGGGGCCGGGCGACATCACCGGTTTTGCCAACGCGGCGTCGCTCACCGGTATCCGCGTTGCGCCGCTCACGGCTGCCAGCGGCGGCAGCAACGGCGAGCAGGTGGCCAGTGAGGAGCGGCGCTTTGCCGATGCCCTGCTCACACGCGGCCGCATTGTGACCAAGCAGGACCTCGAAACCGCCGCGCTCGCGATCGACCGGCGCATCCTGCAGGCAGAAAGTGCCTCCGGAACGGAACGTCGCCCGGAGGGCCTGCGCCGCGTGGAGCGGCTGAATCTCACACTCGACGGCAACGGCTTTACCAAGCCGGAGATTGAACTGCCCGCGCTCAAGTCGCAGATCGAAATTGCCCTGGGCGGCAGGCTGGTGCAGGGGCTGGAGCTTGCTGTGGAGTTCACATGGCAGGGCTAGCGGAAGGCCAGCAAAACGGCTTAGACGCGTTGCGCGGCACCCCTCCCGGTGAGGCCGCGTCCGGCATGACGCCGCCACCACCCGCGCTGCGCATGCCTGCCTTTGCGCTGGGCCGCCAGTCGCACCACCATACGCTGCACTCCGCCTTGGCCACGCTGGAGGCACTGGGCGTCGGCACGCACCGCATCGCGGTCGAGCGCACAGGGCGCGACGCCGCGGTGCCCGGTACCGTGGTGGGCCAGCAGCCAGCACCGGGCGAACCGCTGCTGCCAGACACGCGCATCGTGCTGCGCATTGCCGGCCTCGGCTTTACGCACGCGCTGCCCGTCGGCATGTGGGACAGCGGCGGCGAAACGCACGTGGGCACCCGCGAAATTCTGCAGGGCTTCGACGACCCGTTGGAGAAGCTGAAGCACTGGTTCCACGAGGGCGCACCGCTGTTTCGCCTGTCACCAGACGACCACGCCGCATCTGCTCGCTGGCTTACGCTGTTCGGCGTGGCACCCGAGCGGTGGCCGCGCGCGCTGTGGTACCGCTTGGCCACGCTGATGGCGGGCATGGCGCAGTACGCGTGCAGTGCAGACGGCTGCGGCTTTGTGTTGCACACGCTGCTGGGGCTGCCGGTGGGCCAGTCGCGCTACCAGCCCACGTTCGCCTCGCTGCCGGAAGGATCGCTATCACGGCTGGGCGGCCGCGCCTCGCGGCTGGGTGTGGACTTCGTGATGGGCGATACCGTGGAGGAGCCGGCAACGCTGCTGCTGGAGATTGGCCCGGTGTCGCTGGGCAACTACGAGTATTTTGTGGAAAGCGAGGAAGGCCGGGCACTGCTGCGGCAGACGTTGGAGTTGGTCATGCCCGCATCCACGCCCTACCGCGTCGAGTGGAATGTGCTCGACAAAAATCGAGCACCGCGGCTAGGCGTGCCAGAAGGCAACAGCCGCCTGGGCATCAACACGCACATGGGCCGCGAGTTGGGAGGCGCGCTGGCAGAGGCTGCAGCGCCACTCATGATGATGATGCTTGCTGACGAGAGCAACCCGGAGCCCGGCGGAGGCATTCAGTGACACAGATTCTAACTACCAGGGCAAACGCATGACCGATGGACGAGGCGGAACGGGAGAGGCGGCGCGCGGCGACTTGCAGTTGCGGTCCGTAAATTGGGAACACGGCATGCTGCTGACGCCGGATCACTTTCTGCGGCAAGAGCAATACCTTGAGTCGCTGGGGGGCTGGGGCATGCGCTACCTGGCACAGGGGTCCGGGCTGGTGGGCGGCGGTGTGCGCCTGCCCGAGGCAGACCTGGGCACCGTCCGCTTCGACCCGGAAGTCTCCCTCAACGAGACGGCGGAGTACCTGGACATCTCGGTGGACCGTGCGCGCGGCGTGACGCCCGGCGGCCTCATCGTCGATGTGGAGGCTGCGGGCACCATCTCTGCGCGTTACCCGAAGGACGAACTGGCAGGCGTGGTGGAAGCGCCCATCCACGTGATTGCCGACCCGGGCCGCCGCGAAAAGCGCAATGGAACGCCAGACAGTTTTAATCCGCAGATGCGCACCGAGCGCGTGTGGAGCTACCGTGTCGCGCTGCAGGTGACGGCGGCAGAGCGCGCGCACAGCATCGTGGTGGGCCGCATCCGCCGCCCGGCCACCGGCATGAGCTTCGAGGCCGACCCGCAGTTCATCCCCGCCTGCATCTCGCTGGCGGCGCACTCAGAGCTGATGAGCGGCACCCGCCGCATCCTGGACGCCACCAACCGCTTGGCCGCCGGCTACGCGGAGCTGCACCGCGCCATGCGCGAGTTTATGCAGATCTTCACGGAGCGCGGCCTGGAGACGGAGGTCGATCAGGATTCCATGACTTTCGCCGAGCGCATGGTGCTGGAGCTGCAGGACACCAGTTACGCCCTGCTCGACCGCACCCAGCCGCCCGCACAGTTCTTTGCGCGCGTGCGCCGCATGCTGCACTCTGCCGCCATCTACTTCGACCTGGCAGACGGCATGCAGCAGTACTATGACACGCTGCGCGAGACCGGCGAGAGCGAGCTGACCGGCCTCATCGAACTGCAAAAGCACACCCTGCAGCTGGGCCGCACGCTCCAGTTGGACGAGGACCTGGGTCTGGAAGTGCGCAAGGCACTGCAGTCGCTGAACGGGCTGGAGCGGCTGGAGCGCGCGCTGGAAGGCAAGTACATTGACTTCCGCAAGTCGTCCACGCTCGAGAGCACGAACTTCATCTTCGACCGTGGAGGCAAGCAGCTGTACCGGCTGGCGGCGCGGGCCTCGCGTGTGCAGGGCATTGCCGATGAGATGACCATCTACTTCAGCAGTCTGCGGCTGGAGGGGCGCGACCGCTACCGTCTGATCCTCGTCGGGGAGCGCAGCACACCGTGGCTGCGCGGCACCAGCATCGGTGCCGAGGTCCGCATCAACGAGGGCTCCGGCTTCCGGCGCGAGAGCTACATCCTGACCGGCGACGCCAAGCTGGACGAGCAGTACAACATCGAGCTCGACTTCGAAGCACCAGATGTGGCCACCATCACGGATGTCCGCGTGACCGTGCCTGCGTACCACACCGTACGCACGGCGCTCCTGTTCATCCGCCACCGCTTTTACGGCGGCAACCGCGAAACGCAGGAGGCGCGTGTCATCGAGCGTGCACCCGAGCGCGAACCGGAACGCCAGCTGCCCGAGCCGGTAGCCACATCTCCTACCGCGGGTGGGCGCTTCAACACCTCCACGGAGCCGTCCCGCATCAGCGGCAACGCACCGGAGCCGCCGCGCGGCTTTGGCGACGGTGGCGGCAGCCGCCTGCAGGGCGATCCCGCGCCGCGCCGCAGCACATTCACTCCGGCAGAGCCGCCCGCCGCGCCTGCCCAGCCGTCGTGGATGCCGCGCGAATCTCCGCCCGCAGCGCCCAATCAGGGCAACGACCCCAACCCGCCGCGCCGCCGCAGCCGGCTCGAGTAACGCACCGGAGAGACAACCATGGCACTGGACCTGAGTAAACTTTCCGACGAGATGGAATCCGCGCTGGCCAACGCCCGGCTGCTGGCCGAGGGGCGCAGGCAGGCACTCATTCAGCCGGAGCACCTCCTGCTGCTGCTGCTGGACGGCGATGGCAGTTCACTGCGGCCCGCGCTCGAGAAGCAGGGCGTGACGTTTGCGCCGCTGCTGGACGCGCTCTCGCGCCGCGCCGATGCACTTTCCGCGCAACGCTTGGAGGAGGGCCGCCGTCCACTGGCCTCACAGGCGCTCCGCACCTTGCTGGCCGCTTCGTTCGCCATTGCAGCGGCACATGGCCGCCCTTCCGCAGAGCCGGTCGACGTTTTAGAAGCCGCGCTCACCACCGACGATGCCGATGGCGATCTGCGCAGCCTGTTCCGTCGCGCGGGTCTCACGGGCGAGGCGCTGCCGCAGCATTCTGCACCAGCGGTCCCATCGAAGCCAGTCCAGGACGGAGCGACCGAAGGCGGCAGTTCAGCGCGAGGCGGCAAGCAGGCCGACGGCGACCTCGCCTCCGGCGCGCAAATGCTGGAAAAGTTTGGCCGCGATCTCACCGCCGCCGCGCTCAGCGGCGAACTGATGCCGGTCGTGGGCCGTGACGACGAGGTGCGCCAACTCATCCAGACGCTCCTGCGCAAAACCAAGTCGAACCCCGTGCTGGTGGGCGATCCCGGCACCGGCAAGACGGCCATTGTCGAGGGCCTGGCCCTGCGCATCGCAGCGCAGGACGTGCCGGAAAGCATGAAGCGCTGCCGCGTGGTCGCGCTGGACCTGATGGGCCTGGTGGCCGGTGCCAAGTACCGCGGCGAGTTCGAGGAGCGACTGAAGTCCGTCGTGGACGAAGTCAAGCTGCGCAAGGGCGAGATCATCCTGTTTCTCGACGAAATCCACCAGCTGGTGGGCGCGGGTGGCACGGAGGGCGGCATGGACGCCGCCAACATCCTGAAACCGGCGCTGGCCCGCGGAGAGCTGCGCTGCGTGGGTGCAACCACCTTTGACGAGTACCGCGAACGCATTGAGAAAGACGGCGCGCTGGCTCGCCGCTTCGAGCGCGTGCAGGTGGGCGAGCCCACCGATGAGTCCATGCTGTACATCCTGCGCGGCATCCGCGACCGCTACGCTGCCTTTCACGGCGTCGAGTTAACAGACGAGTCGCTGGTAGCCGCCGTCAAACTGTCGCGCCGCTACATGCGCGACCGCTTCCTGCCCGATAAGGCCATCGATGTCATCGATGCGGCCACAGCACGGCTGCGCATGCAGCTGGAGTCGCGCCCCACGGCGCTGGACCAGCAGGAGCGCCTGCTCACCCGTCGCCGCGCGGAACTCGAATCCTTGCGCAATCTTCCCAAGCCGAGCACCGCGCAAAGCAAACAAATCACAGCACTCGAAGCCGAGGTCGCAGAACTCGAGCCGAAGATCGCCGCAGACCTGCAATTGTGGGAGCAGCAGCGCAACGCACGCGCCGACCTGGGCAAGACAGTCGCCGCCATTGAGGAGAACACGCGCCTGCTCTCGGCCGCTGAGGGCGCGGGCGATGTGACACGCGCTGCGGAAATCCGCTACGGCGCGCTGCAGCACCTGGAGGCTCAGCGTGCCGATCTGGAAGCAAAACTAACCACCTATCGCGAGTCGGCTGCAAACGGCAACGCAGCCGTTGCAGACCGCGTGCTGCCGGAGCACATTGCAGAGGTCATTGCGGAGCGCTCCGGTGTGCCCGCCAACCGCATGCTCGAAAGCGAACGCGAACGCCTGCTGGGCTTGGAAGAACGCCTCAGCGAGCGCGTCTACGGCCAGCCGGAGGCAGTCACCGCCGTCAGCGAAGCTGCGCGCCGCATGCGCACAGACCTGCAGCTGAAGCGGTCACCCGCGTCGTTCCTCTTCGTCGGCCCCACCGGCGTCGGCAAGACGGAACTCGCCAAGGCGCTAGCGGAGGCCCTGTTCGACGACGACACCGCGCTCATCCGCATCGACATGGGCGAGTACAAGGACGCGTCGTCCGCCGCGGGCCTCATCGGTTCGCGCCCCGGCCTGGTCGGGTCCGACGAAGGCGGCTTTCTCACGGAGCAGGTGCGCCGCTCACCGTACAGCATCGTCCTGTTCGACGAGGTCGAGAAAGGTCACCCGGCAATCCTCGACCTCCTGCTGGGCGTGCTCGACGAGGGCCGCCTGACCGACGCCAAGGGCCGCTTCTGCGACTTCACCAACACGGTCGTCCTCTTCACCTCCAACTTAGGCGTGCGCGAGTCCATGGCGGCCGGCGAGGACAACAGCTTGCGCGAACAAATCCTGCTGGACGCGGTTCGCGCCAACCTGCGTCCCGAGCTGTACAACCGCATCGGCCAGGTCATCCCCTTCCATCCACTTGGCATGCCGGAACTGCAGCGCATCGTGCAGACGCAGATCACCAGCCTGCGTCGCAAGCTGGAGGACGACCGTGAACTGCACTTCGAGGTCACACCCGCTGCCGTCGACCTGCTCGCAAAGCTCTCCTACGATCCGGAATATGGTGCCCGCCCCGCGGGCCGGGTGCTGCAGCGTGAGGTGCTGTCGCCACTATCGGAAATCCTGCTGAGCGGCGACGCTGTGCCCGGCAGTACGATCCACGTTGACGCAGAACCTGTGCAAGCCGACGTGGAGGGCGCGACCACAGGCACGGCAGAGGCCGCAGAGAGTGCGCCTGCGCAGAGTGACACGGCAGCCCCGCAAGGTTTGGCATCGCCCACGGCTGGCATGCCTGCTGGGCAAGCCGAAACAGCCTTGCCCGAGCCCGTGATGGAACTGGTCTTCTCGATTGAGCAGCCAGACGTGCCGGGCAGAGGCACGGCAGCAGAAGAGTTGCAGCTGGAGGAGGTTGCGCTATGACAAGGATTTCCCGCGTGCTATGCGGGCTGTTGGCCGTAGCCACAGCTGCCACTGTGCCCGCGCAGGCGCCGCTCAACCTGTTCAACGGCACCTCGCTGCTGGGTTGGACGAACCACGGCTCCTGGACGGCGGCAGGCGGCTCGCTGACCACGGGCGGCGGCGGTGCGCGTCACCTCCTCTCCGCCGTGCCGTTCGGCGACTTCAACCTGGATTTTGAGTACACCGAGACCGCCAGCATGGGCGCGGAACTGCGCCTGTGGGCCTCGCGCGAAAACTCCGGCGGCCTCACGGTCGATCTCGACTACACCAATGCAAAGGCGGGGGTAGGCGGCATTGAAGTACTGGGCAAGTCGTCCATTGCAACGCTCAGCGCGGGCGGCTGGCACAAGGTGGAAGTCGAGGCCAACCACGGCAAGGTTACGGTGCGTATCGACGGCAAGCAGGCAGGCAACACCAGTGCCGACCTGGGCGCGCGTGCGGGCTACCTCGGCTTCGAGGCGGCCAGCGACGGCCAGCTGACGCTGCGCAATATCCACCTGCGCCCGTTGAACCTGAACAGCACCTTCAACGGCAGTGACCTGGGCGGGTGGAAGTCGATCCCCAAGCCAGCCGATACCAAGGGCGGCGTCGGCCACTCTGCCGAGAAGGCATTGACCTTTGGCCTGGGTGGCGGCACCAGCAAGCCGCACGAAGCCAAGTGGACGGTGAAGGGTGGCGCAATCCACGGCGAAGCGGGCCCGGGTGCCCTTGAGAACAGCACCCCGCTGGAAGATGGGCTGTACCAGGTCACCGCCAGGGTAACCGGTGACGCCAAGCCAGATAACTTCACGCCGCTTTCCGTTCGCAACACTGCGGGGCAGTATGCCACGGGGTACGCCGTCGGTATCGGTCCGTATGCGGGTTCGGTGGACAAGGTGAACAAGGCGCCGTTGGGCAAGGCAGGCGCGCCCGTGGAGCAAACCTTTGCCATCGGCGGCCGCGTCGTGGAAACGTGGATCAACGGCAATATCGTCAGCGTCGTCACAGACCCGCGGCCTGAGAGTGGCAATGCCGCCGCCGGTGCCAAGACGGTCGGGGGCAGTTCCATGCTGCTGCTGCCCAACGACCACGTGCAGGTGGACGTCAGCCGCATCAACCTGATCGCACTGGGTAAGCCCTATGGCGTGATGGCGCGCGCACCCGCACCGCCACCGGTGGCCACCGTGGCTGCACCCGCGCCCGCAGCACCGGCGGCCAACCCGGCAGAAAGTGCCGCGGTACAAGTGCTCACCAAGCAACAGGAAGCGCAGGACAAGAAGGCGCAGCAGGACCAGCAAAACAAAGACCGCGCCGCCAGCCTGATGACGCAGGCGCTCTCCGAGACCGATCCGCAGCGACAGGAGCAGCTGTACAGCGAGGTCATGCGCATCGACCCAGCCAATCCCAACGCCATGCAGGGCTACAAGGAGGCGCAGGGCAAGCTGCAGCAACAGCAAACCACGCAAGCGCAGACGCAGACGCAGCAGCAGAATGAGAGTTCCAAGCAGGAGCAGACCAACAGATCGCTAGTGCAGGCGCAGAGTGCGTTTTTGGGCGGCCACCTGTCCGAGGCCAGCCAGGGGCTGAGCGTGGCAGAGCGCCTGTCACCCGGCAACCCGTTGGTGCGCGAACTGCGGCAGCGGATTAACGCATCACAAGCCGTCCGGTATCGGCTCATGTACTTCGCAGGCGGCACAGGGCTGGTCGCCGCGCTGGCAGCCATAA
>CALMRM010000048.1:12672-13083 GCA_937871605.1 uncultured Terriglobus sp. | reverse complement strand
ACTCAGCATCGTGTTCTACGTGGAAAACTGCACGCTGCAGGCGTACCAGCCTACCGCGCGACTGCGGTACAGCGAACTCCGATGCCGTACTCCATCCGGTCAACGGCACAGCAGTACTGGTGCCAGCCTCGAACCTGAGTAAAACGCCATCTTTCGTGACACGTGCTGCGGCGATGGCGGCCATGGCGTCGCCGCCGTCCACAGCGCGCATCGCCACCATGTCAAACGTGCGATCTGGCGGCATGACCTCTACCCTGGCCGGCCACACCTCACAGCCAAGCTCCAGCTGCCGCGCCGCCTCACGCAGAAAGCTGGCTTTCTTGCCCTGCGACTCCGCCAGGGTCACCGCCAGCGTTGGCCTTGCCATCTGCAGTGGAATACCTGGAAAGCCCGCACCAGAGCCGAAGTCCA
>CALMRM010000048.1:4361-12662 GCA_937871605.1 uncultured Terriglobus sp. | reverse complement strand
CCCTGGCTGTCGACACACTGGGCCGCAAACAGGCTTTCGCCAAGCTGGCGGGTTGCTAACTGTTCCGGATCGCGCACCGCTGTCAAATTGGTGCGTTCGTTCCAGCGCAGCAGCAGGTCCAGGTAGACGGCGCACCGTTCGAATATGCCGGCTGGCAGTTCAAGCCCGTTGACATACGGTTGCAGTAAGACCGAGAGGCGATCTGCCGTAAGTATCGCCATATCAGCCTTGTTGGCTGCAGGCCGCCACAAAGGCCCGGAACAGGGCGAGCGATGCTGGGCTGCTCGACAGGGTGCGTTCCGGATGCCATTGGAGGCCCATCAGCCAGCGCCCAGTGTCCTGGCTCTCAACGGCTTCGATCACGCCATCCTGCCGGCAGCGGGCGGTGACCCGCAGGGTCTCGCCGGGTGCATCGACAGCCTGGTGGTGGCTGGAGTTCACTGGTAAGCGCCCCACGCCGTCTGACTCCTCAGCAAATTCCGGCAAACTCGCGACGACCCCATGCAGGCGGCTGCCAGGCGTGACCAGGGCGGTATGGGCCGCCTGCACTGCGCGACCTGCTGCGTGGTTTACCGGCATGGGGTCCAGATCCTGGATCAGGGTGCCGCCGTAGTAGGTGTTCATCGTCTGCAGGCCCATGCAGATGCCAAGCAGTGGCTTGCCGACACGCTCCGCCGCTCCAAGCAGGGCGAAGTCTGTCTGCTCCCGCGCTGGATCCGCACGGGCCGTGGCGTCTTGCCGTGCATGGCCGTAGCGCGCAGGGTCCATATCAGCAGGGCTGCCGGGCAGCAAAATGCCATCCGCTCCATTTGCCAGGGCCTCCACCTCAGCTTCGGAGTGGGTCAGCGGCAGCGGTATCGGATCGCCCCCTGCGTCGCGCACAGCGTCGGCAAACTCTGGCCAGCACTGCTGGTTGTACGCCTCGTCAAAACTGGTAGGGAGTGGAATCAGGATGCGTGGGCGGGCCATGTCAGCTTGGAGTTTACGCCGGTCCTGTGAGCGTATGGTCGGGCGTATTGAAGACCTTGGCCTCGCTGGCAGGTGGAACGGCGGGGCGCTCTAGTTGCGAATGAGCGTAATACGCGTCGGCAATGCTGGTCAGCAGGCGACCGGTCAGGGCTTCGGCATCGCGGGTTGTCAGGCCGAGTGTTGGGAGCGGGTCGCATGCCACCAGCAGCAGCGGGCGAGGGGCCAGGTGGTAGGTGTGCATGGGCAGCAGCTCGTACGTGCCTACCAACGCTAACGGAACCAGCGGCACTTGCGCCTTAATGGCCATGAACGCTGCGCCTGCCATAAATTGGCGCACGTGGCCGTCGCTGGACCGGCTGCCATCTGGAAAGATGAGCAGCGGCATGCCAGACTTTAGGGTGGACACACCGCGCATGAGCCCTGCCACCTGGGACCGCATGCTGTGCTGGTCGATGGGCACCTGGCCGGAGCGCGTCAGGTGCCAGCCGATGAAGGGGTAGCGGAAGAGATAGTGGTTCGCCAAAATGCGGAACTGAAAGGGCAGCGTGCCAAACAGCGCAGGTGTATCCATGTAGCTGAGGTGGTTGCAGGCAAATACTGCCGCCCCGGCCTGGTGCAAGTGGTTCGCTCCTGACACGGTGACGGGCGACAGGGCGATGCGGAGCATGAGGCGCGCCCAAAACTGCGCCACGGTATGCTGCTGGCGACCGGAGCGGTCCCACAACGAGCACAGGAGCGACAGGAGGCCGCACGTGATGGTGACCGCCACCATCAGCGGAATAAAGAGGAGATACGAGACCCAGCGCAGCAGGCCGCCGTACGCCTTGCCAGCGTTGGCTGCTGTCACAAGGTGCCCTCGTCCGCTCGCAGCCATGCTTTGACCTCGCCCACCAGGTACACCGATCCTGAAACGACCACGCTGCCGCCATGGGCAATGGCTCGCTGCATGGCGTCCGCGACAGACGTGCAGAGCGTCACGTCCACCTGCTGTTCATGAGCGGTAGCGCTCAGCTGCTCCAGCGACGCCGCGCGCGGGCTATTGACCGGTGCCACCAGGATGCGGTCGCCCGGTTCGTCGAACAGCGGAAATAGGATTTGCGCCATCTCGCCGACGGCTTTATCGCGCAGGGCAGAGAACAGCAACGTACGCGGCGCGGGCAGCGTGCCCTGCCGGAAGGCTTGCGACAGGTAGGAGCGCAGGGTCCATGCGCCCGCCGGGTTGTGCGCCACATCCCGCAGCAGGGTCGTGCCTTTAGGCAGGGTATGCCGCTCTAGCCGCCCGGGCCAGCGAGTCTGCCGGATGCCAGCCACAACGGCGGCAGGGGTGATGCGGTCCATACGTCGCTCGGACTGGAGGTACCAGGCCGTGGCAAGCGCCAGGGCCACGTTGCGGCGCTGGTGCTCGCCCGGCAGAGGTGTTTCAACCGGCAGCTGCTCTCCGGCAAACGGAACAGAGTACGCGCCTTCCGCACTGCCGCGCGTGGGCAGGTAGTCAGCGGCATTCAGGCCAGTCACATTGTTGGCGACGGCAATTTCACCAATCGCAAGGTTTGCCTCAGGATGCTGCGGCAGTGTCACCAGAACGCCGTTCCGGCGAAGGATACCAGCCTTTTCGTGCGCGATCTCGGCAATGCTGTTCCCAAGCCACTCCATGTGGTCCAGGCTGATGTCGGTGATGACGGATGCGACCGGCTCGACGATGTTGGTGGCATCCAGCCGCCCACCCAGGCCCACCTCCAACACGGCGATGTCGATACCCGCCTCCGCAAAGGCGAGAAAGGCGAGAGCGGTCATGACCTCGAAAAAGCTAGGCGGGTGGGGCAGCTCGCCTTCAGCCACCAGCTGATTGGCAGTGTCATCGACCTGAAAGTAGAGCCGTGCAAACGTGTCATCGTCGATGTCAGCCAGCGTGTTGCTACCGGCTTGTCCTGTGCTGAGTTGCACACGCTCGTTGACGCGCTGCAGGTGGGGCGAGGTGTAGAGGCCGGCGCGGTACCCCGCGCTGCTTAGTATGCTGGCCAGCGTGGCTGCGGTAGAGCCCTTGCCGTTGGTTCCCGCAATGAGAATGCTGGGAAACCGCAACTGTGGGTTGCCCAGGGCGATAGCCAGGGTGCGCATATGGTCGAGATCAAATTTGCGGCGGGGTGCGCCTCCTGTGGGCGCGGCAAGCTCGCCACTGAGGGCGTACAGGTGCTCGACGGCAGCTGTGTAGGACATGAGGCTGATTGTACTGAGAAGGTCTGAAGCGAAGCAGCCATCGTTTATCGAGCTGCAAGTTTTGCGGGCGGCAGCCGTTTCTTGCCGGTCACAACTTTCGCCGCATCCAGCCGCCTGCCAAGTGCTTCAAAGCGCGGCGTGGGGCCGGTCCAGCGGAGTTCGTCCACATGCTTGAACAGGGAAATGTCTGAGCGGAGCGTGGCCAGGTCACGGAACAGCAGCGCGCGGTCCCACTCCGTGCGCAGGGTGTGTGACAGCGCGGCAGGATTCGTCACAGGTACCAGCCACTGCTTGGGATCGGTGGGAATCTGCTCGAAGTGGCCGAATTTTGAGAGCACGGCGGCTGCGGATTTGGCGCCCCAGCCACGCAGACCGGGGTAGCCGTCGGCGGCATCGCCGACCAGTGCGAGGTAGTCGGGGATTGAGGCTGGCGGCACGCCAAACTTGGCCTCCACGCCAGCCGCATCACGTTCGACGCGCTTGCGGCGGTCTACCTGCACCACGCGCGTGCCTTCGACACACTGCGCCAGGTCCTTGTCTGGCGTGCAGATGAGCACGCGCTCCACTCGCCGGTCTTGGGCGGCCAGCCGGGCTGCGGCGGCCAGCGCATCGTCCGCTTCGTACTCCACCATGGGCCAAACCACGATGCCGAGCGCCTCCAGCGCCTCCTCCAGTAAGGGGAACTGCGCACGCAGATCCGGGTCGATACCCTCGCCGGTCTTGTAACCGGGCCACAGGTCGTTGCGAAACGATTCGATGACGTGGTCCGTGGCGACCCCGATGTGGGTTGCGCCGTCCTTGGTGAGCGAGAGCACCGAGGCCAGCACGCCTTTCACCGCGCCCACCTCGCGCCCGTCCGCGTCTCGCATAGAGGGCCATGCGTAGAAGTGGCGAAACAGCTCGTAGGTGCCGTCGATGAGGTGAACCTGCATGCTGCGGTTAGCCTACGCGCACCGCCAGAGATCACGAACAATTTGCTTCGACTTCTACTCCAGCAGATCGCCGACACTCACGCTCGCTGCTGCTTCGGCGATTTCAGGACCATGGCTTTGAGAGACAACCATGCCCCACTCGCGTACTGTCAGAAAGCGATGCCTCTGACGCTCACGTCTTCGGTGTTTGGTGTGTTGCTAGCCTTTGCCTGTGTTGCCGCCAGCGCGGCGCAAGAGCCGCAACTGCCCGCGGACCAGCGCGCCTTTCAGGCCGCCATGGCGCAGGCCGATCCAGCCAAACGGCTGACAGCGCTGCGGGCCTTCTCCGTGGAGTATGGCGACAGCAAGTACTTCGATGGCGTGCAGGAAGCGGCGCTCAAGCTGCTGCTGCAGTATTTTCCCCAGCGCACAGCGGAGATTCGCGACCAGGTCGGCGTTAACGTGGCCAATGCCGAGAAGGGCTATGACCGGCTGCTGGAGCAGGCGCGTGAGGCAGACCAGTTGGCCGGGGCCGGTGTGCTGCTGCCGTTGGCGCAACACCTGGCACTGGAGGCGGCGCACGGCGTCACGGAGGCTGTCTACCTGCGCGGCATGGCGCGAATGTTTGGCGAGTTGCAGTCAGAAATGCCGACACCGGAGGAACTGCACGGCGGCTACACCGAAGCTCGCGCCGTTGTCGTGTTGAGCCTGGCGCATGTGTACCTGCGGCAGGGCAAACCCCAGTTGACCGAGCCGCTGCTGCAGGAGGCGGCGACCTTGCAACCGCGCAGCCCGCAGCTGTATGCCCTGCGCGGAGAGGCAGCACTTGCGGCAAAGCAGGACGCAGCAGCGTTGGCGGCATTTGAGTCAGCGGCTGTGCTGGGAGAGCTTTCGCCCACAGACCGCGAGGCGATGCAGCAACTGTTCCAGGCAGCACACCCGCAGGCACCGGAGGACGCGCTCGAAGCCGAGCTGGACGGGCGTTGGACGCTTCTTAACCCATTGTCCTTGGAGCTTGGGTCGCGCAGCGGCTTGCATCCAGGCGGTCATACCCCGTTGCTGGAGTTGTTCACTGGTGTGGGCTGCCTGCCATGCGCGGGTGCGGACCTGGCTGCGGAGGCGCTTGCCGCATCATATGGGCCCAAGGATTTGGTGCTGCTGGAGTGGGATGAGCATAGCCCGCTGCCTGATCCGCTGGCCAACCCAGCCAGTGTGGCGCGGGCCGAGGTGCTGGGCGCTGGCAATACGCCCACCTTCTTTTTGGATGGCAAGCGAATGGCCGTGTTTGGCGGCACCGTGGCCGAGGCGAGAGCCATTGCCGCGGCGCTGCACCGCATCGTGGCTGTGCAAGCAGCGCGCGCGGGTGCGTTCTCCCTCCAGCTGTCCGCTACACGCGACGGTGACAGCCGCGTGCAGGCTCTTGCACACGTCACCAGCCGCGCGGCTGACCTGCTGCAGGCTGCCGCCGTAGAGGAGGATGCGCCCTGGCCGGGCGACAGTCTTACCGTAGCCGCGCAAGCGCATGAGCAGGCGGACCTGCCGGTCAGCCCCGTGCTTACGTTGGCGCTTGTCGAACACCGTGTGCGCTACAGCGGAGAGAACGGCATCCGATTCCACAGCATGGTGGTACGGGCCACCAGCAGCCCGCCTGCCTTTGGCAACGCGTTGCATCCGGGGCAGCAGGAGACGCTACATGCCACCTTTGATCCGGCAGCCATTCAGCAGGACCTGCGGCAATACCTCCGTGCCTTTGAGCAGAGCAACACCCGTTTCGGGCCGGTTCACTTCGCGAGCACGGATGTCGTTCTGAAGCCAGCGGAATTAGGGGTGGTGGCTTTTGTGCAGGACACGCGGACACATCGCGTCTTACAGGCGGCCTATGCCCCGGTGCCCCCAGCCCTGGAGGTGTCCCGATGAAACATTGGCTGTGTCGCTTCGCGATTCTGGTAGTTGCCCTGTCCATCTTTCCAGCCCGCGCACAGCCTGCCCTGGAGCCGGTGCACTGGTCGGCAGACGTTCAGCTGCCGCCTGCCCTGCACGCTGGCAGCCGGTTCTCTGTGCTGCTGCATGCCCACATCGACGAGGGCTGGCACCTGTATGCGCTGCCAGACAAGGATGCATCTCCGCTATCGACCGAGGTGGCACTGGCCAAGAACGCGTCGGCCGACCTTTTACGGGTAGAGGAGGAGAAGCACCACCGCAGCATAGACCCGGAGTCGCACGTGGTGACCGGCTGGTTTGCGCGGTCCACCACGTTTACACTCCATCTCGCCGCCACCGCGGGTGCGCCACGGGACCTTCAGGTCCTGGTGCGGTACCAGGCCTGCAACGAACGCATGTGCCTGCCTGCGAAACAGGTCAGGGTGCCTGTGCTGCCGTTGGGCAAGCCCTGAGTTAAGCGGTTGCACCTACCGCGGCTGCACGGCGCGGCAGCTGCCAGTCCGGCCGAACCCAGTGGCAGGTGTAGCCATACGGAATGCGTTGCAGGTAGTCCTGGTGCTCCGGCTCCGCCTGCCAGAAGGGCCCCGCTGGCTTGACCTCTGTAACAACCTTGCCTGGCCACAGACCACTGCTATCCACGTCGGCAATCGTCTCGTCTGCCACGCGCCGCTGCTCGTCACCGGTATAGAAGATGGCAGAGCGATAGCTCTCGCCGCGATCATTGCCCTGTCGGTTTGCCGTGCTTGGGTCGTGTATCTGGAAGAAGAATTCCAGCAGGGTGCGAAAGCTGAGTTTGGCTGGATCGAAGATCACCTCGACGGCTTCAGCATGGTGGCCGTGGTTGCGATAGGTTGCATTTGGCACATCGCCGCCGCTATACCCCACGCGGGTCGAGAGCACACCCGGCCGGTCACGCAACAACTCCTGCATACCCCAGAAGCAACCACCTGCCAAGATCGCTGTTTCCTGCATAGCTATCGCGCCTCCATCTATACGATGCATGTCGCAGGCGAACGCTTCATGCAGCTCGGCTGAACCTTTAGAGAACGACGCATAAGTCGGTAGCGATTGCGCTCTAAGTCACCTTCCCCATCTTTCCCGTTTCTGCAACGCCAATTAGAGACAAGCCGTGCCGTTTCTGTATTGTTCCCCGCAAGACGGCAACGTGAGCCAAGTCGCAGGAGTCTATGCTCATGTGTCACGGAACTTCGAGTCAGGGTTAACTGGCCTTGTGCGTGATCCCCCGCTCCTGTGAATCGCCGGTGCGAACTCACACGAGTTGCTACTCCGTGGTCAGCCATACGGCCTAAACCACGGCATCCTGCGCTTCGGGCTCGGCTCGTTGTCGTGCATGTCATCACTGCTTAGCACAGCCGTTGTGCCCTATGGCGCATGCGTAGCTCTGCGTAACACATTTCGGAGGTCTAGTGTTTTCCTTACTCAAGAAAGTAGTACCCGTTTTGCTTGGACTTACTGCCGCTGTAAGTGCACCGGCGCAGTTTTATAAGTTGCATGGTGCTGCCATCTCAGTGGGTGCGACGGGTAACTACCTGGAGACGCTGACCACCAACCCGCAGTCTGTCACCTTCAACACGGTCACGCCACAGGGCCCCACGCTGACCAACACCGTGTCTGGCCAGACGCAGTACAACACATCCTCTATTGGCTTTCTTACCTCGCTGCAGTTCCACCCGGTGTCGTGGGCGGGTGTGGAAGTGAACTACGGCTACCAGCATTACCAGGAGCGGTACGCCTACTATGTGGCCGGCACTCCGTACCGGCAGGGCACCCAGATTCCGACCACGACGCATGAGGCGACGGGTGCGTACCAGTTCCACCCCAAGCACATCCCCTTCCAGCCATTCGTCAACGTTGGTGGAGGTGCCATTGACTTTTTGCCCACGCTGGGTGGTCCGAACCAGTGGCGCGGTGCAGGCCTCCTCGAAACCGGGTTTGACATTGCCATGCCAGCCACGCAGCGCCACCTGGCCCTGCGCATCGAGGGACGCGGCCTTTTCTATCGCGCGCCTAACTTCAACAATGCCGCGCTTAGCACCCACAGCTGGCGTGTCAGTGCAGAGCCGAGTGCGAGCTTTGTATACCGCTTCTAGTTGTTAATTTCTACGTTGATTAGTGGAAGGCGCTGAGTTCGTGAACTCGGCGCCTTCACTCCGTTCAAACGATTAACACTGTTGAACGAAACCCCTAAGAACTAAACACAGTTCATTCCTGCCCCAGCTCAGGCGCCGGCTTGCGCTGATAC
>CALMRM010000048.1:0-4351 GCA_937871605.1 uncultured Terriglobus sp. | reverse complement strand
GATTAGTGGATGGCGCTGAGTTCATGACTCGGCGCCTTTCACTTCATACGAACGATCAACACTGTTGAACTAACCACTCACCACTAAGAACTAAACAGAGTTCGTACCTGCCTCAGCTCAGGCATCGGCTTTGCGCGGATACAGCAGCGTGCGGTGCTTGCGCAGCAGCACGATGAGTCCGCGGCGCAGGTAGATCGCCAGCAGCGGCGTCAGCACCACGGCAAGGGCAGCCCAGATCAGCAGGGCGTGCCACTCCCATTGCCAGATTTCACGCAGCAGGCGGACGGGATGGTGGCTCAGGTGCTCGATCTGCCTGCGCGTCATGGGCAGGCGCTTGGTGTGGAACAGGTACACGCCCGCTTCAATAAACGGGATAAAAAACAGGAGGTGCAGGGGGGCCACAACATGTGTGCCTATCTGCGAAGCCACCTGACTCAGGCCGAACGTCCACGCCAGGACAATCACCACAAAGGTAGTGAGACCGACCGACGGATTGATGCCGATGACCATGCCCAGGGCCAGGCTCCACGCGAGCCGCCGGGGCGTGACACCGCCGCGCAGCAGCCGCAGCAGCGGACGCAGCACGTGGCACCGCAGAAACTCGCGCGCAAATTGCGGCAAGAGCATGACGGTAGGACGCGAACCGTACCAGCAGCGTAGCCAGGCCTCCCCTTGACTTTTCTCAGGGCGTTGCATCCAATGAGTCCGTGCGTACAGCGATGCCCTGCGCACGATCCAAGCCCTTAGCTGCCGGAGTGCACTTCCGGTGCGTACGCCAAAATTGTCCAGGAGTGTCTCTGTGTCGAAGATGTCAGGATTCGGGTGGGTTGCCGCGGCCTTGTGCGCCACCACTGCGGTAGCGCAGGTCAACATGGGCGACCAGAAGCCCGCAAGCACCAACCCGTTCAAGGTGGAGCAGGTCACCACGCTCAGCTGGCCGTGGCGCATCGCGTTTTTGCCGGATGGCCGCATGTTGATTACGCAAAAGAGTGGCGGGCTGGAGCTGGTGACCGCGACCGGCGAGAAAACGGATGTCTCCGGTGCGCCAGAGGTGCTGTACAAGGGCCAGGGCGGCTTTTTGGGGGTGTACCTCTCGCCAAACTACGCGACGGATCACACTATTTACCTGACCTACTCTGAGCCGCAGGCCATCGGCGGCAGCAGCCTGGCACTGGCCCGGGCTACGCTCCAACTGGGCAGCGGCGCGCCCAGCCTGCAGAACCTGAAAGTCATCTGGCACGACCCGGAAGGCGGCCAGGGCGGCCAGTTTGGCGCGGCGGTGGCCTTCTCGCCCGATAAGAAGTACCTTTTCCTGACCAGCGGCGATCGCCAGCGCTTTACCCCCGCGCAGGATCCGAACCAGCCATTAGGCAAGGTGTTCCGGCTGACACTGGACGGCAAGCCCGCGCCTAGAAATCCGATGTACGGCAAAAAGGGTGCGCAGACCGTAGAGGTAACCGACCCACCGGCCGATACGGAAGCGGCGAAGACGGCCAAGGTGGTCCGCACCTACACCTTCTCCGGAGACAACCTGACGCCGTCTGAGACCTGGAGCAGCGGCCACCGCACACCGTACGGCCTGGCGTTCGACGGGAGTGGACGTCTTTGGGAGGTCGAACACGGACCCAAGGGTGGCGACGAGCTGAACCTGATCCAGAAGGGCAAAAACTACGGTTGGCCGCTGGCGTCGTACTCGACGAACTACAACGGCGTACCCATTCCCAGCCCAGACACGCGGCCCGATTTGGTCAAGCCGGTCATCTACTGGAACCCGGTCATCGCGCCCGGGAACCTGATGTTTTACAAGGGCAGCACCTTTCCAGGCTGGAACGGCGACGGCATCGTGAGCGGCCTGGCAACCAAGAGCCTGATACTGCTGAAGTTGGACGGCAAGGGTGGGGCCGCGGCAACTGACCGGTACGAGGTTGGACATCGCGTTCGCGACATTGAGGAAGCGCCGGACGGCACCCTGTGGATGGTGGAGGATGACAAGTCCGGTGGTCTGTTCCACGTAACTCCGCAGTAGCTGTCATCCTGAGGAGCGCCGGTAGCGGCGGTGCAGTCTCTGGTTTGCACGCCAGAAGTTCCGGAACGCATGCGCGAGGCCAAATGCCCCGGGATCCTTCGCTTCGCTCAGGATGACGTGCTCTAAGCGGATGACTTGCTCTGGGCGGATGACGTAGACGACGTGCTCTGAGCGGATGACGTATACGTATCGCGGAGTAACCGCATGAAGCACATCCCGATGCTCTCCGCCGCGCTGCTGCTGTGCGCCGCCAGACTAGCCGCGCAAACGTTGCACATCGCTCAGGGCACGCTCGCAGGTTCCACAACTGCGGGCATCAGCAGCTTCAAGGGTGTCCCCTATGCCGCGCCGCCCGTGGGCGACCTGCGCTGGAAGGCACCCGCACCCGCGCCGAGATGGACTGCTGTGCGGCCGGCCAAGCACTTCGGCAGCGCGTGCATGCAAACCCTGCGCCGCGACACACTGCCCTGGACGCACGAGTTCATGGTGCAGAACGGCGACAGTGAAGACTGCCTGTTTCTGAACGTGTGGACACGGCAGCCACGTGCCGGTGCCAACCTCCCGGTACTCGTCTTCCTCCATGGCGGCGGGTTCAGCGAGGGGGCTGGCGGCATTGACGTGTACGACGGCACGCACCTGGCGCAGCGGGGTGTGGTCGTGGTGACGATCAATTACCGGCTGGGCGTCTTCGGCTTTCTGGCGCACCCGGCGCTCACGGGGGAGTCGCCTACGCATAGCAGCGGCAACTACGGCCTGCTGGACTGCCTTCTGGCGCTGCGCTGGGTGCAGGCAAACATTCGCGCGTTTGGCGGCGATCCGCAACGGGTGACGATCTGGGGCCAGTCCGCGGGCGCGGCAGCCGTGGGCGCGTTGCTGGCCTCGCCGACGGCAAAGGGTACGTTCCGCGGTGCCATTGCTGACAGCGGCCTAGGCCACGCGGGCGGCGTCACGCAGTCGTTGCGCGAGGCAGAGCAGGACGGCGAGAGCTACGCCAGGTTGAACGGGGCGAATTCGCTGGCCGCGTTGCGCGCCGTGCCGGCGCCAGACTTGATGAAGGCACCGACTCCGCCGGGGGTGCACTTCCGGCCTGACGTCGACGGCTCGTTTCTGAAGGAGCAGCCATCGGTTGCAATGGAAGACGGCACCGGCAGCGATGTGCCGCTGATTACCGGCTACCAGTCGGAGGACGCGCGCAGCCTCTCGCGGCCGGAAGGTGCGCTGGCCGCGTATAGCAAGCGTATCCGCAGCACCTACGGCGACCGGGTAAGTGAGGTTCTGCGGCTGTACCCGGTCGTTGGCGGCGATGAGGGTGTGCAGGCCGCCAGCGAGGCCATGAGCCACGACCGCAACCGCGTGAACCAGTGGCTGCTGGCTACCCGCCGTGCCACGCACACCCACTCGGCCACCTACACGTACTACATGGATCAGGCGATTCCGTGGCCGCAGCACCCGGAGTTTGGCGCGTTCCACACGGGCGAACTGCCATACGCGTTCGCCAACCTAGACACGCTGGACCGCCCCTGGACCGACAAGGATCGCGAGGTCAGCCGCACGCTCTCCGGCTACATCGTGAATTTCACCCGGACGGGCACACCGGACGGCACCGGCCTGCCGCACTGGCCGCGTGTCACTTCAACCGACAAGCAGACCATGGAGTTGGGCCAGCACTTCCGTTCGATGCCGCTGGCTGACCCCGAGCGAGAGGCCTTTTGGGAGAGCTTCCTAACGTCGCAGGATGCGGGGAACGCGTCGCGATACTAGCTGCTGCGCATGTTTTTGTGGCGGCTGGTGGGGGGGTGGTTCTCTATAATCACCGCATCTGGACATCACCACCCACCCCGAGGCGTCGTGTGACGCCGCTGCCGTCCGTGCCGCAGGTGCGCCGGTGACGGGCGTGCCGCAACCGGACGGCTTCCTGCTGGCGGCGGATGTGGGTGGCACGCGTGTGCGCATGCTGCTGGCGCAGCGGGACGGGCTGCCTGTGGCGCGCTGGAATGCGCATCTGCGTGACGATGGCAAGCACCCGGCAGCTGTGCTCGCGCTGCTGCGTACCGGGGCCGATGCCATGCTGGCCACCATGCCCGCGGCACCGCTGCTGCACGTCACCGTGGGAGCGCCGGGCGTAACGGACGCCGAGCGCGGCGTGGTGCTGGATGCGCCCAATCTGCCGGGCTGGAAAGAGGTGCCGTTGCGCGACCTGCTGCAGCGGGAGTTTGGCGTGGCCGCCGCCGTGGACAACGACACCAACCTGGCGGCGCTGGGAGAGGGTGCCGCGGGTGCGGCGCGCGGTGTGCGCGACTACGTGTTCTGTGCGTTGGGCACCGG
>CALMRM010000047.1 GCA_937871605.1 uncultured Terriglobus sp. | reverse complement strand
TGAGAAGCTCAAGGTGCGGGAGGCCGGTTTCCGCGAAGTGGACCAGATGGCCGCGCGCCAGGTGAAGGCGGTCATGGGCGAGTTTGGCAAGCGCCTGGCCCATGCTCTGGGCGAAAGATGGTGCAGGCCGACCACGTCGTCCACCCAACACGCCCGCACCGCACCCGACGCCCAAACCACCCGGACCAAAGCGCGTAGCTGCCCGTGCCGACCACCCGCTTGCGAAACCACCCGGCCTGGAACCGGCAGACCCGCTACCACCCAAAACCACGCCCGACAAAAACCTGCACCCGCAGGGGGTGGAAGAGGAACCAAGCGTCGCGAAAGCAGCCGATGGAGGTGCCAAATATCCAGTGAAGACAGAACGAAATGAAGCATACTTCTGGTCAGGTAGATCGCCCTGCCTGACGGAACTTTTGCGAGTGGACCTGACAACGCAGCGCGCATGCTTCAGATAATGGAGGAACAACGCTCTAGACGCTCATTAAAGGTCGGAACATCGACATGCCCTCGCTGGGACGAAAACAATCCTGCAAGCGTCGCTTCCTGGAAACAGATTTCCGCTGATTATGCGAACGGCGCAAGCGGCGACGTTCACGCTGTGATTGGTTCATCACTTTGACCGGGCAACGCGTGGGAGACTGCCGAATTGCCAGCCCTTAAAGCCAATCCCAATGTTACAAGCATCACAATGATAGATCCTGCGACTGGAGCGACGAACATCATATGGACTCGGTGAGCGTGAAAGTAACATTCATCAGCAGAAGTGAGGTAGAAGGCATTTACAGCGGCTTCACCTCCGCATGCAGGGTGAGGCGTATATGCCCGGCTACGGTTCCCCGGGATTTGTAGCCTATCTTTCGTCGTTGAGCATCGCAGATGGCAATCAAAATCGGCATGCCACACAAGAGAAGACAGACCTTATTAAGTCTGGTATCACTCGCGACATGCAAGAACGCAATCAAACAATAGAGTTTGAACCCTAGCCACGTCTCCGGCCTATAACAATGAGCTACGCGCGACCAATCTTCGCTGAAAACCAGCAGTACCGCTCACTCCAGACCTTCAAGAGCGGACCGACTACAGTGTTCCAGAAAGGCGAGAAACTGCTCTTTCTCAAGGATTACTACGTGCCACACGACGATTCCTTTGTGTATGAATTTAGGAGCCTGTCCACAGGTGAGGTGAAACAGTGGTGGCTACATGACGGTGAGCCAAAAGAAGTTTGGCACGCGTTATTCACCGATGACGGTCCGTGAGCTTGAAGCCATCCTCATAGCAAATGAAGTGCCTACGACGTACTATTCGTTCGACGGCATGGGTGGTGGCGACAATTATGTGCTGCAACAGGAGAACGGCACCTGGAAGACGTTCTATAGCGAACGGGGCGGTGCAGACGACGTTCATACCTACGCAAATGAGGACGAGGCATGCCGTGGTATCTTCACGCTGGTGGCACGCATGATGCGGTCATCACAGCACCGAGATATCTCCTTGGGGCTTGATCTACCTCTCCCTATTGTGGACCATGGAACACGCCAACTCAGGTGCGTTCGGTTGCCAGCATAGGCGGTTCTCCATTGCTTTTTCAGGACCGTAATCCATGATGGATCAAGCAGACATTCAGGCAATAGCCGCGCAGTTGCAAGCCCTGCTGCAGAAGTATGTGCCGATAAGCGAGGCGGCACAGGCCCTTGAGGATGCACTTTCGCCCCTGCTAACTCAAGCACTTACCGGGCAACTACCAAGCCCAGTGGACTGGAACACCATTCCTGGTGCGCGGACCTTTGAAGAGACCGATGCTAGAACTTTAGCCGGCTTGGAATCAGCGTATGCAAACTTCAAGTTCGCAGTGACCGGAGGCGAACCGGCCTGGGTCGCAGCCCTTCGTGCACGACGCGGGCGTTAAGCGCTGGTGCCTGCAGCCAATGCGAACTACAGAACTGCTTAGTCGATTTCTATGAGGATGCAGGTGGCGTTGTCATAACCGCCCGCCTCGTTGGCGGCGGCGGTGAGATGGTGGCATGCCTGCTCTGGCGTGGCGGCGGCCAGCAGCAGCGACAGCATCTCTGCGCTGGAGAGTGCCTTGCACACGCCGTCCGTGGCCAGCAGGAAGCAGTCACCCAGCTGCACCTGAACCACGGTGACCGAGGGCACCACCATGTCTGCCGCGCCCAGCGCCTGTGTCAGCACGCTATCCCATTGCGCCTGCTGTTCGGGCGTGATGTCGCGGCGGCCTTCGCGCAGCATCTGCGCCAGCTGCGAGTCGTCGTCGGTCAGCCGGTGCAGCGACTGGCTTCGCAGGAGGTAGGCGCGGCTGTCGCCGACATGGGCAATCCACATGCGTGCGCCGTCAAAATGGGCCGCCACAATGGTGGTGGCCATGCCCGCGTACAGCGGGTTGTGCACACCGGCCTGGTACACGGAACGGTTGGCGGCCTGGATCACGCGCTGCAGCTCCGTGCCCGCCTGCAGGCTGTCGCTCGCGTCCGGGAAGCGGCTGAGCACGCAGTCCACGGCGGAGCGGCTGGCCACTTCGCCCGCAGCGCGCCCGCCGACGCCGTCGCAGATCACGAACAGGCCGCGGTCCATGTCGAAGCCAAAGCTGTCTTCATTGATGCGGCGATGCCGCCCCACATCGCTCAGCGCCGCCGCACGAATTCGGATATCCATGTCGCTCGCCCGCCGCTACGCCGTTTTCTTTGCGCCCTTGTCATAGCCGAAGCGCAGCTCCACCGTGCCCGCCAGCTGAATTTTGGTGCCCTTGCGCAAGAGCGCGGCGTTGCCCGGCTTTAGGCGTTCGCCATCCACGCGCGTACCGTTGGAACTGTTCAGGTCTTGTACGTACAACTGGCCGTTTCGACGCACCACCTCGCAGTGGAAGCGTGAGATGGCGTGCTCCACATCGCGCACCACGATGTCGTTTTTCTGACCCCCGTCCTGCGGCACCGCACCAATGCGGGTCTGGTCTTTTTCGATGCGGTAGGTGCGCCCGCTGTCCAGGCCAGTGACCACCTCCAGCATAGGAAATTTCTGTGTCTTGCGACGGCGAAACCACAGCGTGATGGCTGCCAGCGCGGCTACCAGTCCTGTGCCGCCTGCGAAATACATGAGCCGGTACCGAACGGCTTGTGAAGCGTTGATCCGCTGCCGCAGTTCGCGCACCAACGGGTTGCCGGGTGACAGGCGCTCTGCC
>CALMRM010000046.1 GCA_937871605.1 uncultured Terriglobus sp. | reverse complement strand
GTCCAAGACCCGTGCCGTGACTTTCTTTGGTGGTGTAGAACGCGTTGAACAGCTTGCTCCGGGTCTCCTTTGACATGCCTGTGCCAGTGTCGGCCACCGTCATGGTGACGCCCTGCGTCCCTTTGGGCCAAAAGGTACTGTTGCGCACCCGTACCAGCAAGCGGCCGGAAGATCCGCGCATGGCATCGATGGCATTCCGCACCAGATTGCTGACCACCTGCCGGATTTCACTTTCCATGCACACCACCGAGGCCTCGGTGCGGTCGCGTCGCTCGACAGCGATGCCAGAGGCAGTCATCTTTGGCAGGTACAACGCCAACACCGCCGATACGAGGTCAGAGGGGCGTACTGCCTGTGGCTTGGAGGATTGGCGATAGAACCGCAAGGACTGAGTCGTTAACAGCGAGACTCGGTGCAATTCTTCTTCTGCGTGGCTCAGATATTCGTCCTTCTGCTGCTGGTCTTCCTCATGGCGCGCCAGGTACAGCAGGTTTGTGACTACCTCCAGAGGGTTGTTGATTTCATGCGCGATGGAGGCTGCAAGGCGTCCGCTGGCGGCAATCTTCTCACTTTCGCGCAGGGCATCCTCAAAGGCCACGCGAGCCGTGACGTCGTTCACGATTCCAACGTAGTGGGTCAGAGTGCCATTCTTGTCGAAGATGGGTGACATCGAAAGTTCATTCCAGAACGCCGTGCCGTCCTTGCGAAAGTTGCGCAGGATGGCGGTTGTGGAACGACGGTTTTCCATGGCTTCACGAATCAGGATGCTACCCGGCTGGTCGCGCTCGTCATTCTGCAGAAAGCGGCAGTTCTTTCCGAGGATCTCTTCCAGCGTGTACCCGGTCATGACCTCGAACGCTGGATTGACATAGGAGAGGGGAAAATCCGGCTCGCTGGCATTGGCCACGGTGATACCGCTGGTAACAGAGCGAAAGATCAGGCGGTTCAGATGTAACTCATCGAAGGCAGACTCAATGCGCCGGACGATGGAGCGATGCGCGTAGAGGATCACGCTTAACTGTGCCAGCACTACGCTGGGCAGCTGCGGCAGCACAAGGATGCCGTCGAAGGGCTGATCTTCGGTCTTCTTCGGCAGCAATGCCTGGCCTGCATAGGTGGGCGGCACCACTGCCACCAAGGCAGGCTGCAGGTCGTCGCGGGGATGCTGAGGCATGGTAGCTGCCTCTCGATACCGCGTTGCAGCCGCCTCGTCTGCCACAATGATGGCGATCTGGCGCATAAGAGGGACGTCTTGCAGGTCCTCATCGGCGATGAAGCGAGGCGTGAGGTTCAGTTGAAGTGCCAGGCCTTCGATCAGCCGCCGATTGGTGACATCCTCGACGTGGATGGCAATTAAATGCCGGTCCAGCTGCAAGGTTCCTGGAGCAACTTCGCTCAATCTTCCCTCCGGTATTGCTTCTTTGTTGAGATGCAGGGATGCTGACCGCTACGGGTGCCGGTACCGGGCATAGGAAGTACGTTGAGCGCTACTACTCCCCCGCCGGTCGCATGGAGGACAACGGCAAGCGGCAAGGTCACGCGCACGTACCTGCCGCTCGCAGGGCAGGACGGGCTGCGGCAGGCGTGTGCGGTTAACCCTTCATCGGGGGCAAGGCTGGGCCACGGGTTGAGGTAGCTGGCGGCTGTACCTTCACGCTGCGCCCGGTCGCGGCAGACTTGTAAATCGCCTCGATCAGCCGGTGGTCCTGCAGGCCCTCTTCGCCGGGCGTGTGCGGTGGCACATTCCCCAGCACGCAGGTCGCCATGTGGTCCATTTCCAGAGCGAACTGGTCCTTCTCCGCGATGGACGGCGTCATCTCCACGTCTTTGCCGTCCTCCAGCCGCATGAAGTGCAGCTTGCTGCCGTGGTAGCCAAAAGCCGGGCTCAGTTCACCCCAAGCCGTGTCGCCTTCCAACCGGAGCAAGGTGGAGCGGTGCGTGTCGTAGGCGCTTGTAAAGTTGGCCGTCATGCCGCTTGGAAACTTGACCAGGACTTCGCAGCGAGACTCCACTTCCTTGAAGCGTGGATCTTCTTTCGGCTGTACGGTCATCGCAAAGACCTCGTCAGGCTCTTCGTCCGTCAGGAAGCGCGATGCGTTCAGGCAGTACACGCCCACGTCGGGCATGCACCCGCCACCTGCCAGCTTGCGGTTCAGCCGCCACTGCGTGGGATCGCCCACGGCCTGCGAGTTGGACGCGACGATGTTGCGCACTTTGCCCAGTTTGCCGTCCGCCACAGCCTTCTTCAGTGTTTGGTTCATGGGCTCGTACTGCTGCCGGTACGCAATCATCAGCTTCACGTTTGCCTGCTTAGCGGCAGCGATCATGTCCTCGCACTCGCGCGCGCTGGTGGCCATGGGCTTTTCGCACAGGATGTGCTTGCCCATTTTTGCGCCACGCAGCACAAATTCATGGTGCATGCTGTTGGGCAGCACGATGTAGATCACGTCGACGCCAGGCATGTCCTTGAGCTTTTCGTAGCCCGCGTAGTCCGTGATGTTCGACTCTGGAATGCCGTACTGCGCGGCGATCTTTAATGCTTTGCCACGGTCGCCGCTCACCAGTGCCGTTACCCTGCAGTAGTCCGACGAGCCAAAGGCAGGCAGAATCTGGTCCAGCGACAGATTGCCGAGCCCCACCACGGCAAACCCCACCCGCTTACCTGGTGCCAGGAACGGTCCGGGCGTGGTCAGCGGCGGCTCGGTGGCTGCGTCAATGGGCGGCAGGGTCACAGTATTCTCGCTGCCTGGTTTGCTCTGTTGCGCCGCGGCTTCCGCGGCGAAGAGGGCCGCACCTGCCAGCGCGCCGGTGGCACCCAGGAGAAACCCCCGGCGCGTCGCGGTGTGGCCGGTGTCGGTCATGGTCTCTGCGGCTTCGTGGACAACATCCGGCTGCTGGTCTGAAGAGCTCATACAGAGTCTGATGCGCGCTCCGCGCGCGTTGCGGGTGGCTATGCACCCAACCCGTGCGCCAGCCGCCGCCACAACACGGTATGCTTCACGTGATGAACGCCGCGTGTCGTGTTGCTGCCCTCAGCGTCTCCGCAATCCTGTCGCTGCCTGCAGCCGCCCAGGCCACACACGGCGACGGCAAGCTGCACATCGCCGTCATTGACGTAGCGGGTGGTCAATCCACACTGTTTGTGTCGCCCACGGGGCAGTCGCTGCTGGTGGACGCGGGCTGGCCCGGTAACAACTACCGCGATGCGGACCGCATTGCCGCTGCCGCGAAAGACCTTGGCCTCTCGCGCATCGACACTGTGCTGCTGACGCACTACCACACCGACCACGCGGGCGGTGTGCCTCAGTTGGTCGAACGTATGCCGGTGGGCACGTTTATCGACCATGGCGTGCGTGACGTGCGCGACGCCGAATCGACCTCCGACTACGACAACTACCTGAAGGTGCTGGCCACCAGTAAGTACAAGCGCATCTCCGTCAAGGCTGGCGACACGCTGCCCGCCGAGGGCTTCGACGGTACCGTTCTGGCCGCTGCCGGCAAGGTGCTGCACGACCCACTGCCGGGCGTCGGTGCGGGACCCAACCCGCTGTGCGGCAAAGCTCCAGCGGTACTCAACGACACGGAAGAGAACGGCGACTCCATCGCGCTGGTGCTGCGCTTTGCCGGGCTCACCATTGAGGATGGCGGCGACCTAACCCTGGACCGCGAGCGCCTGCTGGTGTGCCCGGCGAACAAGGTCGGCAAAATTGACCTCATGATCGTTTCGCACCATGGTGTGGACTGGAGCAGCAGCCCCGTGTGGATCGACTCGCTCGCGCCACGCGTCGCCGTAATGGACAACGGCAGCAACAAGGGCGGCAGTACGTCCGTGATCGACACGATCAAGGCATCGCCACGGCTGCAGGCGCTGTACCAACTGCACCCCGCACCTCCTAGTAGCTACAAGAATCCAGGCGGTACAGAGCAGGGTGGCCCCGAGCACAACACAGCCGCAGAGTTCATTGCGAATGGGGCGGGTGTCGATGGCAAGCGGGTGGAGATAACAGTGAACCCGGATGGCAGCATGGACGTAAAAAACCAGGGCACCGGGCAGGCGAAGCACTTCGCGAAGCCGTAGGCAGATTGCACTGCAATGGTCCAGGACGCAGCAAAGGGCTGACCAGCAACCTGGCCAGCCCTGCCAGCAGGCAAGCTCAGCGGGAGCTACAGGATGCGGCCCAGGATCGACTGCAGCACGCTGCCCTGCTCCGGCGCAGGCGCACCCGTGGGCTCGCCCTGCGGCGTTACGTGGCCGTTGGAGACGTAGTGGTGAATCAGTACCGGCAGGATGACCGCCATGCCCATCTTGGCCATGGTGGGCGAGATGCCCACTCGGTTCGCCACACCGTCGATCATGCCTGTACCGCCAAGCCCCTGCTCCACCTGGTCTGGCGAGGCAGGCGCGGTGTTGCCGCCCGCCCACTGCTGCACCAGGCCACCCAGGCCGTTGTTCTGGAACGACGAAAAGATGCTTCCCACGCCGCCCCGGTTCTGCATCTCGTCCATTACGCCACCCGCTACCTGCGAGTGATCCACGTTGCCGCCGCCCATGCCTGCGGCCTGTTCCACCATATCCATGATGCCCATCTTTGCCTCCCAGGTTTACAGGTTGCTGCCGCGGTTGCCTGTAACCAGGCGCAGCAGCAGGGTAAGAATAACTGCGCCAATGACGGCGACCACGATGGAATAGATCAGGCCGCCCTGCCCGGCAAAGCCGAGCGCGCGCATGATGAAGCCGCCCACAATCGCGCCGATGATGCCGACCACGATGTCGCCCAGCGTGCCAAAGCCGCTGCCTTTCATGAGCTTGCCTGTGATGAAGCCTGCAATCAGGCCCACGATGATCCACCAGATGATGAACATGACTTTCGTTCTCCGAGAGGGGTTGCGCTACGTTGCGCCATGCCGTGAGACACGTGCTGGCTTGCGGGTGTGGCGTTCGGATCGATACCTGCGGCTCACAACCAAAGGGGGAATGCAGGTAGTCTGAGCCGTTCTGTGCGGAATCAGTTGTTCTGTGATATGCGCTGCGGCACGAAACTTTCGTCACTGGCGGGGTAACACGCTGGCCAACTGTGCCCACGCCGCGCCTATAATCCGGAAGCCAACCAACGAAAACAGGAAGTGCCGCCATGATGACCCGCCGAGACTTTGCCCGCCTTGCCTCCGCCGCCGCTGCTGCCAGCACGCTGCCCGCTGCCATGCGCGCGCAGGCGGCCGCGCCTACCCGCAAGGTACGGTACGCCCCGGTGGGCCTGGGTCTCATTTCCGTGGACCACTTCATGCCAGGCACGCGGCAAAGCCAGTACGGCGAGATCACCGGCCTGGTGAGCGGCACGCCAGACAAGGTGCAAAAGCTTGCCGCCGAGTACAAGGTGCCCGACGCGAACTGCTACACCTATCAGACCTTCGACAAAATCAAAGACAACCCAAACATCGATGCGGTCTACATCGGCCTGCCCAACAACATGCACGCGGAGTACACGGTGCGCGCGGCGCAGGCGGGCAAGCACGTGCTATGCGAAAAGCCGATGGCCATGAACGTGAAGGAATGCCAGCAGATGATTGCCGCCTGCAAGAAGGCCAACGTCAAGCTGATGATCGCCTACCGTTGCCATCTGCAGAGCTCACACATCGAGGCGCGCAACCTCATTCAGAGCGGTGCCATGGGCAAGGTGGAAGCCATTGAGGGCGCGGCGGGCTTCAACATTGCACACGGCGTGTGGCGCACCAAGCGGCAGTTCGCGGGTGGTGGCCCGCTCATGGATATCGGCATTTACGCCTTGAATGCCGCGCGCTTCGTACTGGGCGAGGAGCCCGAAGAGATCAGGGCCTTCAGTTCCGTGGTGGACAAGGGTGACGACCGCTTCCAGGACATCGAAGAGAACGTGGCCTGGTCCATGCGCTTTCCCTCGGGCGCCGTCAGCAGTATGACGACAACCTACGGGGCCAACCAGGAAGGCTTCCTGCGCGTGCACTGCAGCGGCGGCGTGGTGGAGATCCACGGCTTCGGCTACAACGGCATCAGCCTCACCGTGCAGAAGCGCGGGCGCGGCGTAAACGAAGACACCACGCAGGCCGACAACGGCAAGGGCGTCTACCAGTTCGTCCTCGAGTCGGACTACTTCTCACAGGCCGTGCTGAAGAACACGCCCATCCAACCCAGCGGCGAAGAGGGTCTGAAGGACATCGAGGCGATAGCAAAGATCTACGCCTCTGCCGGACACAAGGGCTGAGGGTTTGGCTCATCGATTTTATGATTGCTACTGAGCGAATCGTTCGTGTTCAGCATCACTGTTCGGGCAAAGCTGCACCTCTAAAGTAACCCGCTAGCGATAGTCAGCTAGACTGCCGAAGTATGCCTCAGCCACCTAATCCAGTTACATCGAAAACTCTGGAGTACCAACCGTCTACCTCGTACAGAGTTTTTCTTTGGTTGGTCTTCGTAGCTGTTGTAGCTGGCGGCTCTTCGCTTGCGTCCCTAACATCAGGTTACGTTCATGGAGCCACGCCCTCTCTTGCTTCCTTGCTGTATGAAGGTGATGGCTTTCTGATCGCTGTTGCAATTACTGCAGATGGAGTCTCAAGGGAACTGTCTAGAAGTAAGCCAAACGGCATACGGATCACTGCTTGTGGTTTTGTTCTTGCTGCTTCTCTGTTTCTTTTTGGCCTTATAAAATCAGATCTTGCGGCCCACAAGATAGAGACTCTGAGTGCGGCTGCCGCTTTAGGGCCTAGCTCAACGCCACAAGCGTACACTGACCTCAGTCGTCTAATAGAAGGTCCGATCAAAGGGGCCGAGAGGTATGAAACTATCTCTTTGTGGATGCTTGTGACAGGCTTCCTGGCATCTGGTGCGGTAGTCATCTCGAAGGAGGTCTAGTGGGAGTTATTTTCCCGTTCATAGAAGTCCTCACTGGCCTCTCTGCGGGTGTGTCAGTCCTAACTGTCCTCAAGGCGTACCTTGCGCTAAGGGAGACAAAGGAACTTCACCGAACAGCAGCGCATTTAAACGCCTCAGTCCGGGTGAAAATGCCAAGTGGCGAAACAAAAACGTTCGAAATGCCGGTCGAAGAAGCTGAACGTCTCGTCGGTAAGTAACTGTGTGAGTTCAGCGTGGAGATCGTGACACTGACGTTCTTCCACCACCTGGTTCAGCAGGTACATAAGAGTTAGCTAGGTCACGTCTTCCAGTGACTTGCCTTCTGCTGCTACGCCCCAAATGGCCTGGGCAGCAGCCGCCAGCAGCATAATGCCCGCCGATGCCATGAAGCCGTAAAAGATAGGTTCGCGATTGCCGCGGTTCAGCAGGGCACCGAACACCGCAGGTCCGCATACCCCGGCCAGAAGGGTGCCAAACGCATAGAACACTGCGATGGCAGTGGCCCGAATCTGCTGCGGGAACAGCTCGCTGGTAGTCAGGTACGCCGAGCCGCCCGCGTTGGCCGCAAAGAAGAAAGCGATGGCCCACCACGCCACCTGGCTCACCACGCTCAGCTTCGCATCCAGAAACAGCAGATTCGAGACGATCAGCGCCGCACCCGCCAGCACAAAATTCAGCGGGATCATGACCCGCCGCCCCAGCGTATCCACCAGCCGGCCCAGCACGATGGGTCCAAGAAAGTTGGTGAACGAGAGCGGCAGAAACAGCACACCGGCATGGGCAGCGGACACCCCGTAAAAGCGCAAGAGGATCAGCGTGGCGGAAAAGAAGACTGAGTTGTAGAAGAACGACTGGGCCATCACCATCACCATGCATACGAGGGCGCGCGAACGGTACTGCGGCTGCCACAGGGCTGCCAGCTGGCGAATGGGGTCACCGGTTCGGCGTTGGATCTGGACGGTTCGTGTTTCCTTTGGCAGGGCATGGTGTTCTTCGACTGCCGCTTCGATCGTGTCGATGACGGCCGCTGCCTCGTCATCCCGGCTGTGCGTCAGCAGCCAGCGTGGGCTTTCGGGCACATGCCGGCGCAGGTAGAGCACCACAAAGGCAATCGGCAGGCCTGAGAGGAAGGCAAAACGCCACCCATAGTGCAGGCCAAAGACGCGGTCGGAGAGAAAACCTACCGCAATCAGCGACCCAAGGATCACGCCGATCCAGAAGCTCGACCCGATGTAGAGGTTCACGCGGCCTCGCACCCGGGCCGGTATCAGTTCATCGATGGCCGAGTTGATGGCGGTGTACTCGCCGCCGATGCCCGCGCCGGTCATCATGCGGCACAGAAAGAACGTTGGCAGGTTCCAGGAAAACGCGGTGAGCGCCGTGGCGCACACGTAGAACACCAGCGTCCAGGTGAACAGCGATTTGCGCCCGTAGCGGTCGGCAAGGTACCCAAAGCCGAGCGCACCCAGCACCGTGCCGAACAGGTACCCGCTCGATCCCAGGCCCAGCTGTGCATCGGTGAAGTGCAAGGCCTGCGAGCTTTTCAGCGCACCGGCCAGTGAGCCGCCCACGCCCCCTTCCAGCCCGTCCAGCAAAAAGGTGATACCCAGCGCCACCGCCATGCGCAGGTGCCAGCGGCTCCAGGGCAGCCGGTCCAGTCGCGGCGGAATGTCAGTGGTAATCTGTGCCGCAGCTGCGCCTGCCATAGAGCCGCCTTTCACCGTCGCATCGTTAGAATTTTGACACCAACCACACACCACCGACCATCAGTGCGCCGCCCAGCAGGCGCAGGGGAGACGCAGTGTGCTGCTTGAAGCCGATCCAGCCCATTTGATCCAGCAGGATGCTGACGATGACGGAGGCCGTCAGGCTAAGGCCGGTAAATAAGCCGGAGCCAAGTTTTTGCGCAAACATCAGAGCAATCAGCGTGGTGGCAATGGACAGCGCGCCGCCCACGTACGCCCACCACGGTGCTGCATGCATCGCAGGTGCGGTGGGCAGCGCCTGCCGGGCAAACAGCTGCACCAGCAGAATGACCGCAAGGCCGCTCAGGTACACCCACACCGTGGTCCACACGGGCTGCTGCCAGTGCTTGAACAGCTCCGCGTTGGTGCCCTGGAGCGGTGCCAGCGCCCCCGCGAGAATTGCGAGAAGAAAGATTGCCCAGGCCATGGCGTTGTGATGCGTCGTTTTTAAGCGGAAGCGAACAACATCGCGCGTGTCGTCAGGTGGCGCTCGGCATGTTCACCCTGTCAGCAAAGGACGATCCATCGCATCGTGCAACAGGACTGTTGACCATGGCAGCTTGTCCGCTCCCGTGCGAGGCAGCAAAACGGCCAGGGCATGTTTGCCCTGGCCTGATGATGTCGTGCGACCGTACTCAGTCGCGGCGGCTGCGTCCGCTGAGTAGCTGCAGCATGATCATGAAGATATTGATCGCATCCAGGTAGATGCCAACGGAAAGCTGGGTCGCGCTCATGCCATCGCCACCCGCGCGGATGCGCGAGAAGTCCGCCACTGTGAGCAGAGTGAAAATACCCAGTGCCAGCCACGAGTAGAGCGTGGGCGGCATGAAGTGCAGGAACATGCTCGCAATACCAACCAGGATGAGCGCCAGCAGCGCTGCCGTGGCAATGCCTGCAATGCGGCGGTAGTTGATATTGAACAGGTAGCTGACGCAGCCCATGGCAGCCATGCCCGCGCCGGTGGTGAGTGCCGCATTCAGGACCAGCCCCGAGCCAAAGCCGCGAATGTACCGGCTGATGATAGGTGCAATCTCCCAGCCCATGAAGTAGGCCAGCGCCAGAAACAGGCCCAACGCAACGCCTTCGCTCTTGCGGCGTGCGCCATTGATGGCAAAGATGAGCACAAAGACAGCGATCAGGCCGGGCAGCATGCTCCATGCTGGAGCGGTGGCTACGCCGAGCGCCGTGACAAAAAAGCCCAACGAGGTGATGCCCAGCACCTTGGCCAGCAGCGGCGCTGTACCCTCGCGAGGAACGTCGATAACAGTAGGGAACCCGTTCGATTGGTTGACGTACATCGTCAGAAACTCTCTTCCGGCGGCGTCAGGTCCTCGCCACCTTCTACAAGATTAGACGCAAACGCCAGCAGGACGACACATGCTGCGCCTTGGTACAGCACCCATGTTGAGCACGCTGCAGTCAGGCCTAAACTGCTTGCACCCTTGGAAGAGGAGCGGGTAACTGCCGCAGGCTCTGGCTTTCAGAAGGGTATGGCTTTAGCCATGCCGTATGCTGCTGACCCCAAATCGGCTTTAGCCGCCGAGGTCTGCTTCAAACCTGATCTCAGCGCTGAAGCCCGGGCTGCCTGGCAAAGCCTTGCGGCACAGCTGAAGCCTTCCGAATGCAAATGGCATGCCTTGAGCCTGGAGGTTCGCGTTAAGGCGCAGCACGCACCGCATGGCGCAGATAGCGATTCCAGTACATCAGCAGACCCGTCGCGGCCAGCACCGCCAGCGCGAGCCCGGCCACGCACCAAATCACCTTCACCAGCAGACCCCACTCCGTGCCGAAGTGCAGCGGATGCATCAGCCACAAAATCCAGTCGCCCAGCGAGTGCTTCTCCGCGTAGTGCCATACGCTCAGCACGCGACCGTCTGCCGTGCCGATGCACACAATGTCGCGATGCAGGAAGTTGCCGGGATCGCCCCAGTCCATGCTGGCGTAGACCGTGGGGCCGCGCAGGTCGGCGTTGCTCAGGCTGTAGAGCGTGGCGTGTGGCGAGGCGGCCTGCGCCGTTTGAAGGATGCTCGCCAGCGACATGCGAGCAGTAGAGGTAGACGCCGCCAGGGCCACTGGCGGGCGCATGTTGCGCACCGGCAGCACCACGTTGATGGCCCGCGTCATGACCGTGTACCAGCCGAAGTACATGCCGGACAGCGCCCACCACAATGACAGCAGCAGTGTCCAGAAGCCAATCGCCGAGTGCAGGTCGTAGTTGATGCGCCGCCAGCTGGCCCGCAGGTTGACGCGGAGGCCACGGGTCCAGTTGCGCAGGCCGCTCCACCACAGCAGCAGGCCGGTGATGGTCAGCAGCATCAGCACGGTGGCGCCCACCGCGTTCACCTGCGCGCCATAGCGCGGGTCCAGCAAGAGGTAGACATGGAGGTCGTGCACCCACTGCACCCAGGTACGCGGCGCAGGAACCAGCGCGCCGGAGTTGGCGTCTGCGACCATGTGCAGGATGTGGTGGTCCGGCTCCTGCAGCGTGAGCTGGTACGCAGGAATGGAGCGGGACGGTACGGTTAGCGCATCGATCTGCGCGCCTGGGTAGCCCTGCTCCACGTTGGCCACCACGGTTGCAATCGGCACAGGCGTGGCGGGCAGGTCTCGCGTGACACCAGCGGGCAGGGCGAACCCGGTGAGCTCCCGCTCAAAGACCAGCGCGGAGCCGGTGAGCGCAATGATCACCAGGTACAGCGTCAGCAGCACACCCGCCCACAGGTGGACCTGGAAGATCGCCTTCCGGATCCAGAGCCTGCGAGGGTGGTGCACTGCGTTGCGGAACATGGTTGCAGCTATAACAGCCTCCTTCGCTTCGCTAGTCCTCCACGTTCCCATCCTGAGCGAAGCGAAGGACCTGCTTGTTGGCCGAGCCGTCCTGTGCTGAGGAGAGCAGACTCCTTCGGAAGGGCACAGCTTCAGCTGTGCCGAACGACATCGCACACGCGGAAGGCTTTAGCCGCCGAGGTCAGCTTGAAACGGACCTCGGGGGCTAAAGCCCGTTTCGCTAAGAGCACTCTTCTGGCACAGCTAAAGCTGTGCCCTTCCGAAGGCGATGCCTGCTCTCAAGGCATGACCTCTGCACACCCCTACCAGGATGACTCAAAAGCGGTACTTCGCTGAGCCGATGACGTTGCGCGCAAAACCGTAGTAGCAGTAGGCCAGGCCGCCGCACGTGGCCACATAGCGCCGGTCGGTCAGGTTGGTCGCGTTCACGCTGAACAGCGTCTGCCGAAAGCCGAAGCGCACCCCCGCGTCCAGCAGGGTGTAGCCGGGCACGTAGAAGCTGCCGGGGTCGCCCGCAAAGGTGGCGGCGTTCGTCAGGTTCTTGCCCAGGACGCGCACACCAAAGTTGCCGCCCACACCGGCAAAGCGGCCACCGCGCTGCGTGTAGTCCACCAGCGTGCTGAACTGGTTGCGCGGCGTTTGCCCCAGCCACTGGCCCACGGTGTACGGCTGCTCCGGTGCCTTGGTGATGTTTGTCGCGGTCAGCGTGTAGCCCGCATGGAGGTTGATGCCGCGCGAGAGGCTGGCAACGCCTTCCAACTCAATGCCGCGCGAGCGCACCTCGCCCGTCTGGTGCGCGGTAAAGGCAGAGTCCGTCACGATGACGTCCGTCTCGTTGATCTGAAAGAGCGACGCCGTGATGAAGCTGGTCCACGTGCGCGGCTGAAACTTGATGCCGCCTTCTACCTGGCGCGAATCCGACGGCTTGGCCGGTGTGCTGGTGGCCACGCCGTTGTTGATGCTGGTGAGTACCGTGCCCGCGTTGGGCAGAAAGCTGGTGCTGTACGCGAAGTACGGCGCAATGCCGCTGTCCGTGACGTACGTGACGCCCGCGCGCCCGGTAAACCGCTTGTCCAGGTGCGACGAATCCGTCTTGTAGATGAAGTCCGTGATGTCGTTCTTGGCGAAGTCCTGCCGGCCGCCCACGGTGAAGATAAGGTGGTTCTTGATCTTGATCTGGTCCTGCGCGTACAGCCCGTGCTGCTGCAAGAGGCTGTTCTGGTTGTAGTACGGTGCCAGTTGCGCCGCGGTGGGCCGGTACAGGCCGTAGGTGGGGTTGTAGATGTTCAGGTCGCCTGCCGGGCCCAGCGCGGTAAAGCTGTAGTGCAGGTGCTGGTCGATGTGCTGGTAGTCGTAGCCGAACAGCACCGTCTGCTCCACGGCGCGGCCCGTGCCAAAGCGGCGCAGGGCACGGTTGTCCGTGGTGTGGTAATGGTTGGTGTTGGGCGTGGCAAACAGGTAGCGCTGCAGCTGTGTGGTGCTGCCCGGCTCAAAGCCCGCGCCGTACAGTGTTTGCCCGTGAAAGTTGATGTACTGGAAGCGGTAGTTCGAGTGCACGTTCCAGCCGTCCTGGAACAGGTGGTCACCCGTGTACGCCGCGCTGCTCTGGTCGCGTGTCACGAAGTCGAAGCCGGGTTCGCCGGTAAACGCGCTCACAGGAATAATGCCGTTCGGGTTCGTGTTGTAGAGCGTACCGTTCGCGGGCAGAAACTGGTTCCACTTGGTGTTGTCGTGCTGCCAGTCGGTGAGCACGGTGAGATTTGTGCGGTCGCTGGGCGTGTAGCTAAATGACGGCGCAATCAGGCGGCGGTTATCCGGCACATGGTCCACCTGCGTGCCGCTGTTGCGGACGAGGCCCAGCACGCGGTAACGGAATTTCTGGTTTTGATCAAAGGCCCCGGTGGTGTCCAGCGCGCCCTGGCGGCGGTCATAGCTGCCGAACTGGCCTTCCACGCTGGTGGTGCGCTCTGCTCCGGGACGCTTGGTCACCTGGTTGATGAGACCGCCCGGCGGCACCTCGCCATACAGGATGGAACTGGGTCCCTTCAGCACTTCCACGCTTTCGAGCTCGAACGGGTCCAGCTTGCCCGCCAGCGAGTTGAAGCGCATGCCGTCGCGAAAGACACCAAAGGTCTGGGCGTCGAACCCGCGGATCTTGAGCCAGTCGAAGCGCGTCTCAATGCCGTATTCGTCGGCCGTGATGCCGGGCGTGTAGCGCAGCGCCTCGTTCATGGTGATGACCTGGCGAGCCTCCATCTCATGCTGGTTCACGATGGAGATACTCTGCGGTACTTCGATCAGGCGCGAGTTGGTCTTGGACCCGGCGTTCGATTCATACGGCACAAAGCCGGTATCGGCGGTGACGTTGACCGTGTCGGTGGATGCGGCAACCGGCAGCACGAGCGTTGCCTCGCCAGAGGTGGCGCTTACCCCCTGTGTCAGAGTGGCAAAGCCCGGCGCACGTGCCGTGACTTGGTAGGTGCCGCCGCGCAGATCGAGCGTCACGTGGCCGTCATCCGCCGAGATGCCGTTGTGCACGGACGCGCCGCAGCGCGCCTCCACCGCAGCCCGCGGAATGGGCAGGCCCGCGGCATCGGCTGAGTTCTGGCCTGGCAGTCCCTGGCTTGGCGCGGACACATCCCAGCAGCGCGCACTATCAGCGCTGTAACTTGGCGTTGTAGCGGCATTTGCAATGTTTACTGCAAACAGCTCGTAGAGCCGCGATGTGCCCGTATCCATCACGAGCATGTGCCGGTCGCCCGTTAGATTATTCGCGCCCTCAATGATTCCCGGCTTTACGGGCCAGTGCGTCGATACCGTTGCGTTCGCAGCCATCGCGCTGCACGTTGTGCC
>CALMRM010000045.1 GCA_937871605.1 uncultured Terriglobus sp. | reverse complement strand
GTGTGCGGTAGTCGGTCAGCGTCATGCTGCGTTGGATGCGCGGCCTACTGCACCGGAGCGTACGCCATGCCGTCGTTGCGGTCGGTGCCGGGCAGTTCGCGGGTCAGCGTCCACGTCTTTGTGTCGATTTCGGCGACCTTCGGCTCGCCGAACGAGGACGCCCAGGCACGGCTGCCATCCGGGCTGTACAGGATTTCCTGAGGCTTGCCCGCAACCTCAATGGTCTTCACCAGCTTCATACTCGCGAGGTCAATCACACCCAGCTTGCCAGCGTCCGGCATGCAGATCAGCAATGTCTTGCCGTCTGCCGTGGGCGCGGATCCGAAGCCGGGCGAGGGCAGGTCGATCCACTGCCGCACCGTGTTGGTAGCCGTGTCAATGGCGGCGAGGCGGGGCGTGGTCGTGTCGGACACAAACACTGTCTTGTCATCGCGAGAAATGCTGATGCGCTGCAGGTGCTTCGCGACAGGAATGACGGCAAGCGTTTCATGGGCGTCCAGATCCAGCACGCTGACGGTGCCCGGCCCCACATTCGAGGTGTAGCCCCGGTGGCCGTCATGCGAGAGCGCGAACATGTGCGACTCGGGCTGGCCGGTCGGAATCTCGTACAGCACCTTGAACGTCTTGGCGTCGATGGCCGTCATGGCCTGGTCCAACTCACTCGTCACATAGATCACGTTGCGCTTCGGGTCGTACGTGGGCTGGTGCGGACGCAGGCCCTTGCCCAAATCGATGGTGTGGATGACCTTGCGCGCGGGGATGTCGTAGACCAGAATCTTCGATCCATCGGTACCCGGCTTGCCCACGCCGCTGTCGCCGTAGATGGGCGCAATCACGGTCTTGCCATCGGGCAGGATCGCCAGCTCGTGCACCTTCACCAGACCGTCTTCCTGCAACTGGGCGACCTGCTTGCCGGTGGCAAGGTCAATCAGCGCAAGTGTGTTCGGGCCCTGATTTGCCGTGACGAGTGTGCCTTTCGGGTCCGCGGCGTGGGCCAACAGCGGTAGGGCAAACAGCAAGGGTACGACTTTGCGCATGGAAGACCTCACGCGGCCACGCGATATGGCCGCGCAAGCATTGTGCCATGTTCTGCCCATTGCTGGCATCACGCACGACAGCGTCATCCTGAGCGGAGCGTGAAACGCGCAGTCGAAGGACCTGCTTTCCTCCCGGTCGGCAACACTGCTTCGAGCAGACAGCAGGTCCCTCCACTCCGCTGCGCTCCGGTCGGGATGACAAGTTTGGCTTCACTCATGAAGCTGGATGCTAAGTCTGTTACTTGTGGCCGGTCGAGCCGAAACCGCCCTCGCCACGGTGGGTGGCGTCCAGGTCATCCACTTCCTCAAAGCTGGCCTGCAGACGCTGCACAATGCGTAGCTGTGCGATGCGGTCGCCCGCCGCGAGCTCGATCGGCGCGTCCGTCACGTTCGTCAGGACGACCTTGAGTTCGCCGCGGTAGCCCGGGTCGATGACGCCTGCCAGCGTGGTGATGCCCTTGACCGCGAGGCCGCTTCGATCTTCCACCAGCGCGCCGTACTCGGCAGGGAAGGCCATCGCCAAACCGGTGGCGACCAGCGTCGTCTTGTGCGGCTCTACGGTCGCTGCGTGCACGCTGTAGAGGTCGGCAGCGAGATCGCCCCACAAGCCGGTGTGCGCGTAACGCGGCAGTCTTGCGTCTGGGTGTAGACGCCGAACGGCGATGCTTAGGTTTATTGTCTCGCTCAAGCTGTAAGTATTCAGTGTTTAGGAACCCGGCAGGCGCGTGGCGCGCGTTCTCAAGTAATGCGACCAGCACAGCAGAGCGAAGGCGCAGCAGTACAGTACGATGCCGACTCGTCTGGGGACGCGGTGCGAGAACAGGCTGGCCGAACTCACTCCAGAGACAATGAGCATGGCGAGTGCCTGTGGGTAAGCTGCACGACCCTGTAGCCTCACGTCCGGAGTTCTTTCGCCGTAGAAATCGAACATGTGACCTCTCCGCACACAGCTTACTCCTGCGCCAATCAAGGTGTGACGTTCCAGCGTGTAAGTACCCGCGTGTCCCGCTCCCAACCCAGCACGCTGTACGTCGCGGTGGACAGTGCCAGGCGAGCGCCAAAGCCGCCGGGCTGCTGCAGCCACGTGGCCGCCAGAACGCGGAAGACATGCGCATGGGCGAACAGGGCACAGCGCCCACCGTGCGCGATGCAGCGATCAATCACCTGCTGCGTGCGTGCGGCCACCTGCTCCAGCGACTCACCGCCGGTGATCGGGTCCACCCATACGTTCCATCCCGGGTGCGTCTCTCGGATTTCCGGCGTGCTCAGCCCCTCGTAGTCGCCGTAGTTCCACTCCTGCAGGTTCGGCTCGACCTCGGCATGCCCCAATCCTGCCAGCTCCGCCGTATCGCGCGCACGCTGCCGTGGGCTGCTCAGAACGAGGTCAAAGGTCTGCTTTGCCAGCACGGGCCGCAACGCCTCTGCCTGTCTGCGGCCATTCTCCGTCAGCGGCAGGTCGGTGTAGCTGGTGTGCTTGCCGTTTAGGGTCCACTCGGTCTCACCATGGCGCATCAGCCACAGCTCGGCCTTGCTTGTCTCGCTCATGGAAGCAGTGTACGTTGCGCTTTCACTGTTCCCATTCCGCGTACGCCCGAAAGACAGCCTCCACATCTGGCGTCTGCAGCAGGTCGTTCACGTAGAGACGTTCCCCAATCGTCCGTGCCAGATCTTCCAGTGCAAGTTGCACCTTGGTGGCAGCCAGGCGCGTGTGCATGGGCTGGTCGATATCGGCTCCCTCGCGTGCATAGCGGCAGGCCGTGGGCAGCGCAAGAGCCAGCGTATAGGCGGGGGTCAACGCGTAGAAGTGCAGCAGGATGGGGAAGAGCACCATGTCCAGCCGTGCCTGGATGATTTGCTGCTCCAGCAGGATCAGGAAGGCAGGGTCATGCTCTTCTATGCGCAGGCCAGACCGCTCTTCCGCCTCCTGTGCCAGTGTTAGCCAGCGTGCGGTGGCGCGCTGCCGTGACAGCGCCGGGTACAGCAGCACCAGCCATGACACGCTGGCCGTAATCATGCTGATGCCCACCAGCCCCTGAAAGGCGACGATCAGGCGCAGCCAGTCCGTCTTCGGGTTCAGGTCGAACGTCTGAAAGGTGCACAGCGAGCCAACAGAAAAGTACAGGCAGTGCACCATCCGGCTGCCCACGCTCATGCTATCCACGCTGGCCGTGGTGTAAAAGTCGCTTGGGTACAGGCCGTAGTAGATGATGGCGAAGCCCGCCGACAGCAGCACGATCCATGCCAGCAGCACGGCGATGAGCGCCAGCGGCCCTGCCGCGTTGCGCAGGCGGCTGTGCCGCAGCAGCAACGAAGTGCCGCGCCCAAGGGCGTCGCTCAGATTGCCGGCGCGCGTGGGATGGAAGATGTCGCGAAAAACCTCACGCAGCGTAAACAGCACCAACGCTGTGCCGGCAACTTCAAACGCAATGCGGGAGTGCACGGGACTCATCTGCTGTGCAGCATACAAGCTGCGACGTCGTCATGCTGAGCAAGAGTGTCATCCTGAGCGCCGCGAAGGATCCCGAGTCAGCTTCGCAGACGCATGCACCTTCCGGCTTCTCGCCAGAAATCCTTGCACTTGTGCTGACTAAAAGCCGTGCAGGTATCCTTCGCTGCGCTTAGGATGACAGTCGTTCACAGCGTGCGCAAGGCGCGGTTGACCTCGACCGATTCCAACACCAGCTGACCCACCATGACGCCGTCGCCCCGCCGCTCCGCCTCGGCAATGGTGCTGCGCAGTTCGCGCTGGCGGCGCTGCAGGCGGCGGCGCTCCAGCGTGTGCAGCACGTTGCCCACTTCGACCGAGAGCATGGCTGGGTCACTCATCCCGTCCTCGCTCAACAGGCGCGCCAGCATCTCGCGGCTGCGATCGTCCGGTGCGGCGTCCAGCGGATTGTCCGGTGCCGGTCCGCTTGCCAGCCTTTCGATCAGTTCGCTTGCGGCCATGCCGTCCAGCCACTCCGGGTGCGCGCCGATCTCGCTGCTGGCGCGCTGCCGTGCACGGTCCGTCTCCGGCTGCACCAGCGCCCGCAACAGGATGCGCTCGGTTTCGCTCATGCTGTCGGCGGCAGTGGCGCGCACGCTCTCCAGGCGGTTGGTCGCGGCATGCTGCAACTCCTGCCGTAAGAGGGAACTATCGATGCCTAGCTTTTGCGCCGCATCGTCGACAAACTGCGTCCGCTGAATGGCCGAGGGCAGCCGACGCATGTGCGGCAGCAGAAAGTTGACGGCCTTCACCTTGGCCTCTGCCGTGCGCTGCGGGTACAGCGCGCGCGCCCGCTCGATGAGATAGTCCGCATGCGGCCGTGCGGTGCGCAGCGCCTCCGCATAGCCAGCAATGCCGTGTTCCTGCACGTACCGGTCCGGGTCGAGCCCACCCTCCAGCGTCACGATGCGGACCTCGAACTCCGCCTCAGTTAACAAAGCTAACGACTTCTCCGCCGCATTCGCACCCGCCGTATCCGGATCGAAGTTGACCACCACACGTTTGGTGAAGCGGCTCAGCAGCCGCACCTGGTGCTCGGTAAACGCCGTTCCGCTGGTCGCGATCACCGGCTGGATGCCCGACGTAAACACGCGGATGCAATCCATTTGCCCTTCAACCAGCAGCGCATAGTCCTGCTGCCGGATGGCCGCCTTCGCCTTGTCCAGGTTGAAGAGCACGTTGCCCTTGGTGTACAGCGCCGTCTCGGGCGAGTTCAGGTACTTGGGGCCGCTCTTGTCATCACTGTCCAGCGCGCGCGCGGTGAAGGCGATGATCTTGCCCGACTCACCCGCGATGGGAAACGTAATGCGCTTGCGAAAGCGTGCGTACAGGTTGCCGGTGGGCAGGCCATCGTCGCCCTGCTCCTTCGACGAGAACAGGCCGCTGGCGCGCATGGCGTCGTCTTTGAAGTGCTTGCCCAGCGCCTCGCGCATGTGGTTGAAGTCGTCCGGCGCATAGCCGATGCGGAAGCCGTTCACCGTCTCCGGCGACACGGCGCGGCTGGAGAGGTACTCGCGCGCCCGCGCTGCCTCCGGCGAGTGCAACGCCTGCTGGAAGTACTGCGTGGCCGCCTCGTGAATATCGATCAACTGCCGCCGAAGCCCAGCCTGCGCGGCTTCCTCCGGCGAGTTCCACTCGCGCTTGGGCAGCGGAATGCCGCACTTCTGCGCGACCATGCGCACGGCTTCGGGGAAGCTGACGTTCTCCAGCTTCTGTACAAACGTGAACACGTCTCCCTTGGCGTGGCAGCCAAAGCAGTAGAAGTAGCTGTGCTGCACGTTCACGCTGAACGACGGCGATTTTTCTTGGTGAAACGGACACAGCCCCGTCATGTTCTGCGCACCGCTCTTGCGCAGCTTCACATACTCGCCAATCACCTTGACGATGTCGGCGGCCTGCTTGACGGTCTGGGCAAAGTTGTCGGCCATGCGCTGCTTCCAGCGTAACGAACTTCGCCGCGTGGAAAAGTAGGCCGCTGAGTGCAGCCGTTCGACGAAGGCCACAATAGTACGAGTTGGTGCGTGGTGGATTCTACGCAGACTGTTCGAGCTGCAATGCCTCATGCACCACGCGGCGCACGAACATCTCGTAAGTCTCGCCCGCCCTTTCCGCTGCCTGGCGTGCGGCCTGCTCGTCTGCCGCGCTGAGCGTGATGATGTTGGTGGGCGCGGCGCCCTCCGTGGGCAGCATGACACTTTGTGTTCGCCTCAGGCGTGCCAGGCGCTCCTGCAGATTGCCCTTGCGCAAAGTGCCATTTGCAGCTGCTGCATCCCAAGCTGCTGCAATTTTCTCCTGGTTGTCGAACCACCACTGAGCTTCGTCTGCTTCATCTGCGAAGTGAGGGACGAGTAAGACATCGTTTTGCATCACTGACCGCTCCTTGCACGAAAATAGCGTTGCTTGATAGATGTGCTTGGCTCATACGCAGTCACAGGCCGTTTGTCATCTCCACGTTCTGTGAAAGCAACAAGTAATACTCTGCCAGTAATCGTCTCTCCGACCCAGGACAGACTTACCTCGTTCCCATCGTACTGTGCGGGTAGTTCAACCGGTTCGTCAGCGAGGATATCCTCCACCTCTGCGACGGACACGTCGTGCCGTGCAATGTGATTTCGGTTCGCATCGTCCCACTGCACGCCATCCATGCAGGCAGTGTAGCCGCTTACTCCACCAGTCGCGGCATCAGCTCCAACAGCGTGCAAGCCTTGCTGGCACTGTCAAACTGCGGGCCTAGAACGCCATCCCACGCGTCGGCCACGGCGCCGGGTGAGCCGGGCAGGGCGAACAGGTATTTGCCCCCCGCGATGCCGCCCAGCGCACGGCTGAACATCGCGCTCGGCCCTATTTTGGCGTAGGACTGCGCGCGGAACAACTCGCCAAAGCCAGGCAGTTCCTTATCCAGCACGCGTCCAACTGCTTCAGGTGTGACGTCCCGTCCGGTGATGCCCGTGCCGCCCGTGCTCAGGATGACGTCCACGTTCGGGCTGGCGATCCACTCACGCAGAGCAGTTTCTATCGCGTCCACCTCGTCCCGTACCAGCCCGCGATACGCAAGCCGGTGCCCGGCAGCCACAATGAGTCGCTCCAGCGCGTCGCCAGAGCGGTCTGTCGCACTCGACCGTGTGTCGCTCACGGTCAGAATCGCAAAGCGGACCTGGTCCTGGCTACCTTCCATCACCATGTCCGCTTACTGGTTAAAGTTCGGCTCGTGCTCGTCTTCCACGCCATAGCGGCGCAGCAAATTCGGCAGATTCTGCGAGAACGCAGCCCGCGGCATCACGCTGTTACAGCCCGCCTCCACCGCCTTGGCCTTCAGGTCGCCCTGCAAGTGCGACAGGAAGCCGACGATCGACGTGCCCTTCTTGAGCTTGTTCTTCAGCTTGGGAATCAGCGTCAGTGGCTTCGCGGCGGCGTTGTTCAGGTCAAACACGATGAGCGACGGGTGCTCGTGGTCGTGCAGCTCTGCCAGGTGCGCAACGATGTCTTTGTCCGGCTTCATAAAGGCCACCTTTACGCCTTGCTGGCGCGCGGCCTCCTGGATCTTTGCGGTGAAGAACAGGTCTTCGATGAAGAAGTAGATGTGCGTCGGCGCATCCTCTGGAATGGCGATGGCGCGCTGCTTGGTCAGCAGTTCCGGCGGCATGCGGTCTTCGTTGTGCGAGTGATTGCGGTGCCCGTTGTTGCGGCGGCCGTGTACCTCGATGGTGCTGGCGGGCACGTCAGCAAAGTTGCCGTTCGCCTCGCGATAGCTGTGATCCATGGGTCCCACAAACGAGCGTGGCCCACGCGACTGCTGCTTGCGTTGGCGGCCCCGCTGGCCAGCCTGGCTGCCCTGCACGCTGTTGCCTGGCTCCGGTCGTGGCGAGCCGTCACCGGCGCGCCCAAACTTCTTCTTCTTCCAGCGCTTGCCCTGGCCACTGGCCTGCTGGCCGCCGCCCTGGCCGTTCTGCCCGTTCTGCTGCGGCTTGCGCTGTTCGCGCGGCGGCTGTGCCTGCTGTGGCTCTGCGGCCCCTTCGGCGACTGCGCTGTCGTTGGCTGCAGCCGCGGTGCCTGTGCCTTCTGCTGCTGTGCCAGCCTCTCCCGCGGGGCGGCTCTTGCGCTTGCGCCGTCGACGCCGGTTCTTACTGGAGGCAGTTGCTCCCGCAGCTGACGGGGAAGCAGTTTCGATATCCGATGCGGGTAGCTGCGGCGGCGCGCTGGACACCGGCGCCTCAGAGGAGTTCTGTTCTGCGTTCATTCGCTTCTTTCTAGTGCGGATCCTTACGTCTGCCGCTGCGCACTTCCCACCAGAGGGTTCACACGTCTCCCGCCCGCGTGTTAGCGGCAGGGCTGGATTGCAGGGAAGCTCACGTGCAAGGCACGTGCTGGCTTAGACGTCTTCAGGTTCCGCCGAGTGTTGTTCATTCACTTTGCTGCTGTGGCCGACTCAGGTCGTTACTTGCCGTGTTGGCGCAAGCTGGTGCCAACAGAGTTCACCGCATTCGGGTGGTCCTGGTGCAGGATCCTGCGACCAGACGGGTCGAGGTCTTCCTGACGGTCCACCCTATCTTCTGTGGAGTGCTTCTGCCGGCATCCGTATCGTGGCGTGCTGGCAGTGGAGAAAGGGTAGCGAGCGAACACCCGATCCTTTGCGGGCCGTGCATCAGCCACTTTCTCCAGGCAGAACTATCCTACGCAGAAAATCGCCCTGGATGCAAGCGGATCCTTCGTGTCTCACAACGAGAGACGTTCATAACGAGAACAGCCACCGTCGAGAGGTGGCTGTTCGATGGCCAGTCGCTGGCCTCCTGAATTCTGCTGCTGACCCCATTCAGCTCCGGAGACCAGATCTTTGTCTGCTTCCAGGCCGGGGGTGTTTTGCACCCGTTTTCCCTTGTGCATTGATGCGGTCCGCTGTCGGGGCCTCACCTATCCGCACGCTCTTCCCACACCCTCTGTTGCAACTGTGGTGCCAAATGCTTTTTTCATGAAAGACACAGACAGGGACACACATCCGGCGTCCGCAGGGCGTAGATCTGCCGTAGATCTACAGGAAATGAAAGTGTGTGTCCCAAAATCCTGGAGGGCAGGCTGTGGGCTGCTGCCGTACGCAGTACAGAACTGCCATAATGGAAGGGATGCGTATTACCCCTGCCGACCTGATTCCGGACCCACTCATGCTGGATCTCGTGTTTGCACCGGGAGCGGTCCAGTATGCGCTCCATGTGCAACAAGCCGGGCCGCTACAGGTGACGGGCTCAGCCGACCGGCTGGAGGAGTGCCGTGGGCCGCACGACGTGGTGGATGATATTCGCTTGCGAGGGCATATCGAAGGCGACTTCGAACTATTGTGCGCGCGCTGCCTGGAGCCTATTCGGCACCATGCGGATCAGCGTTTCGACCTGATTTTTCGGCCAGCGGGTGTGGACGCAGAGCAGGGCGAACGCTCCATCAGTGAGGCAGAAACAGAAATCGGGTATTATGAAGAAGGCGGTCTGTTGCTGGAAGATGCCGTGCGCGAGCAGGTGTTGCTTTCCCTGCCGGACCGGTCGCTTTGCCGCGACAGCTGTCAAGGGCTCTGCCCGCATTGTGGTGCGAACCGGAATGAAGCAGCCTGCGCCTGCGGTGAGAAGTCGATCGATTCTCGATGGAGTGCACTGCAGGGGTTTGCCAGTTCTGCAAAGTCTTGAGTACAAACCAGGCTCTGCCTGGAGAACTTAGTTTACGCCGTGTCATCACTGGCAGCCTCAATGGGTGTTGCGGGATGGGCACGGCACTTGAAAGGTAAGATCGATGCCAAATCCGAAGCGTCGCCATTCGAAGCAGCGCACAGCCAAGCGTCGCTCCCATGATTTCTTGACTGCGCCTAACTCTGCGCTTTGCCCCAGCTGCAATGAGCGCAAGCTGCCGCACCACGCCTGCCCCAAGTGCGGTGAGTACCGTGGCCGCGCGGTCACGTCCCCATCCTCCCAGGCAGCGTAGTTCCGCATCTCGCGGATGCTGACCGATATTGTTCTAGATGCAAAGGGTTCCGACCGGAGCCCTGAGCCGGAGTTGCGCGGAGCCATCGCTGCGTGCCGGTTGTTGCCTGTCCGCGTCCACCTGGTTGGCCCGGAAGATCAGATCGCCCCTGCCCTGAAAACCTACCTGCGGGACGAGCGCCTGCCCGTTGAGGTGGTGCACGCCAGCGAGTGGATCGGCATGCATGAAAAAGCCGCCCTGGCCGTACGGTCGAAGCGCGACAGCACCATGCGCGTAGGGCTCAAGCTCGTGCGCGACGGCCGTGCCCGCGGCTTTGTGACGGCCGGTAACACGGGCGCTGCCATGGCCACGGCAAAAATGGTTCTTGGCAGTTTGCAAGGCGTGGACCGGCCCGCGCTGGCCACCATCCTACCGACCATTCACGGCACGCCCTGTGTCCTGCTGGATGCGGGTGCCAATGTGGACAGCGATGCCCGCAACCTCGTCCAGTTTGCGCTCATGGGCCAGATTTACGCACGCACCGTGCTGGGCATCCCCAAGCCCCGGGTGGGGCTGCTGTCCATCGGCGAAGAGGACAGCAAGGGCAATGCGCTGATCCACGAGACACTGCCCCTGCTGCGAGCCCTGAGCAAGGACGTGCTGTATGACTTTGTCGGCAATGTCGAGGGCCGGGACTTGTACAACGGCCGGTGCGATGTGGCCGTGTGCGATGGGTTTGTGGGCAATGTCGCGCTCAAAACCAGTGAGGGGCTGGCCAAACTGGTCTCAGACCTGTTGAAGCAAACGCTCAAAGCGACCATAACCTCACAGGTGGGCGCGCTGCTGAGCCGCAAAGCCTTTAAGAATTTTAAGAAGCGGCTTGACTATACCGAGTACGGTGGCGCGCCGCTGTTGGGCGTACGCGGAGCCTGCATTATCGGCCATGGTTCATCGAACGAGACAGCGATCCTGAATGCGATTCGTGTTGCCAGCCAATTCGCGCAGGCAGACGTGAGCCGCCACATCGAGAGCTCGCTGCAGGCGGTGTCCGGGCCCGACCAGGGGGCCTCCGGGGCGGTCGGCAACTGATCCGATCGCCGCTCGTGTCTCCCGTGCACAGAAACGGTGCCAGAAGCGCGCAGAATGTTCATTTTTGCGCGTCGAAAACGGCCTTTGGAGTGTCAGAACTGCAACAAACTGGCTCCCAAACAACGCAAAACGATCGCTAAAAAGCGCAGTTAGGTACGCTTCGCGCGTCCTTTTGCGATCCATGTGCACCCTCTGCGCCACCCACTTAACGAACGCCCTCTACAACCGCCTCTACCTCCAGCCTGCGGGTGCTGCCCAGCACGTCGAGAGAACCCAGCACCAGCGGTTTGCCCTCAGCCAGAAAGCTGGTGCCCTCCAGCCGTGTCTGACGGATGATGGGGTCTTCCGGACCGATGCCGGAGCGCTCAGCCACCATGGAAGACTGCTCTACCTTGGTTCTGAGCTGAAGTCCATCGCCATACTCCTGCACGACTGAATCGAAGTTAAGTCCGATATCCAAGTACGTCGTCTGCTTTTCGGTTTGGTTGGAACTGGTGAGCGAGCCGGTGAGCACCGGAACGCGGCTGCCTTCCTTCAGTTGCATGCGTTCGCCAGAGGTGAGCACCATGCTGTAGTGCTGCACGCCGATGCGCTTGCCGCTGTCCGTTTCTGTCAGGGTGTAGGTAAGCCGGTACTGCCTGTGCGGATGGTCCAGCTTGGGAATCAGGTCTGCCACAATCTGTACGTCGTGTGGTGTGCCGCGCACCACGACTGTGTTTTGGCTGGCCACCAAAAAGATGCGCAGAGAGGGTGGCACAGTATTGCGAATGCCCGTGAGCATATCGTTTTGCTCTCCAGGATTCATCTGCGACGAGAGGTGAAAGGTGCGCACAACCTGGTCTGCCTCAGCTGGGGTTTGGGCAAGGCCGGATGCCAGGGAAAGCAGCAGGAACGCGAGGCTAGATGCGGCAAGCTTGGCATGGTGCATGGTGTTGTCTCCTAAGGTTGAGGGTGATTAAGGCTGTCCGGCAGGCTCGTCTGGCTCCATCTGGCCGCGTAGGGGCGGTGCCGGCGCAAAAAACTCAGCGACGGCGTCTTTCTCGTGCTGGAAGGCCGCGTTTCGCGCGGGCAGTGTTAGTAGTGCCAACTGCTCTGCGGGTTCGTGGCGGCCAAGCCGCAGAAGCAGGCGCTCCTGCTCGGTGAGCGGCAGCGGCGGCGATGGAAAGCTGACGGAGCCAACTTCCTGCGGGCCGGTGCGATCGCCGTCCCTCGTGTTCGCCGAAGCGCGTGGCGAACGCATCGGAGCACCGGAAGCAGACGGTTGGAACTTCGGCATAGGCAGACTTGCAGCCGCACGTTCTCCATGGAGTGGAGCCACAGTGCGCCCCGGCACCGTCCCGTAAGCGCCCTGGTTGCCGATACGCCCCGATGCCACAAAGGCGTATGGACCAGCGGTTTGGGTCGCAGGGGGCAGCCCGCCGTGAAGAACAGCATGGTGAAGGTAGGCACCCGCAATAGCCAGCAGGCATGCGGCCAGGGCAAGCCGCGACTTCAACCAGCTGCTGGACGCAAATGGAGGCATCCAGTGCAGTTGTGCTGCATCACGTTGCCGTTCGTGGGTGTCTGCCGTGCGCAGAGTGGCAACCAGCCGAGCCTGCAGTGTTTCACTTGGCTCGGCGTGGGCAAGTGTATGCAGCACCGCGCCGATGCGGCGGTCGTCCTCTTCGCAAAATGGATCCTGCTCCTGAGTCATGGCTGCCTCCTTCTCCGATGGTTTCCAAGCCGCTGCCGCAGCCGTTCGCGTGCGCGAAACAGCAGGGCCCGCACTGCGGATTCGCTTTTGCGAAGCACCGCGGCGATCTCGTCGGTCTTCATTTCCTCGACAGCGCACAGCAGCAAGACGTGGCGTTCCGCAGTGGGTAGGCGGTCCATCGCTTTCAGCACGCGTTGCAATTCGTCTGCTTCTGCGAGCGCTTGATCCGCCGGAAGGCTGGTGCCGACCAACGATTGGACAAACAGCTCGTCCATTTGCCCGGGGGTGATGCGTCCTTTGCGATCGAGCGCCAGCCGCCACACGATGCGCACCAGCCACACGCGCATGTTTTCAATCTCGGGCAACCGGTCCTGGTGCGCCAGCACGCGCAAAAAGGCATCCTGCACCGCATCCTCTGCCTCTGCCCGGTTGCGCAGCACGGCATGGGCCACGCGAAACAGCAGGGACGAGTACGCGGGCACCAGCGCCGCCACCCCGTCGACGTGTGTTGCACCCAGGCTGGCATCTCTGTTGGCAACGGCACGTGCCGAGGTGCGTTCCGCCGGGTCGCTCACCAGGATCAGTTCGTACCTTTCCGCAGAGGTCATGGGTCTCTCTACCGGTACAGACGGGTGGGTCGGCGGTGCGCTCGAGAAAGTTTGTGGAACTGCTTGCGTTGAGCCATGTCACACCTTACTGTTTGGCCATGCCCTCCGCACAAGAGCTACTGGACCTGAAAAAGTTTGCAGAAGATGCAAAAGCCGCGCGACACCTTGCCCTTGACGCCGAAACGATGGGGGACATTGTGAACTACGCCGGCGAGCTGTTTGACCACGACGGGCTCCGAGCGGCGCAACGGGCGATCGTGCAGGAGCTGGATGCATCGAAGACGTCCGAGAGAACAGACCGTGAGTTTGGGCTGAAGCTTGATGCGCGGAGGTTGGCCCGTGAACTACGGGACGGGATGCTACGGCAGACCCGCAAAGAGGCGATCAATATGACTGCCGCCGTGGCCCGTTCCGCGCAGTCGCTGCTGCCCGCCCTTGACAGGGTGGATGCGGAGCGAGCCGCGAAAGACCAGGCAGCGCGCACAGAGGCGTTCCGCCAGGGTCGTGCCGAGACCTTTACGACGGCAGCCGCAGTGGCGCGCCAGGCAGACTCATTGTTGCCCGCCATCGACAAAGTGGATGCGATGCGCGCCGCGAAAGACCAGGCATCGCGCATCGCGGCGCTCCATGAGAGCCGTCGTGTTGAAACCGCCAAGACGTCTGCCGCAGTGGCGCGCCAGGCGGACTCGTTGCTGCCCGCCCTTGACAAGGTGGATGCGATGCGCGCCGCGAAAGACCAGGCAGCGCGCATGGCGGCGCTCCATGAGAGCCGTCGTGTTGAAACCGCCAAGACGGCAGCCGCTGTGGCGCGCCAGGCAGACTCGTTGCTGCCGGCCATCGACAAGGTCGATGCGATGCGGGCCGCAAAGGATGAAGCCATTCGCATGCAGGAACGCCGGGAGCGTGCACAAGTCTTCAAGTCGGCGGCTGCTGTAGCAGCCGGTGAGGCGGGGTCGCGGCGGACAGCTCTCCTTAGCGTGGATGCCGAACGAGCCGAGGTGGACAGGCTCAATCGTGGTGACGTCTGGGACGACGTCCCGCATGAGACGAAGCGTAAGATTTACCTGCAAGTCTTGAAGCAGAAATATTCCAATATCTTCTGGGACTCAAAGCCGGAGGATCTTGCCCGACCAGGACATATCGCAAACTTCGGAGATGAGGAACTCAAGAAGATCTCTAAACAGCTTGGATTCTACAAAGTGAAAAGCTTTCACCAGGTAAGTATGGCCAACGGTGCCTACTACATGGAACTTCCTCACGAAGTCGTGGGCTTCGATCTGAAGCTGGGTCCAGAAATATGTCGAGACATCATTGACGTGCGCGATACCGCTCACGGCTTCCCATTAAAGGAGATCATTGACAACTGGAATGCAGCGAAGAGGCTCGGATTCAAAGGCGTGCGAGATGACTCCCGAACGAACTTGCGTTTTGAGATAGGCAAAACCCGATTGATCACCAATGCAGCACAGGACTGCATTATTACTTACTTCAGGGTGATGAACTAGTCGCAGTCGGATGGGAGAAGTGCGGCAGCGGCGCCCTGAGTGTGGGGTCGCCGCTGCTATTTGCGTGAGTCTTATAAGACGTTGACGGTGAGCGTCACGGTTTGGGCCGCGCCGCTGCTGGGTGTGATCGTGACTGGTACGGAGTAGGTGCCGGTGGCGGAACTGGTGGAGTTGCCACTGCCACCGCAACCACTGATGCCCAGCAGGGTCGCCAACGACAGCAGTATGGGCAACACCCACAAGGCTGCGGACCGCAGCGTGCGTGCACGCCGCCGCGCCAGGCCGAGGCCGCTGAGCAGTGACAGCCCAAGCACCGCGTACTCGACCTGCGGAGTGGCTGGGCCGAATGGCAGGACGGGTTTGCGGAGCGCGGCAGTGTTGGCCGTACTGATGTTTACGGTGGTGGTGGACGCCGCGCCGGTGCTGCTGAGGCTGCTGCTACCGATGCTGCACTTGAGGCCGGTGACGCTGCCGCACGCGACGGTGAAGCTGCCCGCGTAGCCACCCACGGGCGTGACCGTGAGCGTGGAGAAGCCGCTGTTGCCGCGCGGGATGCCGATAGCTGTGGGCGAGAGTGCGGCGGTGTAGCCGGGTGCTACGACCGTGACAGTGGCGGTGCCGGACGTGGCGCTGCTGAAGCCGTTGACACCGGCAAAGGTGGCGTAGAGCGCGTGCGTCCCGGCAGCCAGCGATGTGGTGGTGTACGTTGCGGT
>CALMRM010000044.1:1347-10636 GCA_937871605.1 uncultured Terriglobus sp. | reverse complement strand
GTATACGCCGGCAGCAATACCGAGCGGAATGCCTCCCAGGCTCGCAACCAGCAGGATGATCCCGGACCCGACGATGGAGTTCGCCATCCCACCACCGGACTCGCCTACCGGCACGGGCACCCTGGTGAAAAATGCGAAGTTCAAGGAACTCGCGCCCTTGTAAAGCAGATAGCCCAAGATGGCGACGAGCGGCAGCAGTACCAACAGTGTGCTGAGTACGGCAACTCCGGTGACCACATGATCCATCAGGGTGCGAGCATGGCTGCGGGTACGGCTGGGCGCGTACAAAGAGTTCCGCATCGTCAAACCGCCTTCGCTGTGTTGCCACGGGTCACAAACCAAACCAACAGGCGCGCAATGGCATTCACCACGATTGTGACAAGAAAGAGTGCAAGGCCGATCTCAATGAGGGCGCTGAGGTAGAGATCGCCTGTGGCCTCAGTAAATTCGTTGGCGATCACGCTGGAGAGTGTGTACGCCGGATTAAACAGGTTCTTGCTAATGTCCGGATGGTTGCCGATCACCATGGTGACGGCCATGGTTTCACCCAGAGCACGGCCAAGCCCCAGGATGACTGCACCGATAATGCCGATACGTGCATTCTGCAAGATGCCGACACGGATCATTTCCCAGCGCGTCGCACCTAGCGCCAGCGCGGCCTCACGCTGGTGATTGGGCACAGCGCGCATGACGTCCCGGCTGATCGATGAAATCACTGGGAAAATCATAATCGCCAAGATGACGCCGGCCGTAAGCATGCCCACACCAAAGTTCGGCTCAACAAAGAGTCCACTCCATCCAAATAGCTTCTCCAGGATCGGACCCACTTTGTCTCGCACCAACGGCACCAACACGAACACCGCCCACAACCCGTACACCACGCTTGGAATGGCTGCCAGCAGTTCTGTCAGGAACGAGATCGGTCCACGTAACGGACCGGGACAAATTTCCAGTACAAAGATCGCCACCGCTAAGGAAAGCGGCACCGCGATGACCAGCGCCAGCAGCGATGACACGAGCGTGCCGTAAATAAACGGGAGCGCCCCGAAGTCCCCACTCACGGGATCCCAGTTACTGCTGCGGAAAAACCGCATGCCGAACGTGTGGATCGACAGTTGTGAGTTGTGGACCAGCATCCACACGATGAGTGCGACGATGACAAACAGGCTGAGCGCGCCCAGCAGCATCAGCACGCTAAAGGTCCGGTCTGCAACGCTGCCTGACCCACGCGACGCAAGGAATGCGCGCACCCCGGTGGTATCCGGCACTGCCGGAGTCATTGCCGCTTCAGCCGTGCGATCTGCATTCTGCGCGAGCGCAGAGAGCGGCACGGGAACTGGTTGGCCTACTTCATGATCTGCCATGCGATGCTTGCCAATGTGCCGGGCGGAGCACCATGGTGTCGCGCCCGGCTTCGGGAGAAATGTATCGTTTGCGAAACGATGCTTACAGCATAATGTGCCGCTTGCCAGGGGCAAGCCCCTGGCTTCGGTCTAGTGGATCTGGTTAATCGTCTGCGCCACGCGGTCTGCCACCGGCTTGGGCAAGGGCGCATAGGTCATGGCCGCGGCCTCACTTTCGCCGTGCTGCAGCATCCAGCGCAGAAAATCTACCATTACCTTGCCCTTGGCGGCATCGTCGAAGTGCTGCGGCACCAGCAGCCATGTAAACGACGCAATGGGATAGCTGGTTGCACCAGGTGCGTTGGTGATGGAAACACGATAGTCAGAGGGAATGGTTTTGATGTCCGCTGCCGCGGCAGCGGTCACGCCGTCCGTCGACGCCTTAACCCACTTGCCGGCACCGTTCTTCACCTGGCCATAGCTCATGTGGTTCTGCTCGGCGTAGATCAACTCCACATAGCCAAACGAGAACTGGCTGTTGCGGACCATACCGGCAACACCCTCGTTCCCCTTTTGTCCAATGCCCACGGGCCACTTGACCGATGTGGAGCGGCCAATCCTCTGCTGAAAGTCCGGGCTCACCTTGGAAAGGTAGTCGGTAAAGATATAGGTCGTACCCGAACCGTCCGAGCGGTACACCGGCAAGATCTGATGATCTGGCAGGGTCACACCCGGGTTATCACGGGCGATCCGCGGATCGTTCCAGTGGTTAATCTGGCCCAGGTAGATGGCAGCAAGCACGTCCGGCGAGAACTTGAGTTCAGCACTTACGCCCGGCACGTTGTACACCGGCACCACAGCCCCAAGAACCGTCGGGATATGGAAGAGCTTCACCTTCGATTCGCTAAGCTGCTGGTCCGTCATGGGACCATCGGACGCGCCAAAGTCCACGATCTTTTGTGAAACCTGCCGAATGCCAGCGCCAGAGCCCACTGACTGATAGTTGATCTTGACGCCGGGATGCGAACCGCTGTACTCGCTGAACCAGCGCGAGTAGATCGGATTGGGAAAGGTAGCGCCCGCGCCTGTCAGGTCTTGCGCCCGCACACCCAAGGCCGAGGTGGCCAGCATGGCAAGTACTGCAAACTTCAGTTTCATCTATATCTCCACATCAGCTTGAACTGTAACTACGTTGGTGGATTGCATCCGTACGCGTTTCTCGTGTGCTGCGTGGGATGCTCCGGTTCCGCCAGAAGGATGCGCCGTTATGGAATGTAGTAGCGCATACCGGCGTGGATCATGTTGTCCAACGCGCGCGGACCAGACGGTGTGGTCACGCCTGTGGTGGTTCCCGACCACAGGTTGCGCTGCAGGTAGCTGTAGGTGAACTGGTACTGCAGGCGGCCGTATTTTGGGCTGTTGGCCAGGCGATAGGTGAAGCCCATCATGCCTTCCTGCATGTACCGTGTGGGCCCACCGCAGGTGACTGCAGCGAGGCTTGCAAATGTTCCGCTGGCGTTGCCGCCGGGCGCGGGCAGGTTGTAACAGCCGGAGTTGTTGAGGCTACGTGGACCGTACCCGATCAGCGCGCCCTGCGGCGTGGTGTACACGGTGCGCTGCGCATACTCGCCACCGTAGTAGGCGTAGACGTCCAGCTTTGACGTGGGATGGGTTTCCAGGCTTCCCAGACCGTGGTAGTTATGGATTGGCTCCAGCGTCTGATCGGGCCGCAGAGTGGCATCGGCCAGCTGCGCTGAACCGTAACGGCCCACGCCCTGACCGGCCATCATTTGCACCGCCACGTCGACATACTTGTTCGCTGAAACGCGTCCGCTGCCGAAGATGCCGCCGGCCGCAGCAGTGTGGCTCGTCTCGAGCGTGCCATACGTGTACGTGGGCGCAGCCGCCGTACCGGTATATCCGGTGACGGGGAAGTAGTCGTCGCGCAGAAACCGCGCCAGGCCGCCCAGTTCGAAGTGCGCATGCTTCAGGTCCAAGGCGCCCTTCACAATGACGTCCGGGGCTACATTGTTCGCATACGTGGTGATCGCGCCGGTGCCAGCAGCATTGCCTGCAGACACGTTGCCGGCAGCGTTGTACAAGCCGCCATTCTGCCCGACACCCGCGAAAAAGAAGTCAGTCGGAATGGTGCCAGCCGCTGTGAAGTTGGTGATCTGCGCCTGTTCCAGCGACATAGCCGCTGTAAACATGCCGGTGGAGACGGTGCCGAACCGCTGCTGCAGGCGAAGTGCGGGCTGACGCGTCCACGAAAAGCCAACCATGTACTGCGAGTCAATGGTGTTGGGCAGCTTTTCTGTGCGGTTGTTGGTGCTCAGGCCGTCTTCGGTGACCAGGGACCACATCTGGCCACCCGTGACAGTAAATCCACCCCGGCTGCCCTGGCCCCAAATCTGCCGCTGCCGCAGTACATAGCTATCTGACTGATTGTTGTTGGACGATGTGCCCGTTCCGAGAAAATCCGCTTCGAAGTAGCCAGCAAGCTTGAACGGGCCTGCATTGCCCTCAACCAGGGCACCCAAGCGGCTCTGCCGTCCGGTGAAGTTTAACTCGCTGATGTGACCTTCGTTCGCACTGGGGAACGGAATGGAGTTAAACGGGGTGTTGATGTCGGAGTTCACCGAGCGCTGCCGCCAAACGCCTTCCAGCGCGAAGAACGCAACCGGAGTGATGGTGACGCCCTTGTAGTGGATGGTTGTGGGCGAGTTGATCTGCTCTGACACGGTGGCCTGATTGCTCACCACGGTGTCTGTCAGCGTGCTCTGCTCCGTTTCCAGCTGAGCAACGCTTTGCTTTACCTGCTGTACGTCCGTCGCGGTCTGTGCAGTTTGCGCTGTCACCTGCTGCGCGGTTGTTTCGGCCGCAGCCGCCTGGGCCTGTGCCGCCGTGGCCGAGGTCTGCGCGGTCTGCACCTGCTGGTCTCGCGTCGCAAGCATGCCCTTGAGATCGTTGATCTGCGCCTGCTGCGTCAGCATCATTTCGCGCAGTTCGCGGATCTGACGCTCGCTGGAACTCTCCACCTTGCGCCGTGCTGCCGGTCTGCGCTTCTTGGCGGTGGCTTTCGTCGCCGCGTGGCTTTGCGCTGGAAGGTTGTTCGAGAGAAGTGCCGTCGCGAGGAGTGCGGCGGTCAGACTGGCAGATCGTTTCATTCGAGCCTCTGAGAGAGTTGGGCGTACACGTGCGCACTGCGGTAAATGCTGACGGTGCACTGTAAAACTGTGACGATTGGTGCCAGTATTGCGGGCGTTCGTGAACGCGTCGTTAACAGGAGCCCTGCCAAATGTGAAAAGACGGTTGCATTCAACCTCATCCAACGCACGTTGACACACGCACAAAAGCCATGCAGCCTCGGCGTACCGAGGCTGCATGGCAGTGCATCTCTACAGACCGTTACACGTGTGCGGTGAAGAGGGAGAACGTCCAGAACAGGATGCCAGACAGGAGTGCCGCTGCCGGCAAGGTAAAGACCCACGCCGCCGCGATGCTCCACAGTGTGGACTTCTGAAGACCGCTGCCGTTTGCCGCCATGGTTCCCGCAACACCCGAGCTAAGCACGTGTGTCGTTGAAACAGGCAGGCCGAACCGGTCCGCCCCCAGGATGGTGATCATCGCGACAAGTTCCGCAGACGCGCCCTGCGCATACGTCAGGTGTGTTTTGCCGATCTTCTCACCCACCGTAATCACGATGCGCTTCCAGCCGACCATCGTACCCAGGCCAAGTTCCAGGGCCACGGCAACTTTCACCCACGATGGAATGTACTTCGTCGACTTGTCGAGAAAGCCCTTGTAGGCAGCCACCGTCTTGCTTTCGGCGTCGCTCATCTTGATGCCGGATGCCTTTGGCAGGAGACGCATCGTTTCGCTGATGAGGTACATCTGGTTGCGCACATTGGCCTGCAGATTTTGCGGCATATTGCCGAGCGAGCCATAGCTCACCGCCTCGTTGCGAACCTGGCCAATCATTTGCTGCAGCGCAGGAATGGTGGAAGGATCGTACTTGTGCGAAGACACGAACTGTTCCAAATCGTGGTCTGGATCCTGCACGACTGCGGATGGAGCTGCATAGTGCTGAAGCGTCTGAACGACTGCAGTGGAGGTGGAGGCAAATTGTGCTACTGAGCCCCTGTCTACGGTGTGGTTCAGTGCATACGCCGTCGGTACGGTGCCCACCAGGATGAGCATAATGAGCCCCATCCCTTTCTGGCCGTCGTTAGACCCATGCGCAAAGCTGACACCGGTGCACGTCAAGACCAGGAGCGCACGGATGTACATTGGCGGCGGGTCATTGCCCTCTGGAGCCTTATACAACCGCGGATCGCGTGCCACCAGTTTGAACAGGAAAAACAACAGCGCTGCAAGCACAAAGCCGATGAGTGGCGAAAAGATCAACGCCTTGAAGACATTGGTGACCTGTTCCCAATCCACACCAGAGGTGCCCGTACGGCCGTTGATGAACTGGTTCGCCAAACCAACACCCAGCACCGAGCCAATCATGGTGTGCGATGAGGAAACCGGCAGCCCACGCCACCATGTGGCCAGATTCCAAAGCACCGCCGCCGTGAGGAGAGCGAAGACCATGGCGAAGCCCGATCCCTGGGAAACCTTAAGAATCAACTCAATCGGCAGCAACGCCACAATAGAAAAGGCAACAGCGCCAGAGCTGGTCAGTACGCCAATGAAGTTCCACAGGCCAGACCACACCACCGCGATGTGCGGCTCAAGGGAGTGGGTGTAAATCACGGTCGCAACAGCGTTTGCTGTGTCGTGGAAGCCGTTCACAAACTCGAAACCCAGCGCAATGAGCAGCGCAGTTCCAAGCAGAACGTACGGAAACACCGACGCAAGGTGCACTGGGGACAGATCGATCGAAAGACGGGAGACGATATAGATCAACCCGCCAACGAGAACCAGGGTAAAGGCAGCTACGCCCCACTTGGCTGGCTTGTTGTTGCTGAGCTTCTGATCCAGTATCGAGGACGGCGCGGGTTGAACCGCGGGAGCAGCTGTAGCCAAGGAGCACCTCAGTGGGACGGTGTGAGGTTACGTCTCCTATATTGCATAAGTGTTACGGCAGCGTGAAACGTGCCACATTCGGGAGAGCTTAGGACTCAGGAAGGCAGTGATTTCACGTTTTCTGCGCATACAAGAAGCTCCCCGTAAGTTTCACGCGCCCGTAACATGGGTGTCACATAAGCCTTTTAGTTCTTTGAGTGTCCCAGGAAGAGACACAAACGGGACGCGAAGGAACCCTGGACAATGAATGGCAAGTGGATTGGCAGCCTGGCGCTCGTGCTGGCGGCTGCGGTGGCGCACGCAACACCGGTACTTACAGTTCAGCAACCCAGCAACAGCCAGCTGGCGACACCCACAAAGGTGGCCAGCCTGGGTGGAACACTCATCAACTTCGACGCATTAGCTGCAAACACCAGCTACGCGACCACATACAGCACCGCTGGCGTGTCCATCTCCAGCCCCGACGGCCTCCTTGTGCTGCCCTACAGCACGCAGAGTGGCCCAAACGAACTCTACGACAACAGTGCCGCAGGCAGTGCAAACCTGACCGTCTTGCTGACAGGCGGCTACTCCGCCATTGGCGTCGGCATCGCGGACTCCGATCCGGTGACCGTCACCATTCAGGCCCTTGGCGCGGGTGGTGTGAATCTTGGCCCTGCCTTTTTCGAGAATCTCCCCGCAACACAAAGCACTGTGAACACCGGCAATGGCTATTACGTGGTGCGTGACACCACCAGCGACATCTACGGTCTGCGGATCACGCAGGCACTGAGCAATGTCAACTACTCCGGCCTGGCCATCGACGACGTTCAGCTTTCAGCAGCGGCGCAGGTCTCGCCCGTGCCGGAACCCTCAAGCCTCCTGCTTGTCGCGGAAGGCATGCTCCCGGTACTTGCCCTCGGTGCTCGCCGCCTTGTGAAAAAGGCCTGATCCACCCTGCCACTTCAGACTGCACCTTCTAAGGAGAAAGACCGTGCGTACTTTGTTACCCGCCCTTGGCAGCGTCGCCGTGACGCTTGGTATGCTCGCAGGCATTCCGCTGGCTGCGCAGACCACGACCACACCCATCCAACACGTTGTCGTCATCTTTGGTGAGAACGTCTCATTTGACCACTACTTCGGCACGTATCCAAATGCAGTCAACCCGCCGGGGCAGCCGCGCTTTCGCGCCGCGGCCGGTACACCTGCCATTAATGGCCTGTCCGGGTCTCTGATGACCAACAATCCAAACCTGAACACCGCGAATGGTTCCGGCGCGTCCACTCCCTTTCGCCTCAATCGCGACCAGGCGCTGACCGCCAGCCAGAACCACAGTTATGGGCCTGAGCAGGCATCGTTCGACCTCGGCCAGATGGACCTGTTCCCGTCAAAGACCGGCAAGGCGGGTAACACTCCAGTCGCGTACCCGGCAGTGGTCAATACCACCGGCTTGGTGATGGGCTACTTTGACGGCAACACCGTGACAGGCGTGTGGAACTATGCCCAGCACTACGCGCTGAGCGACAACTCCTACAACTCGAACTTTGGGCCGTCCACGCCGGGCGCCATTAACCTGATCGCCGGCCAGACCAACGGCCTGGTGCAGGCGACCGCGACCAATTACCCGTCGTCCAACGAAGTTGCAGACGGCCAGGGCGGCTACACCATGATTGGCGATGCTGAGGCGCTTTACGACATCTGCTCCAGCACATCCTCCTTCAACGCAGAGTTGTCTGGCAAAAACGTCGGCGACCTGCTGAACGCCAAGGGCCTGAGCTGGGGATGGTTCCAGGGCGGCTTTGATCTGACCGTGACGAACCCGAACGGCACGACCGGCTGCCATCGCAGCACCGTGTCGCCCATCACCGGCCTGACCGAAACGGATTACGTCGACCACCACCAGCCGTTTCAGTACTACGCCAGCACACGCAACCCGGCCCACACCCGGCCCACCAGCGGTGCGACCGTGGGCCAGACTGGCGACGCGGGCAACCACCAGTACGACACGCACGACTTTTACGACGGCCTGGCAGCGGGCAATCTCGCCGCGGTCAGCTTCCTAAAGGCACCGTCGTACCAGGATGGGCACCCCGGCAACTCCAATCCGCTGGACGAGCAGGCCTTCATCGTCAACACGATCAATGCCCTGCAGCAATCGCCGTTCTGGAGCACCACCGCGGTCATTCTTGCCTATGACGATTCTGACGGCTGGTACGACCACCAGATAGCACCTACCACCAACGGCTCGTTCTCCACGTCTGACGCACTTTCCGGTGCGTTCACCTGCGGCACGCCCGGCACCACTGCGGTTCTGCCCGGTCCCAACTCCAACGGTCAGCCTGTGAATGGGCGCTGCGGCCCGGGCGTACGCACGCCGCTGCTGGTCGTCTCACCTTGGGCGAAGGCCAACTACGTGGATCACACGTTCACCATTCAGACCTCCATCACCCGCTTTATCGAAGACAACTGGAACCTGGGCCGCATCGGTGGCGGGTCGTTCGACGCCACGGCAAACCCCATCAACGCCATGTTCGACTTTACGCAGACGGCAGCCCCGAACGCGTCAACCCTGCTGCTTTCTCCCACCACGGGACAGCCGCAGTAACCAGCACAGGAAGCGATGCGACCTTTTACCCGACGAAAACTCCTGATCGGCGGTGGTCTAACGACCGCCGCCGCTTTTTCTGCTGCCAGGTATCGCTCGCTGGCGCAGATGCAGCACCACATGCCGCCCATGCCACCCGCCCCGCCGCTGGTGGACCCGGACCGTCTCGCGCCCTTTGTGGATGCGCTGCCCACGCCCGTCACGGCGAAGCCCGTCAGCACGGCAGCGGGCGTTCCCCTCTACACGCTGGCAGCTCGCGAGTTCTACACAAAAGTCCACCGCGATGTGCCCCCAACACGCTTTTGGGGGTTCGGTGACAGCGTGCCTGGGC
>CALMRM010000044.1:0-1337 GCA_937871605.1 uncultured Terriglobus sp. | reverse complement strand
CGCGATCGACATTGAATGGCAGAATCGCCTGCCGTTGAAGCATTTTCTGCCCGTCGATCGCAACCTGATGGGCGCGGAAACCAACATTCCAGAAACGCGAACCGTCATGCATGTGCACGGCGCACGCGTGCGGCCAGAGCACGATGGCTGGCCAGAGTCCTGGTTTCCAACCGGCAAGTCTGCCCGGTACCACTATCCCAATCAGCAGGATGCAACGCAGCTCTGGTATCACGACCACGCCATGGGCGTGAACCGGCTGAACATCTTCGCGGGCATGGCCGGCCTGTACGTCATTCGGGATGAGGTGGAAGATGGCCTGAACCTGCCAAGGGGCGAGTTCGAGGTACCGCTCGTCCTCATGGATCGCATGTTCCGGCAGGACGGCCAGCTGTATTATCCCGTGGGCCAGCTGAAGAACTCGCCGTGGATCCCGGAGTTCATGGGCAACGCCACGCTGCTCAACGGTAAGCTGCTGCCGTATCTGGACGTACAGCCGCGCACGTACCGCTTCCGCATCCTGAACGCCTCCAACGCGCGCTTTTACTTCCTGATGCTCGATCAAGGCGTCCGTTTTCAGCAGATTGGCAGCGACCAGGGTCTGCTGTGCGAACCCGTGGAGCTGCAGCGGGTGACCGTTGCACCGGGCGAACGTGCAGACGTCGTCATCGACTTCGCAAAGCACCGCGGTCAAACGCTGCTGCTCAAGAACTACCCGTCCACGCTGATGCAGTTCCGCGTAGCGGACATTCCAGTCAAGGACACAAGCGCCCTGCCGCAGACGCTGCGCGCCATCACCCGCATGCCGGAAGCGAGTGCCGTCAAGACACGCCGGCTCACGCTGGAAGAGCTGGACAACCTGGTAGACGAGCCCATGCTGCACCTGCTGGACGGCAAACGCTGGCACGAGCCTGTCTCAGAAAAGCCGGTGCTGGGCTCAACGGAGATTTGGGAGTTGATGAATCTGACCGACGATACACATCCCATCCACCTGCACCTGGTCAAGTTCCAGATACTCGACCGGCGTCGAATCGATGTTTCGGCTTACACCTACGACAACAAGCTGACGTATATGTCTGAGGCGGTACCGCCCGACGCGAACGAGGCCGGCTGGAAAGACACCGTACGCGCGACACCCGGTGCCAGCACGCGCATCATCGTCAAATTCGACGGGTACGTGGGCCGGTACGTGTGGCACTGCCACATCCTCGAGCACGAAGACAACGAGATGATGCGCCCGTTCGAAGTCGTCGCGCCGGTGTAAGCCCGTTCGATGGCGGTCGTGCCACCCTTGCACCACTGCATGGCCGCCATCCGTTCAACAGGCAGAGTTTAGAAGC
>CALMRM010000043.1:5770-11460 GCA_937871605.1 uncultured Terriglobus sp. | reverse complement strand
GTACAAGACGTCTGCCCAGTGGAGGCCTTCACCATGCCTGGCCGCCGCACTGCAGACTTCGCCCGACTGCTGGAGGGCGATGCGGTCGACCTTGCACCCGGCACGCGCGACGTCTCACTGCGGTGTGGGGGCTCCAGCGCTCGCCTTGCGACGCTAAAGGCCGATGCCTACCCACAACTGCCGTCCGCGCCTTCCAGTCTCGACTACTCGATGCCTGCCGGATTGTTTGACCGGATGCTGCGACACGTCCTTTTCGCGGTGGCTGGCGATAAGGGCAACGCCGTCTTGAGGGGCGCGCTGCTGGAGATTGCAGACGGCAAGGCGAATCTCGTTGCTACAGACGGACATAGGCTGTCCAGGTACTCGGCACCATGCAGTGACGCACCGCAATCGTGGCTATTGCCAGCCGCACTGCTTAAAGCCGTCAGCGCCCGCGCAGCTCAGCCAGAAGACACATGCGGTGTAGCGGCGTCGGAAGAATCCATCTTCGTGCGGCTCAGCGGCCCGCAAGTGACGACGGACTTTGTGCACGTCGTAGAGAAGGGAAAGTTTCCGGACTACAGGCGAGTCTTGCCAAAGGGTGTGCAGGCCAGTGTGACACTTTCAGCGGAGTCTCTGCAGAACGCAGTGAAGCGGTGCCTGAGCCTGGCAGACAATAGCGGTAAGGTTGTGCGCTTCACCGTGAGCGCAGACAGTCTGAAGCTGCACTCCGCAGACGCCTCCATGGGCGAGAATGACGAATTGCTGCCGGTGTCCAGCGGTCAACCGTTCCCGCCCATCTCGCACCTGTTCCGCGGCGAGTACCTGCTGGATGCCCTTTCGCTGCTCGACGGGGATGTGACCCTAAACTTCGCAGCGGTCGGCAACGGTCCTGGCCTGTGGGTGATGCACAACCTGCAGGACGGCGAGTCATTCGAGTACGTGCTTATGGGGCTGAAAGATGCGGCATGACCGCGCATTGCGCCTGCGCAACATGGCTGCAGCCAACCGCCAGCGCATAGATGTGCCAGCGGAGCCGCAGGCCGCGATCCCAGCGACTCGGATCGTGTGGGGTCGGCCTGGTCGCGTGGTCCTCAACTCCGGAGAGTCTTTGCCGGTGCGATATGCTGCCGTCGAAGCGGCCTGGCCAGTCACATCGCACACCGGAACCCGGTACGAGCGCGACGGGCGGTACCCGGTGGACGCCCAGCCACGCGACTACGGCGCGGAATACGAGCTGCAGAGCGCCGTCGAAGCCCGCGCGGCCAATCTGGACCCTTGGCAACTGCTCACCGACAGCGTTTTGCCGGTGGATGGGCCGCCGATCGTCCGCGGTGATGGTGTGGTGCTTTCCGGCAATGGCAGAACGCAGAGTATGCGTCTGGCCATCAGCCGCGGCCAGTACGGCCCCGTGCAGTCGGAGATGGCTTCGCGTGCGGTGCCGTTTGGTCTAGACGTCGCAGCCCTCTCTCGCATGCAGGCTCCTATCCTCGTGCGCGTGCTGGAATCAGACGTGGCCACTGCCTCAGACCTTGCCCGCTACGGCATGGAAATGAACCGCGATCCAGGGCAGGGAATGAGTCTCAGTGAGCAGTCCATCGGCTTCGCCCGGATGATGACGCCCGCCCTTACCGACCGGCTCACGGCGATCGTCTCGGAAATACCAGAGCGCTGCAGCGTGCGTGAACTGATGCGCATGCGAGGCAGAGAGATTGCAGAAGCTCTCAGTCTCGCGGGGATCGTAGACGCCCGTAAGCGGTCGGCATTCTTCACAGCGGAAGGCGGCCTGTCAGAAATGGCGAAGGATTTGGTAGAGACGATGCTGGCCGGGCTCACTGTAACCGACATCGACGCCGTTCGCGGTGCAAGCCGACCGACCCGCGACCGCATAGTGCGTGCTGGCGTGGAGTTTATGCGCATGCGCAGCGCCGGGGCAGAGTGGGACCTATCCCAACACAACACGGTAGCCGTGGGAATCGTGACCCTAGCAGAGGATCGGGCCGACGCATTGCGAGGCTACAAAGGGGATTGCCAATCATTGGTGGCGCGACTGCTGCATCCGGAGCGCTTCGGCAATGTTCCGCACGACATGGGTTTGGCCACGCCTGCCGCCGTGCATCCGTTCGCCGAAACGCTGGCCTTAGCCTTGGAACTGCCGCCCCGCCAGTACGCCGCCCTGATGGCCGACTACGCAACGCGCGCGCTCGGAAGCTGGCGGTCGATGTTTGACTGCCTCACGCCGCAAGACACCTTCGGAGAGACGATCGCTGCAGGCCTTCAGAAGTCGTATGGCAACCCCACAGTAAGCCCACAATAAGGATTACCTGCCGTTCCTCACCGCTCCGTCTGAGGCATTTTGCGTCCAGTCACGGCGCAAAAGTCCTTTGTTTCGTTGATGTTAAGAGCCTCATAACCCAAAGGTCGTAGGTTCAAATCCTACCCCCGCAACCAACCAATCCAAAGAGTACAGCTTATTAGATTCTGAACGACTGCTTGCTCCCGTGGCTGTAGCATGGTCGTTCCGCTGACCAGGTACTCGCCAGAGCTTGAGTGCCGTCGCAGTATTCCGCTCATTTGACGTCCAGAAACGGTCACAGTCGCTTGGATTACTGAGCTGCTCATGCCCCGCCACGTCTCGTCATCGCTGGCCTTACGTTCAGATGTTGTGAAGTCGTCGCCATCCGTTACGTCAGCTTTAAACTTCCCGTCGTCCTTCCATGGCCCGGCTCATGGTCACTTCATCGGTGTATTCAATGTCGCTGCCTGCGGGCACGCCGGTGGCGATGCGGGTGATGCGCAGCGGGTGGTCTGCACTGGCGCGGTGTAATTCACCGGCGAGCCAATGGGCCGTGGCTTCGCCCTCCACTGTGGGCGAGAGGGCAAGGATGATTTCTTCGATCCCGCCTAAGCGATCAAAGAGGTTAGCCGTCCGCAATTGGGAGGGCCCGACGCCATTCAGGGGTGATAGCGTGCCGTGCAGCACGTGGTAAACGCCGTGGTAACCACGAGTCTTTTCAACCGAAGCAATGCTGGTCGGCTCTTCTACGACGCAGACCGTGGCGTGCGTGCGTGTTGGACTGCTGCAGTAAATGCAGGGGTCTACGTCAGTCACGTTGTTACAGATAGAACAGAGGCGCAGCTGAGCTTTCAACGCGCGGATGGCCGTGGAGAGTGCTTCGGCATCCGCGTCGGGTGAGCGCAAAATATGGAACGCAAGCCGTTGCGCGCTTTTTGTGCCCACCCCCGGCAGCTTACGCAGCTCGTCGATGAGGCGAGCCATGGGTTGAGCAAAGCGTTCCATCTTAGCGCGTGCCCTCTGCCATGGGCATTTGCGGGGCGCTGGTAACACTTCCGCGCAAACCGAGGCCAGGGACCAGCAGCTTGCCGTCAAGGCCAGTGGGTGACCACGCGTCGACGACTGCCCTGGCGAGCGTTGCGATGGTCAACTCGCCCTCGTTGTCCACGCTCCAACCGTGGTCGGCGTTGTTGTAGGTGTAGATGGCAAGCACGATCGGGCCCGACTTGCCTGCGATTAGCGCCACGTCTGAGCGTGTGGCATTCAGCGAGCCAGTCTTGCTGGCGATGCCGCTGCCTGTGCCCATGCTGTTGAGTGTGTCCAGGTAGCGTGGAATGGTATCGCGGTAGAACTGACTGCGCAGCATGTCGAGTGCGACCGTGCATGCCGCGTCTGCCTTTATTTGGTCGAGCGCGGGCTGGCCAGGCAGGTTCAGGTCGCAGCGGCCAATGCGCTCCAGAACAGAGGCAATCTCGCGCGGTGTGCTTTTGCCGAGCCCGAATTTTGGCTGGTCCGCGGGCATGGACTCGGTGGCGGGAACGGAAACTTTTTTGTAGAACCAGGTGTTGCGCAAGCCTAGCGCGGTCATGTTTGCGTTGATCGTCGCGGTGGGGAAGCGGTCGAGCAGCAGGTTAGTCGCCGTGTTGTCACTCAGAATCACCATCATGGTGGCGACATCCTTGAGCGTCAGTGTCACGGGAGCGTCGAAAAAGTTCAGCACGCCCGCTCCCGCAACCCCTTCGCCCGTATGCAGCGTAATGGGCTCATTCCAGCGCGCGCGGCCAAGCGCGACGTCACGAAGCAGCGTCCACAGCAGGGTTAACTTGATGGTGCTGGTGGTTTGCACCGGTTTGTCTGCGTCTACGGCGATCTGTTTGTCCGTGCCCAATTGCTGCGCGAAGAGGGCCACACTGCCATGGTGCTTCTCTACGATCTGCTGCACGGTGCTTTGCAGCGACACCTGCGATTTCGCAGGCTGGGCTGCACTCGGCGGGACGATTTGAGCAGTAATGTACCGCACTCCCGCACATGCCGTGGCACAGGCCAGTATGGCAGCGCGGGACCACACAGAACGAAGCACGTCAGCCAAGCAGCTTTCCCAGGTCCATGCCGCCTAGCATACCCTGGCTGGTAACCTGCATCTGTGCGTCCACCTGTCGCCCGGCCTCATTCACCGCTGCGGTAATCAGGTCTTCCAGCATTTCCACGTCACTGCCGCTGGCGCTCATGGCGGTAGGATCGATGCGGAGGCGCAGCAACTCTTTTCTACCGTTGACACGCGCCGTCACCAGACCGCCGCCGCTACTTGCTTCGGCGGTTGTGGTTGCCATGGCCTGCTCCATCTGTGCCTGCATGTGCTCCGCCTGGCCCATCATCTCCTGCAGCTTACTCATATCCATGGTGGACCTCTCTACTCTTTGCGCAGATCGAAAACATTTGTAATCTCTGCGTTGAACAACTTCTGTGCCGCCTGCACGGTGGGGTGCTCCAGCGCGCGAGCCTGGGCTGAGCCAGTGCGCGGCTTTTTAGGCGTCTTTGGCTTGGTGTCCAGTGCACCCGCTTCGAAAACAAGGCGTGCAACGGGCAGGCCACCATCACGCAATGCTGACTTAACGATAGCTTCCACGTCGGGGCGAAAGATCATCGGCAGCATGGGTTTAGACAGGCTGGTCGCGATGCGTACCTCTCCATCGTGCAGCGTCCAAGTGGAGGTCTCCAGTTGCTCTGCCGCAGAGTTGTGTTTGCCGGTGGCGAAGAGTGCCTCAATAGCTACAGCCTGCAGCGTGGCGGCGTTCGGCTCCGTTGAGGTGGCGGGCTCTGTCGCTCCTGGGTCTGCCGGGGACGGTGGCTCGGGCTGCTCTGCGGCGTTCAGCTCAGAGAGCACACCCTCAGCGGCGTTTACCGGCTCTGGCAACGTGAGAATTGGTGCAGGCTCAGCCGCAACAACCGGTGTGGACACTGGGCGTTGCGGCGTGACGCTGGATGCGAACGACGCTTCGCGAGCGCCAAATGGATTTGCTGGTGGCGGGGGCGTGGGATGCTGCGCAAGGTCAGGCGTTGTGTCCAGCTGAGCAGAAGCTGTGGACTGCTGCGATTGTTGCGCCCGTGTGCCGCTGCCCTGCAACTGCTCACCGCGCTGTGCGTGATCGTGCGTTGCAGCGGATGGCGTGGTCGTGCCTGACGAGAAGCGAGCGGACGCAGTAGCGGGCGATGCCGGCGGGCGTGTTGGCGAGGGCGCAGCAGGCCTAGGTGCAGGGACAGGCCGTGCCACTGCTGCTGAGGGCTTCGGCAGCTGCGCAAGGAAGTCCTGCATGGGCACGAGCCGCTGCAGGTGAACCAGCTTGAGCAGACCTAATTCCAAGTGCAGGCGCTGCTCCTGCCGAAAACCCAGGTCGTCGAAGGTGCGCAGCATGAC
>CALMRM010000043.1:0-5760 GCA_937871605.1 uncultured Terriglobus sp. | reverse complement strand
CGCGCCAGTTCCTCTTCGGTAAAGAGCATGGCGGAACGGACGGTACGGCGGCGTTCGTCCGGGGAAATCTGCAGCAGGTCGCTCGTGTTCTGCGCCTCAGTCAGGCCAGAAACCTTCGCCATGACGCAGTTGCGCAGGTAGCGTACACACTGTCGACCAATTTGAGAAGCAGAGTTGCCGGCGTCCAGCAAGCGGCCTACTGTGCCCATAACGGCTGCTGCGTCGGCGCGCGCAATGGACTCAAAGACCTCCTCAAATACCGTGTTGGGAACGGTACCCATGAGGTCGCGGATTTCGCTGGCGGAAAGCTCAGCTTTGCCATCCACTACCGGCGCAGAGGCGATGGCCTGATCCATGATGGAAAGCGCGTCGCGCATGGAACCGTCGCCTTCGTCGGCCAGCACGCCCTCGTGCGCCGCTATGCCGCGCAACTCGTTCAGGATGTCGTCGAGCTTGACGGCATGGAAGCTGAAGTGTTGACAGCGCGAACGAATGGTCTGCGGTATGTTCTCCGGTTCGGTCGTCGCCATCATAAAGACGATGTGGTCGGGCGGCTCCTCCAGCGTCTTGAGCAGGGCGTTAAAGGCCGCATCGGTGATCTGGTGCGCCTCGTCCAGGATGTAAATTTTGTATCGGTCGCGCGCGGGACGGTAGCGGGCGGCGTCGCGCAGTTCGCGTATCTCGTCAATGCCGCGATTGGTAGCAGCGTCGATCTCGATCACGTCGACAGCGTTGCCCGCGCGGATTTCCCGGCAGCTGTCGCAGGTACCGCACGGCTCCGGGGTGGGCCGCTCCGGAGAGCCGATGAGCCGCTGGCAGTTGAGTGCCGCCGCCAGGATGCGGGCGATGGTGGTTTTGCCGATGCCGCGGTGCCCGCTGAAGATGTAGCCATGCGCGATGCGGCCCTGCTCAAGCGCGTTTTGCAGAGTGCGCGTAACGTGGTCCTGCCCTGCGACGTCGGCAAAGCGCTGCGGCCGGTATTTGCGGGCGAGTACCTGGTACGGCATACTTCCATTTTACCGTCGGCACGAGCGAACGGAAGATGTGTTACTTGCGTTGAACGACAAGGTTGAGCGGCGGCAACGGCACATCTATTTTTTGCCGGTACAGGAGGTAGGGCCACTGTGAAACTTCTAAAAGGTACGGTCCGTTCTGGACGCGCGGGAACGAGAATTGACCATCTCCGGAGCTCAAAACAATCTGGTCGCCCAGATCACTGTTGGCAGGCGGGCGCAGTCTCACCTGCACATTGGGGATGCTGTGTTGAGCGCTGTCCACCACGCGACCAATGACTGCCGCGAAAGTCTGCGCCTGGAGCGCCCCACACAGCATGGCGCTGAATGCGATTGCACCTGCACCCAGGAGCCTCACTTAAAGCCTCCTGGGTCTGGTGTGGTGACCGTCTGGAAACTGGATGGTGCGACCTTGGCGGGCGTGAAGTGCACTGGGATACTTTTGCTGCCGCTCTTTACCTCGTTCGTAATCGTCTGTGTATCGAGCAGCTGTTTATTTGCCACCAGCAACACCTTGTACTTCTGGTCCCTTGCATCACCTACAAAAGGCACCTCCACACTGAAGGAATCGCCATCCTGTAGGACAGCCTGCGGCTTAACCGAGGCGTACACCGCCGCCGGGTAGATGCCATTGTTCGGTATGCCCTGCAACTGAATACGGACAACGTGCGGGTATTCCGGCAGCTTTGTGAACTGGCTGGTGGGGTAGACCAGCGGGAAAAAGCCCAGGACAAAGAGCGCCAGCGCAGGGTAGTTGCTTTTAAACTTCAGGTCTCCTGGCAGGCTGACTTCGATGGCCTGGCTCGATTCCTTATCGATGTAGATCTTTTGCTTGTAAAGCAGCCACATGCCGCCCGCAACCATGACAAATCCGGCAAAGGAGATGAGGTAAAGCAGTGCCACTCGTCCATCCACAGGCGTCCTCGCAATCAGCGATGCAGAGAGTTGCTCCGGCAGGCTGCGCAACGGTGCCCCGGCTCTGCGTACATTGCGCAACACCAGACCGCAGGCCCGGGGAACGCACCAGCTAATTTCGTGGTCTTCCTGCGACTTTTTCCGACACGGTCTGTGGCAGCACAGCGCGGCTGTCGCGCCGGAGCACTCACCGCAGTGCGGCGAGGTGGCTTGCCCTCCACACTACGCCCGCGAAGCGCGTCCCCGAGTTTTCTTCCGCAGCGTCAGCGGCAGGCCCAGCTTTTTTCTGCGCTTTACTTCCTTGTCGCTGAACATGGTGCCTCTACACGTGTCTGCGCCGCAGTAGCAGGGCTGGTCGTCCTCGTCGCTGTCGTACAGGTGGTACTCGTAGGTCAGCTCCTCGCCCGCGGCTATGTTGCGCAGGGCAACGACATAGATGTGGCCGTTGTCCTCCTCTGTCTGGCAGTTTGGCTCGCAATGGTGGTTGATGAACATGGCCGTGCCAAACCCATCGATGACGGTGTCGCGGTCTGCCACGCCGAATAGATAGGTGATGTCGCGGTCACGATAGCGCTCGTCTGCTTCCGCTTTGGGCATGCGTGGTCCGTCGTACTCGGCGACGCGCATGCCGGCCCGCACGGCGTCCAGCGTGTAGCAGCCGCAGCCGTGCACTGGCGATGAACGCAGAAAGAGTCGAGGCAGCATGTGTCCGAGAGTATAACTGGCCGTAGGCAGAGAGGTTGCGTCTAATCCTGCAGGTACACATGGCAAACCACAACATACCGCGACCGGACCAGCGGAACCGCTTGAGCCAAGGGCCTGCCTGCCTGTTGCTGGCCGTAGCGGCTAGTCTCCCCGCCATAGCACAGAGCGGCAAGGCACCGGATGCCGCCTGCAAGCCCGGTTCAAAGGCGGCAGCGTGTCAGTCCCAGCAAGCGCCTACATCCGGCAGTTCGGCTGCGAAAGCACCCACGTCAGCGGCAGACTTCGCCTTTCCAGTAGAGGATTCGAAGCACGGTACCGATCCAGATGGCACGCCGCACACCCAGGACACCAAGCCAGCGGGTACCGCGCTGCCGGAGATGCCTACCGGTGATGTACCCGATCCGCCCGCGTCGTCTGAGCGTCCGCTGGGGCGGGGTGGCAACGAAGGCTCGTCTTCGAGCAGTAGCAGTGGTGAAGGCCTGCCGCCGGGTACGAGTAGTGCCAGCCAAGGTGATATGGATGACGATATTGCACCAACTACTGCAGCGCCCAGTGCCCCTGTTAAGTCGGCTCGATTAAAGGATCTCGGCAGCCGCGGCGATAGCTCTGCAGCACGGCAAAAGTTGGAGCAGACGCGTGTGGCAGATGACTTGAAGGTGGGGCTGTTCTATACCAAGGACGGTAACACCCAAGGGGCCTACCTACGGTTCAAAGATGCCGCCGACCGCGCGCCAGATGATCCGGATGCGCGCTTTTTCCTGGCGGAAAGTGCCAGCAGGCTGAACAAGCGCGACGAAGCCGTGATGAACTATCGCGCTTGCCTGCAACTGGATCCAGGTGGCGACCACGACAAAGCGTCCCGAAAGGCGCTTGGCAAGCTCGGCATCGCTGTGCCATAGAGCAGGCGGGGCTAGGCGCGCTGCCCGTCGTCCTCGGGTGCATCCACGTCACTCGCCGGCAGATGCGTCGCGAGCGCCTCGCCGACGGCTTCATCCACAATGAGGAAGCGTCGAATATAGCGGAGTGGCTGTGCCGCCGCCGCCATTTCACGCAAATGAAACTGCCAAACGTTGCTACGGCTGGACTGCCGCAGGTGCGCCTTGCGATGGATGCTTTGGATAGAGCCGTCTGCTGCGACCCGCTGGAACTGCTGCGCAGGCACCAGAAACGTTACGCGCCGACCACTGCGCCAGAAATGCTCTGCAAAATGATGTGAGAACAGCAGAATGCTTGAGCGTTCGCTGCGGCTCAGCCACTCCACGGCGTGCTCTGGTCCGGTCCAGGGTATGCCTACGTGGTGGGTAAACCACTTCCGGAAGTCAAATCCGTTGCTGCGCGCCTGTTGGACCAGCAGTTGAAGAAGTCGTGTGCGCGTCATGGCACTCGCTGCCTCTCAGTTGCAACCGTATGCTTCTCGACAGTCGCCGTCAATTGCGCCAAGACCTACTTTCATCGGCCGTCTAGGGTCTACCCTACTGTCATGTTGCACCTCTTCGCTCGGCACGCCCTGTTAAATGTCGTACTTGGCTTCTGCAGCCTTTCTGCCTGTGCTGCCGGTCAGACCGCAGACCGGTTGAATCTGGACCCGGTTGTTCGAGATGGCTTTCAGCACTTCTATGTGTTGGATTTCGACGGTGCCATGCAGCGGTTTGAGAGTGTCGCAAAGGCACACCCCGACGATCCCATGGCCGTAGGGTACCTGTTGACGGACACCATCTTTCGCGAACTCTATCGGCAGGACCTGCTCGATACCACGTACTATGCACATGAACATTTTTTAAGTTCCAGCCACAAGTCCGATGTACCGGACAGTATGAAGCAAGAGGTCGAGCGACTGACTACGCACGCCGTGGAGCTTGCCGACGCGCGCATCAAGGCCAACCCCAATGACAAGGATGCTTACTTTGCCCGTGGCTACGCCCGCGGCATGCATGCCGCTTGGGTCACATTTGTGGACCATACCTTTGCCGGCGCGGCGCGGCAGGGCTTGCAGTCGCGCAACGATAGTGAATCAGTGCTGAAGCTGGACCCTGACTACGCTGATGCCAAAATGGCGATTGGCATCCAGCAGTTTGCGGTAGCCAGCCTGCCCCGCTTTGTACGTATGCTTGTGGGCATTGCTGGTCTCGGCGGCAACAAGGAGCAGGGGCTCGCCCTGCTGCGAGAATCCGCTGCGCACGGCACCATCACACGTGTGCCGTCACAAACGGCGCTCTCGTTGTTCCTGCGGCATGAGCACCGCTACGCAGAGGCATTTACCGTGGCGCAGGGACTGGCGAAGCAGTACCCACACGACTTTTTGTTTCGGCTGGAAGAGGCCAACCTGATGAAGGACGCGGGGCACGGGCCTGAGGCCATTGCCCTGTACCATGCAGTGCTGGACGATGCGGCGAAGCCCGGGTACTTCGTGGAGCCGCGGTTGCAGCTCGCCTATTTTGGCCTGGGTGAGACGGAGCGTGGCCAGGGCCACAGCAGCGATGCCGCCATTAGCTATCGCAAAGCAGCAGCACAGCCGAATTGCAGTGACTGGATGCGTAAGCGGGCGGCAGTGGCCGCAGGCATGATGTATGACCTGCTGCATCGGCGCGAGGACGCGATGGAGCAGTACCGCCTGGCTGCCGCGCCGGGAGGCGACCAGTCGCAGGCAGCCGACGCGCGCAAATACATGCGGTCGCCGTACACGGGTTCGTAATGCAGCAGGGAACCGTTACTACATTTGGTGCGTAGTCCTCGCAGCCGTATGCAAAAATGACTACGGCAACATGGAGGTGGATGTATGGATCGACCACTGCTTCGCCCGCGCTATGACCGCAAGCTTGCAGGCGTGTGTGCTGCCTTTGCGCGCGCGTATGGTTGGGATGTAACGCTGGTCCGCCTGGTGCTGGTTGCCCTGGTGCTGTTCGGTGGTGGCGGTGTCCTTGCGTACATCATCTGCTGGATCGCCATTCCCGAAGATCCTGTCGCACTGCCAACGTACCCTCCCGCGGCAGGCCAGGGCTATCCGCCAAATGCGGGCACAGCGTACGATCAAGGGCAGGAAGCGTCGTCCGGTCCCAATGTGCCACCTGTTGCATGATGGATTCTCGGCCGTTTCAGTATGTACAGGAGCAGCTGACCTGTGGCGGGG
>CALMRM010000042.1:9499-11387 GCA_937871605.1 uncultured Terriglobus sp. | reverse complement strand
CCGCTCCACAAACGCGCGGTCCAACTCAAACGGATCCGCCACACCCGGGATGGCGACGCTGCCGACCAATTCGAGGTGGCGCTCCACAAACTTCGCGATCTCCGCGTCGTCGCTCTTCTGGCCGATGTTATCGGCCACATCGATGGTGAAGAAGTCGCACGGTGCCACAAAGCGTTCATAGGTGGAAAGATTGATGTGATCGGCGTCCAGAAAGTACGGCTTTGTCCAGCGGAGCGCCTGCACGGCGGCATCCGCCGCAGCCCGCGTGTCCCCCGGCTCTGACCCGATGATGAGGTGTTCGCGGTTCGATTTGTTCCATACCGGCGCGATGTCCACACCGGCCTCGCCCGCCAGCACGCACGCCTGCAGTTGCGCTCTGGCCTGGTGGGCAAACCGGTCGCCCATGCCGAGCGAGTATTTGGGAAGCTGCATCGTCTCTCCTGAGGGCCGGATCTGGCAGCGCGCCGGCTTGCCACAGTATAGGCAGTGGCCTGCCTGGTGCGCTGGCCTGTAGCATGTGCCTGACGTTTCCTGGAGTGTTCGTCGTGAGCCAGCCCGCACCACGCATCGAGTCCAAGCAGCACTTTGAGGTGCTGGATGGTCTGCGCGGCGTCGCGGCCATGACCGTGGTGCTGTTCCACATCTGCGAGACGTGGAATGGCGGCGATCACCGCAGGCAGATCATCAACCATGGCTACCTGGCGGTGGACTTCTTCTTTCTGCTCTCAGGCTTCGTCATTGCCTATGCGTATGACGACCGCTGGCAGCCTGGCCAAGGTCGGAATGGCATATCGCGGCCCGGCATGACGCTCTGGGACTTCTTCAAGCGCCGCATCATCCGGCTGCAACCTATGGTCGTCGCGGGTACCGTGCTGGGTGCGCTGCTGTTTTACCGGAGCGCCAGCCCTGCCATCTTTCCGCTGGTGGCCACCACGCCGGTGTGGCGGCTGCTGCTGGTTGCGCTGATCGGGTGTACGGTGCTGCCTATCACGGTTGGCATGGATATTCGTGGCTGGCAAGAGATGCAGCCGCTGGCGGGCACGGCGTGGTCGCTGTTCTTTGAATACATAGCCAACATCGCCTACGCGCTGGGCCTGCGCAAGGCGTCGAACCGCGTGCTCGGGGCGCTGGCTGTCGTTGCGGGAGCGGGATTGACGCACTACCTACTGACCACGCCGCGCGGCGACATTACGGGTGGGTGGACGCTCAACCCGCTCGAGCTGAAGATCGGCTTTCTGCGGCTGTGCTACCCGTTTCTTGCAGGCATGCTGCTGCAGCGGATGCACCGTCGCATCCACGTGCGGCACAACTTCGTGTGGTGCAGCCTCCTGCTGGTGCTCACGCTAGTGCTGCCGCGCTTCGGCATGCATGAGACGGGCTGGCGCAATGGGCTGTACGAGGCGGCGGTCATCCTTGTGGTTTTCCCGCTCATCGTGGCGATGGGCGCGGGCGAGCAGATCCGGGGGCGCGTTGCCACGGGCGCGTGCCGCTTTCTCGGCGGCATCTCGTATCCGCTGTACATCACGCATTACTCGCTGATCTACATCTACACAGCGAAGGTGTACGACGGCAAGCTGACACCAGCGCAGGGTGTGGTGTGGGGCGCGGCACTCTTTCTTACGGCAGTTGCCATCGCGTACGCTTGCCTGAAGCTGTACGACGAGCCGGTACGCCGCTGGCTGAACCGCCGCTTCCTGGTCACAGGTGCGACTACTCCCTAGCCGACAACGCTGCCATACACCCGCAGCCTCCCCAACCAGGTAAGCCAATGCCACGTTCAACGATGAACCGCATCAGTTTGGCGAAGGAGCGGCAGCGCTGTCAACGACCAGGATGGGTACACCTGCCTTTGCCCGTACCAGTCGCAAGCCAAGCTGCTCCTGCAGCG
>CALMRM010000042.1:7409-9489 GCA_937871605.1 uncultured Terriglobus sp. | reverse complement strand
TGCAGCGCATCGCTGACGGACGAAAAAGGATAACTCAAGGGTTCACCCTCTTGCTGCACATCCCATTTCACCTCTAGTTTGTACGTGCCGGACAGACCGGTGCGGTTGATGACGTTTGTTTTCAGCTGAGCGCTTAACGCCGTCGCCAGGCCATCCATGTCTGTGGAATCGAAGCGCAAGGATCCGGGACCATAGGTCTGCATAGGATTCTGGGTACTCGCGGGACCAAGGTGAAGGTGGCTGGTCGCCTGTAGGTTCAGCACGGCTCTGTTCGCCGTCGCGTGGTGCAATCGCAAGTGAAACCGGTCTGCCAGCACGGCCTGCAGCCGCACCTGAAACAGCTGTCTGCCCGCCTCAGAAGAGTAGCGCAGCGGGGCTGACGTCGAAGCAGGGTCGGGGTCTGCCTTGGCAAGGATGTCGAATTTCAATGACTGGAGATCCACCGGGATTGCAATGATGTCCGAAGCATTTGCGTCATAAGCAAGCTGGATAAGAAATCCCAGCGAGACTCCTTTTGCCTGAAACGAGTTTGGGTTTGGGTTATAGCCAAAACCCTTGCTTGCTGGATTGCTGGGCCGTATGGAAACGGTGTCGAATGTCGCGCTTGGAGGAGGTTGCTGCGCGGAGATCGCTGGCCGGTAAAGAGAGAGCAGCAGGAACAAAATCGGCAGCTTTGTCACTATCCATGCTCCGTCAAGGTAACAAGTGGGTGAGGCGTGCCAGGCACGGACATGCCTAGGTGGCGTTACCCGTATGGTGCCACAGGTGTTTCGTTTCGCGCTTTGTGTGCAACTCGCTGTGCAGCTTCGTGTCAGAGGTATGCGTGACCCGGAGAGGGCCGCCTCGGACCCGAGACCTGTCTCGGGTTTGCAAGGGAGATCGACATGGTTTCGTATAGGGGAGTTCGCACCATTCTGATGGCTGCCGCGGTTGCGGTGCCTGTGGCAGCGGCGGTTCCGCTGGCCCATGCTGGCGTATTTGTTGGTATTTCCGTCGGCTTTGCACCGCCCGTGCTGCCCGTGTACGTGCAGCCACCCCTGCCCGCTCCGGGCTACCTGTGGACGCCGGGGTACTGGGCGTACGGCCCCGCCGGCTACTACTGGGTGCCGGGTGTGTGGGTGCAGCCGCCCACACCCGGGCTGCTGTGGACGCCCGCGTACTGGGGCTTTGCCGGTGGCGCGTATGGCTTCCATCCTGGCTACTGGGGTCCTCACGTCGGCTTCTATGGTGGCGTGAACTACGGCTTCGGCTATGGCGGTGTCGGCTTTGCAGGTGGCGAGTGGCGCGGTGGCGGCTTCTTTTACAACAGTGCCGTGTCCAACTTCGGCGGTGTGCGTGTGACCAACGTGTATGAGAACCGCACGATCATCAACAACACGACGATCATCAACAACAATCACGTGTCGTATAACGGTGGGCCGGGCGGCATCAATCGCGGAGCCACGCTGCAGGAGCAGCAGTTTGCCAATGAGCGCCATATGGATGCCACGGCGAATCAGGTGCAGCACCAGAACTTTGCCTCGCAGGACCGTTCGCAGCTAGCCGCGTTCAATCACGGCAGGCCGGGCACCATGGCTATGACCAACGGCGCAGCCTACCACCAGGTGGCGCAGCAGCACGCGCAGACCCAGCCCATTACGGCGCAGGATCGCGCGCAGGGCCACGCCTTCCAACCCAACGGGCGCGAGGCCAACCAGGACCAGCGCATTGCCAATGGCCTAAAGACCGGCCAGATGACCTCCGGCGAAGCAGCGCGCGCCACGGCACAGCAGTCGCGGATTGATGGACAGGTGGCCGCGGACCGCGCCGCCAATGGCGGTCGCCTGACAGGCCAGCAGCGGCAGCAGATCAACAACGAGCAGAACAATGCCAGCCGCAACATCTCCAACGATAACCACAACGGCAACCGCATTGAGCCCAACGCTGTGGACAACCGCGCGGCCAATCAGCAGCAGCGTATGGCAAACGGCCTGCGCAGCGGCCAGATGACCTCTGCCGAGGCGGCCCGCGCCAACAACCGGCAGGGCTTTGTGGATCAGGGCGTGCACAACGACCGGGTGGCCAACGGCGGTGCTCTGAA
>CALMRM010000042.1:2638-7399 GCA_937871605.1 uncultured Terriglobus sp. | reverse complement strand
CGCTGAACGCGCAGCAGCGGCAACAGGTGAACCGGCAACAAAACGCGGACAGCCGGCAGGTCTACAACCAGAACCACAACGGTGCCACGCGCCAGGCACCACCGTCCCGGCCAGAGGGCCAGCCGCATGAGGCACCGGGTTCGGGTGGGGAGCGGCGTCGATAGAAGTGCCTGCAGCCTGGCAGCGGAGCCCTCTTACGGGCTTCGCTGTCCGCTGTTTTAGACGCTCCGATGCACTTCCGTCAGCGAACGATAGAGTGCCACGGTCTGCTCGGCAATGGCGGTCCAGGAGAAGGTTTGCTCCACCCGGCTGCGGCCTGCCTCGCCCATGCGCTTCGCCTTGGCAGGGTCAGCCAGCAGTTCGGTGAGCCGTGCGGCCAGGTCGCGGGCGAACTGCTCCGGGTGGAGCGGAAAGCTGGTGACCGGGTCTGCCTCGAAGGGCACAAGGTAGCCGGTTTCGCCGTCTAGCACTACTTCCAAGATGCCGCCCGTTGCGCTTGCGACCACAGGCGCGCGGCAGGCCATGGCCTCCAGGTTGATGATGCCGAATGGCTCGTACACGGAGGGGCAGCAGAAGACGGCACAGTGGCTGTACAGCTGAATGGCGTCTTCCTTTGTGACCATCTTTTCTATCCAGACGATGTCCGCCCCGGCAGCGCGGGCGGCGGCTACCTTTTCGCGCATTTCCTGCGCGATCTCCGGCGTGTCTGGCGCGCCCGCGCACAGGACCACCTGCGTGCCTGCGGGTAGGTAGGGAATGGCCTCCACCAGGTGGGTCACACCCTTTTGCCGGGTGATGCGGCCAACGAAAAGCACATACGGTCTTGTGGTATTCACGCCATAGCGATCCAGGGCGTCGGTGGCGGAGGTCTGCTGGTACTGCTGCAGGTCGATGCCGTTATAGATGACGTGGATGCGGTTGGAGTCGATTTCCGGGTAGGCGCGGAGAATGTCGGCGCGCGTGCCCTCGGAGACGGCGATGACGGCGTCCGCGTCCAGGATCGCGGTGCGCTCCATCCAGCTGCTCATGCTGTAGCCGCTGCCCAGCTGTTCAGCCTTCCAGGCGCGCAGCGGCTCCAGGCTGTGCGTGGTCAAGACGAATGGGATGTTGAAGAGTTTTTTTGCCAGGAATCCTGCCATCGACACGTACCAGGTGTGCGTGTGCACAATGTCGATGCCCGCCAGCGGCTTCATCTGCGCAAGGTTGAGGCTGAAGGTTTCTAGCGCGGTTTGGAACTTGGCCGGTGGACCTTCGGCCAGCAGCGGCCACGGTTCCTGCCCACGCACATGGAGGTTGCCCTCGTCACTGTGCTGCGTGCCCCAGCAGTGCACTTCTACCTCGATGGACTTCGCCAGTTCGCGGCTCAAGTACTCCACATGGACGCCCGCACCACCGTAGACGTTGGGCGGGTACTCCCGGGTCATCAGTCCAACTCGCATCTGGCTCTCCTTCGCATGGATGCTTCGTAGTGCATCGTACTTGTACGCCTCACCGCTGCACCATACCCAATCTGTTACCGTATGCGCAGAGGAGCTTGGATGACAAACCTGCAGTTCGTGTCGCTGCTCATCCCGGCTATCGGCTCTCTCGTGCTTGTCATTCTGGCTTGGCTGAATCAGAACACTCGCGTAACCGATTTACGTGGTGAGATGTATCGCGGGCTGGATTCCTTGAGTAAACAGGTGGGTGCAAGGTTCGACACGGTAGACGCTAAGTTCCTTGCCATCGACGCGAAGTTCGCTTCAATCGAAGTACGGCTCGACACGATTGACGCGCGGCTTGATCGCGTAGACTCACGGCTTGACAAAGTCGAAAACCACCTCAGCCGTATCGACCAGGACCTGCGTAACTTCCACGGCACCGATAAGGAACTGGAAGGCCGTGTTAACGAGCTCTCTGCACGGATCAATCGCGCGTAGCTATTGGTTGACGCCGCTGGCCAGCACACCGCCATCGACCACGATGGTGTGGCCATTGGTAAAGCTGGCAGCATCGCTGGCGAGGTAGATCGCCGCACCCACCAACTCCTCTGTTTTGCCGAAGCGGCCCATGGGGTTGCGCATTTTCAGCTCCGCGCCGCGGAGAGAGCCGTCCAGCAGGGCCGCGTTCAGGTCCGTGCGGAAGACGCCGGGCGCAATGCCGTTGACCACCACGCCGTGCTTGGACCACTCCACCGCCAGCGACCGCGTCAGGCTCACGACACCGGCTTTGCTGGCGGCGTAGGCGGCTACCTCCGCCAATGCCACAAAGCTATTGAGCGACGCGATGTTGATGATGCGCCCGTAGCCGCGTTCGATCATGTGCGCGCCAAAGACCTGGCAGGCGCGCAGCATACCGGTCAGGTTGGTGTCCATGATGTCGGTCCACTCGGCCTCGGGAACGGTCAGCGTGGGCGTGCGCTTGATCTTGCCCGCGCAGTTGACCAGGATGTCTACCTTGCCAAAGGCCTCAATGGTTTTAGCCAGCAGCGATTCGATCTGTGCGCGGTCGGTCTGGTCGGTGGGCTGTCGCAACGACCGGCGACCTAGGGCTTCGATTTCGGCAGCGACTTCGTCCACCTGCTCAGCGCGGCGGCCGGTGCTGACCACGTCCGCGCCTGCCTGCGCTAGGCCTAGGCTCATGGCGCGGCCAATGCCGCTGGTACCGCCGATGACGACCGCCACGCGGTCCTCAAGACTCAAAGGATGTTTCTGCACTTACACCGTCTCCACTGCTGCGGGAAGTTGGGCCCGGCGCAATCCCGGGGCGAAAATCTGCAGGCAAACAAACGCGATCATGTACACCGAACCTGCAAGGATAAACAGCGTGTTGTAGCTGCCTGTCACCTGCAGGATACGGCCTGCAAACAGTGACAGCAGCGTGCCCATGACTGAGCCCGCCATGCCCGCGATGCCGATGACACTGCCCACCACGCTGCCAGGAAAGACGTCAGATGCCGTGGTGTACATGTTGGCGCTCCAGCCCTGGTGCCCGGCGGTGGCCAAGCTCAGTAGCGCCACTGCCAGCCACATGCTCGTGACTCTACCCGCAAACAGCATGGGTAGCGAGAAGCAGGCGCACACAAACATGGCACCATAGCGTGCCTTGTAGCCGCGCATGCCGAATCGCTCGAAGAGGCTGGGCAGCCAGCCGCCAGCAATGCCACCAAGGGTGGAGCAGGTGTACACCACGATGAGCGGTAGCCCAAGGTGCGACAAGTCCACGTGAAAGCGCGTGTCCAGAAAACCGGGGATCCAGAACAGGTAGAACCACCAGATGGGATCGGTGATCCCTTTGCCCAGCGTGATGCCCCAGGTTTGCCGGTAGGTCAGCAGGCGCGACCATGGGATGCTGGAACCGGCCATCTGCTCCGCATTTTCCTCGTAGATGTGGCGCAGTTCCGCGCCGGTCAGCGTGGGGTGGTCGGTGGGTTTGCGGTAGTTCAGCCCCCACCAAATAATCCATGGCACGCCCAGCAGGCCTGTGAACAGGAACGCAGCATGCCAGCCGTAATGGATGGTGATCCACGGGATGGTGAGCGGGCAGATGATGGCACCGGCCGTCGCACCCGCGTTGAAAATGCCGGTGGCCAGCGAGCGTTCGCGCCGCGGGAACCAGTCCGCCACGGTCTTGATGGCGGCGGGAAAGTTGCCGGATTCACCCAGCCCCAGCAGCACGCGTGCCACGCCAAAGCCGAATACGGTGTTCACAAAGGCATGACCCAGCGCCGCCAGGCTCCACAGCGCCATGATGACGCTGTAGCCCACGCGCGACCCGAGCTTGTCGATCAACCTGCCCGCCGCCAGCAGGCCCACCGCGTACGACACCTGGAACAGCGCGATCACGTTGCCGTAACCCTGCTCACTGAGCCCGATGCTGTGCTGCAGCGTGGGCTTCAGGATGCTGAGGACCTGCCGGTCCATGTAGTTGATGGTGGTAGCGACGAACAGGAGGGCGCAGATGGTCCAGCGCACGTTGCCCACGCGTGTGGATGATTCGCCTTGGGGCAGGTCAGCAACGGGTGACAACGTGGGCAAGGCGCTCTCCGGATTACAGCTTATAGGCTTGCCGCACAAGGTTACACGTCAGGTCCTGCGCTAGTACAAACGCTTCGTCCTCGTCGAGGATGTGCTCGGCCACCTTACGTGCCAGGAAGGCGCAATCTGTGCGGCGAGCCACGTCGTGCCGGGCCGGGATGGAGAGGAACGCGCGCGTGTCGTCATTAAAGCCAACTGTGTTGCAGAAGCCTGCAGTCTCAGTGGCGGTTTCGCGAAAGCGCATCATGCCTTCCGGGCTGTCATGGAACCACCACGGCGGCCCCAGCCGCAGGCACGGGTAGTGTCCGGCCAGCGGTGCCAGCTCGCGGCTAAATGTCGCCTCGTCGAGTGTGAACAGGATGACCGTCAGGCCGGGTTCGTTGCCAACCACGTCCAGCATTGGCTTGAGCGCGTGCACGTAGTTGGTGGGCGTGGGGATGTCGGCGCCCATGTCACGCCCAAACTGCTCGAAGAGCTGCTGGTTGTGGTTGCGCAGGCTGCCCGGGTGGATCTGCATGACCAGGCCGTCGTCCACGCTCATGCGAGCCATCTCTGTCAGCATCTGTGCGCGGAAGATCTCGAAATCCTCGTCGTCGGCTTCGTTCTCGCGGACGGCGGCGAACAGCTGCTCGCACACTTCGGGCGACAAGTTCTCTGTGCGTGCGGTGGGATGGCCGTGGTCGGTGGCGGTCGCACCCGCCTCGCGAAACGCCCGCAGGCGCAACGCGCAGCTTTCGCACACGCC
>CALMRM010000042.1:0-2628 GCA_937871605.1 uncultured Terriglobus sp. | reverse complement strand
CGCTTGAAGCGTTCGCGCTGTTTGCGCAGGGCGTTCAGGTAGCCGGTCCAGGTATCCGTGTCTTCGCCGGTCTGCTCGCCCAGCACCACGATGTTTTCCGCAAAGCCGGGGAAGTCGGGATCGACCACGGAGTCTGGCCGGAAGGTAGGGATGACGCGTCCCTGCCAGCCGGAGTCACGGATCGCCTGGTGATCTTTGAGCGGGTCGTTGGCGGCGTCCGTGGTGGCCAGCACCTCCATGCGAAAGCGCTCGAATAGCGCGCGCGGGCGGAACTCGGGCGTCTGCAACTTCTCCGCGATGGTGTCGTAGTACCGGTCGGCGTTTGCGGCACTCAGCCGCTCGGTGAGGCCGAACTGCTCCTGAAAGGCGTAGTCCAGCCACAGGCGCGAGGGCGTGCCGCGGAACAGGTAGTAGTGCTCGGCGAAAACGCGCCACACCCTGCGCGGATCGCTGATGACGCGCTTCCCGATCTCCAGGTCCTCAAGTCGCACGCCCTGGCTGTACAGCATGCGGTGCACATAGTGGTCGGGCTGGATAAAGAGCTTGGCGGGGTCGGGGAAAGGTTCGTTCGTTGCGAACCAACCCGCGTTGGTGTGTCCATGCGGGCTGATGATGGGCAGGTCGCGCACGGTGGCGTATAGCTGGCGGGCTATGGCCCGGGTGTCCGGGTCGGCAGGGAACAGGCGGTCATCGTGCAGCAGCGGCATACATCCTCAAGCGTGCAGTGGCGGCAATCGGAGACGCGTCTATAAGCCGCATGCTGCCGTACCATGATGCTCCCTGGACACGGCTCAAGGCAAAAGGGGGGCTGCCGGAGGGGCGGATATGATTTGGCCGCACCCCCGGACGTCTCCTGCGGCGCATAAGCCCGCTCATTCCATGAACGCCATGAACGCTTAGGTACTAAACCTAACCACTGCCCATAGTGCCAGTGTTTATTGGCATGTTGTGGAAACTTTGTGTATGAATTTTCATTGACAGTGCATCGGCGCACTGTTACGTTTGCTGAAACAACTACATGTCAAGCACCGTTTTCGGCGGTGGTCTACCCGGAACGGTCCACGGTTCATCCGCGTGTTCGCCTCCGTTCGCGCGCTCAACGTCTCACTGCAGTCAGTCCTATCTGATCGGTTCCACCGTTCTAACCAGAACGGATCGCAGCGCAAACGTAAGCCGTAGTTCCGTAGTTCTGTTTTACCCGCAGTCCTGTCACAAAACTTAAGACGGATGCAGCGCGCGTATCGCGCTCATGCACGGCTGTTCCCAGCGCGCTGTGTCCGTTGTAAAGGGTTCCGTCGCACATGCTGCGTCTCTTGGATGCAACCGCGGCCCTGCGCCCGCTTGTTGGCTCACTTGCTTGAATTTAGGAGGCTATAGATGAAGCAACTGTTTTCCCGGCTCTATGCAGTGCCCGTGGCAACCTCGGCGGTCATCTTGCTGGCAGGCACCCCTCCCTCGCGGGCGCAGACCAACACCGGCGCGATCCGTGGCGAAGTGAGAGACGCACAGGGTGCCAAGGTGAAGGACGCAACGGTCACGCTGACCAGCCTGGCGACGAAACTCGCGCGCACGGCGAGCACCAACGAGGCGGGCATCTACCAGTTCAGTTCCGTCGACCCGGGCGACTACAGGGTGACTGTTGCCAGCACAGGCTTCAAGACCTTCGAAGTGGAAAAGGCCAGTGTAGAACTGGCCGCCACTGCCACCATCGATGCGACGCTGGCGGTGGGCGGCTCGGGTGAAGTGGTGGAAGTAACTGCTGCTGAGCCGCTGCTGGACACCGCCAGCGCCTCTGGCGGCCAGCTGTTCAGCAAGCAGCAGATCCAGGACCTGCCCAATCTGGGCCGCAACCCGTTCATCTTTGAAAAGCTGGACAGCAACGTGGTTACCACGGGTGACCCACGCTATGTGCGTGCAGAAGACCAGACAGGCCTGTCGCAGGTGTCGGTGGCGGGCGCACCCATCGGGGCGAACAACTACGCGGTGGACGGCATCCCGATTTCGCGCTCCGATGGCGGCGTGACATTTATTCCCTCCCCTGAGGCCGTGTCTGACAGCAAGGTGCAGGCCAACGCATACGACGCCGAGGTGGGTCGCACCGGTGGCGGCCTGTTCAACACGTCGCTCACGTCAGGCTCTACCACGTACCACGGCACGCTGTACGGTGAAACGCGGCAGACACCCTGGTCGGCTAACGTCTGGTTTAATCCCACAAAAGCCGCTACGCCGGACGACACCACATACCTCTACGCGGGAGCCATTGGCGGGCCGCTCTTCCCGGGACTCGAGAAGAAGGTCCACGCGCTGAATAACACCTTCTTTTGGGTGACGGAAGAGGGATACCGGCAAGCGCAGTTCTACCCCCTCTCGTCGGCGACCACACGTGTACCTACCTTGGCGGAGCGCAACGGCGACTTTTCCGCGGACGGCATTCAGCTGTACGATCCGACAGCAGTAGGGTCTACGTATCAGTCAATCACTTCGGGAACTTCTACCACCGTGAACAGAACAGTAACCATTCCGGGCAACGTCATTCCTGCCGGTTATGTTTCTTCCGTGGGAAGAGCGATCCTGAATGCCTTTCCCGCTCCCAATACCACCGGTAATGGCTACAACTTCAACCAGCTG
>CALMRM010000041.1:1527-3379 GCA_937871605.1 uncultured Terriglobus sp. | reverse complement strand
TCGTTCAATGGTAGGACAGTCGGCTCTGAACCGATCAATCGGGGTTCGAATCCCTGAGGGGCAACCAACTACTGCAGCGTTACTCTTCCCGCAGTACTTCCAGCGGTTTTTGCCCCAGGAGACGGTAGCTTGCAAGCCAGCCCGTCGCCACGGTGAGCCCGGCAACGGCCAAAAGGCCGAACGCGTTGTTTGCCCGTTCCAGGTGGTACACCAAGTCCAATTTGTGCAACACCACGCGGGTGGTCAGGTTGGCAAACAGCAGGCCCACCAGGCCGGCCACCGCGCCCAGTGTCGCGAACTCAATGGAGAACACCGCGCCGATGCGTGCCCGTGTGGCACCCAGCGTCTTCAGTGTCACCACTTCGCGCACCCTGCGGTACCGTGTTCCAGCGATCGCGCTGGCCAGAATGACCAGCCCTGAAAAGATCGAGAATCCTGCGAGGAACTGCACCACCAGCGACACCTGCAGCAGCACGCCACGCAGCGTCTCCAGCGCCTGCGCGACGTTGATGACGGTGACCGTCGGAAACTTCGCGTAGAGTGCCCGCTGCAGTTCACCCACACGCGCCGGGTCCACGTGCACGCCGCCGTACCAAACCGTGGGCAGGTGCTCCAGCGCGGCACGCGGCAACAGAAACTCGGCCCGCGAAGCTGCATGCTGCCCGTCGGACTTCACAATGGCGGACACAGCCGCATCGATGGGGTGGTCCGGGTCGCCCGCCGCCGCAAACACGATGTGCGAGCCCACCCGCACATGCAGCCGCTCCGCCATACGCTGCCCAATGGCCACCTGCGGCTGCTGCTCTCCCCGTGTCCAGAAATGCCCCTGCAGCACCTTCTCGCCCGGCGGCAAATCGTCTGTCCACGACAGCGAGATGGACTGCAGCATGCGCTTGGGAAAGTTCTGCAGCTTCAAGTCCGCAGCCGGTGTGCCATCCACCTGCAGCACGCGCGACGCAATGACCGGGAGCATCTCCGGCGTGCCGCGCACCGCAGATTGCGCCTTCAGCAGCGCACGAACTCCATCGATCTCCGCCGGCGAGATGTCGATCAGGAAGACGTTTGGCAGGGAGGGCTGCGTCGACACGTCCAGTTCCTGCACTAGGGCATGGCTCAGGAAAAAGATGCTCGCAATCTGCATCACGCCCAATCCCAGCGCGGCCAGCAGCGCAGCCGACGGGTTACCCGGCCGGTAAAGGTTCGCCAGCCCATGCCGCGCCACAGGCGGCAGTCGCAGCCCTGCCCTGCGCAGCAGGGCCCGCAGCGTGCGCAGCAGCAGCCACGCCGTAAACAGCAGCGCTAGCAGCACGCCCAGCAACCCCAGCGTGAAGATGCCGCCCACCTGCTTTGACTCTGACAGCGTCGTCGCAATCAGCGCCACGCCCAGCAGAATGAGCGCGCCTGCCGCGATTTGCGCCCCGGAGCGCCGCAGCCGCCCCAACCACCCGGCCAGTGAGGTTGGCGCGCCATACTCGTCCACGCCGCGCCGCAGAATCAGCAACGGGCGCACGGAGCGGATATCCAGCAGCGGCGGTAGTGTAAACAAAACGGTCGTCAACACACCGGTGAGCAGTCCCGCCGCAATCGCGCCTCCACCGATGTGCCACTCCGGTGTAATACCCAGCAGCCGCGTCAGCAGCAGCGGCAGCGTAGCCTGCACGCCTACCCCCAGCACCACGCCTACCACCCCGCCCAGCAGCCCCAACAGCAGCGTCTGCAGCAGGTAAATGCGCAAGATGCCGCCCGTCTGCGCGCCCAGCGATTTCATGATCGCGATAGAGTCCAGCCGCTGCAAAAGGTGCGTGCGCATAGCCATGGCCACCCCAATCGCACCCAGCACCAGCGTGATGCC
>CALMRM010000041.1:0-1517 GCA_937871605.1 uncultured Terriglobus sp. | reverse complement strand
GCACCGCCGTGGCACGGTCCAGCGCCAGGGTCACCGCGGGGTTCGACTCGCGATAGTCCGTCACCTGTGCTTCCGGCAGCGCCGCTTCCAGTCGGGCCTTCAGCGCAGCCACGGCACGGTCATCCCGCGCAGGCAGCCGAAAGAGGTAGCGCTGCCCCGCGCGCGACCCCGGCAGCAACAGGTGCGTCGCATCCAACTGCGCCTGCGTCATCAGGATGCGCGGCCCTGCCGCAAACGACCCGGACAGCCGGTCCGGCTCGCTCAGCACCACTGCGGCGATGCGCAGCACAGCGTCACCCAGCTGTAAACGGTCACCCACGCGCAGGTGCAGGCGGATCAGGAGGTCGTCACCCACTGCCACGTTGTCGCCGCCCAGTGCCTGCGCCAGCGGCAGCTGCGGCTGCAACTCCACCGAGCCGTAGTACGGGTACTGCGCCGGGTTCACCGCCTTTAGCGCCACCAGCAGCGGATCCAGTGAGTTGTACGCCGTGGCCATGCCGGCCATCTCCGTCACCGGCGTCATGCGCACGTCCTCGGCAGAGATCGCCCGCAGCTCCGCAGCCTGCCGCTCGTCTGGCTGCTGAAACATGCGCGCCGACAAATCCGCCGCAAGGATGGAACGCGCCCGCACCAGCAGCGTCTGCCGAAACGACGACGAAAATCCACGCACGCCCGTTAGCGCCGCCACACCGATGCTGACGGACAGCACCACAAACAGAAACTTCGCGCGCGACGACCGCAGCTCCCGCAGCGCAATACGCCCCGCCGTTCCCCATGAGAGTGCCGCCATGCTCTAAACCGACCCCGCCGCGCGACGCTCATCACTCACAATCTGCCCGTCGCGCACCGTCAACACGCGGCCCGCATGCTGCGCCACGGCAGGGTCGTGCGTCACCAGCACCAGCGTGGTGCCCTCCTGCTGGTTTAGCCGCAGCAGCAGCTGCATCACCTGCGCACCGTTCTGCGTGTCCAGGTTGCCGGTGGGCTCGTCGGCCAGCACAATCGGCGGCCGCAACATAAACGCCCGCGCCAGCGCCACCCGCTGCTGTTCGCCGCCGGAAAGCTGCACGGGATAGTGGTCCACACGCTCCTGCAACCCCACCGCAGCCAGCAACTCGCGCGCGCGCCCCTCGCCAGCCTTCTGCTGGGCAGCCGGGGCGTTCAGTTCGTGCGGCAGCAGCACATTTTCCAGCGCCGTCAGCGTGGGAATCAGTTGATAGCTCTGAAACACAAACCCGATCAGCCTGCCCCGCACCGCCGCCAGCCGGTCCTCCGGCAGGTAGCTGATCGCGGTTCCATCCAGCGTCACAGACCCGGCCGTCGGCGTGTCCAGCCCTGCCAGCAACCCCAGTAGCGTACTCTTGCCAGAGCCGGACGAGCCCACAATCGCGACGAACTCGCCCTGCTGAACATCGAACGATACGCCGCGCAAAATGTCGAGCACGCGCGTGCCAGTGCGAAGACTCTTCGTCAAACCCTCGACGCGGATGGCGGGCTGACCGGCTGAACCCATGCCC
>CALMRM010000040.1:10676-18672 GCA_937871605.1 uncultured Terriglobus sp. | reverse complement strand
ACATAGCCCTTCGCTGTTGCATCCTAGAGGGTATGCCGCAGAAGCGCCTCCTGAATACCCCGCTGGACGTACCGCATACCACTGAAATCATTGTTGATGGCCGCACCGTGCCGGTGGGCGAAGGCGAGTTGCTGATCGAGGTGCTGAACCGCGCCGCCGCGCTGGCCAACCTGTCCATCGCCGACGCGGGCTTTCACAGCGTCGACAGGAAGCTGAGCCCCGGCGAACGCCGCGCGTTGAACGAGGAGACGCACCTCGGGGACGGCCATTCCTCCTCGCCAGAGGAGTACCCCGGCACCGGCCCAGATGCATCCCGTTCGCAGCACCATGGCAACTACCGCTCCGTCGCGCAGGGCTGCTACCTGCCGCAGATGGGGCCGGTGCAGACCTGCGACACCTGCATGGTCGAGGTGGACGGCAAGCTCGAGCGCGCCTGTGCCACGGAGGTGCATGCGGGCATGCGGGTGTTCACCAACAGCGGACGTGCCGACGTGGCGCAGCGCGAAGCGATGGACCGCATCCTGCAGAACCACGACCTGTACTGCACGGTGTGCGACAACAACAACGGCAACTGCACCATCCACAATGCCGTGGGCGAGATGCGCATTCAGCACCAGGTGCGCCCGTACCTGCACAAGCCGTACGAGCAGGACCACAGCAATCCGTTCTATCGCTACGACCCGGACCAGTGCATCCTGTGCGGCCGCTGCGTGGAGGCCTGCCAGGACGTGCAGGTGAATGAAACGCTGACCATTAACTGGGAAGACCGTAACCCACGCGTTTTGTGGGATGGCGGTGAGCAGATTGCCGGGTCCAGCTGCGTCAGCTGCGGCCACTGCATTACGGTATGCCCCTGCAATGCGCTGATGGAAAAGAGCATGCTGCAGCATGCGGGCACGCTTACCAACCTGCCCGCCAACGTGCTGGACGACATGATCGAGGTCGTGAAGGGCGTGGAGCCTGAGACAGGCTACCCGCCCATCCTTGCCCTGTCGGACATCGAGAGCAAAATGCGCGAGGCGCGCGAGAAGCGCACCAAAACCGTGTGCGCCTTTTGCGGCGTGGGCTGCTCGTTTGAGGTATGGACGCGCGACCGTCACATCCTCAAGATCGAGCCGACACACGGCCCGGCAAACGGCATCTCCACCTGCATCAAGGGAAAGTTCGGCTATGACTACACCAACAGCACAGCGCGGCTGCATACGCCGCTGATCCGCGTGGACGACGGCCAGTACAGCACCTATCGCGAAGCCACGTGGGATGAGGCGCTCACGCTGATCGCGAGCAAGTTCAAGAGCATCAAGCAGGCGCACGGCCCGGATGCGCTGGCCTTTATTGCCAGTTCGAAATGCACAAACGAAGAGAGCTACCTGATGCAGAAGCTGGCGCGGGCGGTAATCGGTACCAACAACATCGATAACTGCAGCCGCTATTGCCAGACGCCGGCCACCAAGGGGCTCTCACGCACGGTGCTCACAGGCGGTGACTCCGGTTCGATCGCCGACATCGAGCAGGCTGGGCTCATCCTGGCAGTCGGCACCAACACCTCGGAGAGCCATCCGGTGCTGGCGACGCGCATCAAGCGGTCGCACAAGTATCGCGGCCAGCGCCTGATAGTTGCCGACCTGCGCAAGCACGAGATGGCAGAGCGCGCCGACATCTTCATGCGCCCCAACCCGGGCACGGACATGGTGTGGGCGTCCGCGATTACGAAGTACATCTTCGACCAGGGCTGGGAGGCGAAGCAGTTCCTGGCAGAGCGTGTGAACAAGGTCGAGGCATACAAGCAGAGCCTTGCGCCCTTCACCCTGGCATACGCAGAGCAGGTGACCGGTGTCAGCCAGGATGTGCTCAAACAGGTGGCCAAGGAGATCGTAGATGCTGACGGCGTCTGCGTTCTGTGGGCCATGGGCGTCACGCAGCACTGCGGCGGGTCTGACACCAGCACGGCCATGTCAAACCTCTTGCTGGCCACCGGCAACTATGGCCGCCCCGGCGCGGGTGCGTACCCGTTGCGCGGCCACAACAACGTGCAAGGTGCCAGCGACTTCGGCTCCATGCCCGACATGCTGCCTGGCTACCAGCACGTGGACGACGAAGAGGCGCGCAGCAAATTTGAGGCGGCCTGGCAGGTGACGCTGCCCGTGAAAAAGGGCCTGGATAACCACGAGATGATGGAGTCCATCCACAAGGGCACGCTGCGGTCGCTCTACATCAAGGGCGAGGACACCATCACCAGCGACGGCAATGCCAACGACGTGGGCAGGGCGCTGAGCGAGGTGGAGTTCCTCGTCGTGCAGGACATCTTCTTCTCAGAGACCGCGAAGTTTGCGGATGTAGTGCTGCCCGCCGCACCGTCGCTGGAAAAAGACGGCACCTTCACCAACACGGAACGCCGCATCCAACGGCTGTACAAGGCACTTGAGCCGCTAGGCGATTCCAAGCCGGACTGGGAGATCATCCAGCTCATCGCGCAACGCATGGGCGCGCGCTGGCATTACACGCACCCCAGCGAAATCATGCAGGAGATTGCCGAGTTGACGCCCTTCTTTGCCGGTGTCACCTACGAGCGGCTGGAGGGCTTCAAGAGCCTGCAGTGGCCGGTGGCAAAGGACGGCACTGATTCGCCCATCCTGTTCAAGGATAAGTTTCCGTTCCCGGACGGCAAGGCCATGTTCCACCCGCTGGAGTGGGTGCCGCCGTCTGAAGAAATCGATGAGACCTTTGATCTGCACCTGAACAACGGCCGCATGCTGGAGCACTTCGAACAGGGCGCGATGACCTACAAGGTGCCCGGCATCGAGCAGATCACGCCGCTGAACTGGGTTGAGGTTTCACCGGAATTGGCGGCAGAACGTGGCCTGGAGAGCGGCACCAAGGTAGAAGTCGAGAGCCGCTGGGGCGTGATCCGCGCCAAGGTGCTGGTGACGGATCGTGTGGAGGGCAAGCAGCTGTACATGCCCATGAACTCCGTGGAGGAGCCGGTCAATCGCCTGACCGGTGCGCATGTGGACCGCGCCACGCACACACCCGCGTACAAGGAAACAGCGGTGCGCTTTCGCGTGCTCGAGCGGAAAGGTCGTTCACCTCTGAAAGCAGAGAACTTCCGCAATGGAAGCCGTACGCCGCAGCAGGGTGTTGAGGTGGAGCGCAAGTGGGCGCGCGGAGATTACGCTCTGCCTGGGACGCGCGCTGCCGACAAACTGGTGCAGATCAACAGCACTACGACGTAATGAGACTTTAGCTGTTAGTTGTTTGTTGTTAGTTGTTGGTAAGAGGCGTGGAACTAACAACTAACAACTAACAACTAACAACTAACAACCAAGAGCTAACAGCAGCAGGTGACCCATGGCAAATCCGATCAAGTTCACGCCGAATCAATACGATCCCAAAGATGGCCTGATGCGCAGGCTGGAAGCAGCGCCACGCGAACATGCCGAGGCACTGCTGGTCGCGTATGACCTGCTGCAGACCGCGCACGACGAGGGCATCCTCGACCTCTTGCACGGCATGGTGCATGCCAAAAACGAGATTGCCGGGCACCTGGCAGAGGCCGCGCGCGTGCAGGAGAGTGTAGACGCGCTCCGCAACCTTATCAGTGTCGGAAAGATTCTGGGTGCCATGGAGCCGGAGACCATGAGTTGCATTGCCGCCGCCATGAGCACGGCCAGCAAGCGGACGCCGGACGAGCCGCTCTCCATGTGGGGCTTGTTTAAGAAGATCAGTTCGAAGGAAGGCCGTCGCGGCCTGAGCCTCGGGGTAGAGCTGATCACGGCACTTGGCACACGGCGCTTTACCGACGCCAAGCAGCTGCCCAGCGGCAAGGCTGTTATGAAGAAGTAAAGTAGGCACGGTGTCGATGTGGCTGCCTGTGGAGAGTGTCTCGTGAAGTGTCTGGTAGTGTCTTCCTTCGCTGTACTGACGTGCATGGCAGCCCGTGCGCAATCGCCCACAGATTTTTCTGCCATCGAGGCCAAGCTTAAGTCGTGCGAGACGGCCCATGTAGACGCTGACGGCAGTGCGCATTGCCAGATCGCTGCGTTCAGCGCCGCCGACAAACAACTGAACGTGGTGTACGGCAACATCACCGCGCACTTTAAGAAGCCGGGGCCTGACCACGAAGCTGACAATGACGAGATCGTCAAACGGCTGGTCGCGGCGGAACGTGCCTGGGTCGTCTTTCGCGACGCACAGTGCAACTACATGAGTACCGTGGCGCTGCATGCGCCGCTTGAGGGATACGAGTACCACGCCTGCCGGTACGCGATGACCAAGGAGCGGATCAAGGTGCTCACCGCCCCCGATGCGCCGCAAAATCAACGCTGACGAGCAGGAGCATCACTGTGTGGCAGCGACGAGGTTGTACCTGCCGGGGCGGGCAGAAGATATCGCTTACCGCGACGCACGCGGTGAGAAGTAGCCTTTGCGGGCACGCACATGCAGCCGCTGATCGAGCGCGACCAGATAGATGGAGCGGAAGGCACCATCCTGCTTCAGGTCGGCGGGCCGGTAGCGCAGCGAGTACTGCGAACGTAACTCCTCCTCAATGGAGTGAAAGCCCTGTGCCACGTCCTCAATCTTGATGGGGAAGAAGGTACGTCCACCGGTGGCGTCACTTAGCCTCTGCAGCACCTCGTCACCCTTGTCGCGTGACGGCGAAACGTTGGTGGAGATGGTGTATACGATGGTCTCGGCACGCTGGCACTCCTTGATGGCGTCCTGCTCGTAGGCGTGCGAATAGTTGTCCTCGCCGTCGGAGACCACGATCAGGGCCTTGCGGATGGTGTCGTTGGACTTGATGGTCAGCATCTGGTCGCGGCAGGTCTGGTAAATGGCGTCGAAGAACGCGGTGCCACCGCCAGGCCGCAGCTTGCTGATGGCGGTGCTCAGCTTGTCCACGCTGTTGGTGTAGTCCTGCGCGACATCCAGCCGCACATCAAAACCTTCGACAAACGCCGCATCCTGCTTGGGGCGCAGCACCTGCAAGAGGAACTCCGTGGCGGCCTGCTGCTCAAACTGAAAGCGCGAGCGGATGGAGTTGGACGTGTCGAGCAGGATGCCGATGCGCAGCGGCAGATTCGCCTGCTGCGTGAACGAGATGATCCGCTCCGGTGGCTTGCGGTCGTCCAGCAGGCCGAAGTTTTCCTGCTTCAGCCCGGTCACAAAGCGGCCTTTGCCGTCCGTCACGGTGAACACCAGCGGCACCTCCGGCACAAAGGCGCGGATGGTGGGCGCGCTGGCCTCAGGGACTGACAGCGGATCGTTGGTGGGTACTGCCCCTGTGGGTGCCGGAGCAGCTTGCGTCGTGGGTGCTGCGGTCTGCGGCGCTGTAGAAGGCACTTTGCCGGGGGAATCCACGTCGGTGGAGGCGGGCGGCAGTGCGGGAACGGCGGCAGGTTTGACCTGTGCGGAGGCCAGGCTTATGAAGAAGACACAAGAGAGGAGCAGGGGGCGGAACACGGGCATATCCCGCGTAGTCTACCAAGCCAGGTGTATGGCTTGCTGAGCACGTACTACGCGTCAGCAGGACGCAAGGCCCGCAACTGAGTGAGCAGGAGCTCCAGTTCTGCCGGCAGAGGTGCCTGAAGGTCCAGCGGTTTGCCGGTGATGGGGTGCTGCAGCGTCAGGTGCGCCGCGTGCAGAAAGTTGCGCGTGAATTGAGCCGCGCCCTCCGGCAGCCCGGCGATGCGTGCGGGCGCGCCATACAGCGTGTCGCCCACCACGGGGTGCCCCAGCGCCTGCATGTGTACGCGGATCTGGTGGGTCCGCCCGGTTTCGATGCGCAGATCCAGCAGCGTAAAGTCGCCCGCAGGGGTGTGCAGCCGCTCCAGCACGGTGTAGTGCGTGCGCGCCGGGCGTGGGTCGTTGGAACGGCGCTGCGTGGCGACGTCGAACTCCTCCGGATGCCGCTGTGCGGGCGTGCCGTGGCTGGCCGTGGTTAGGTAGCCCGCGTTCACGCGTGTGGTCATGCGGGTGCGGCGTACGCGGTCGCGCGCAATGGGCAGGTCGATGAGGCCGCGGTCGTTGCGGACGTTTCGATGCACCAGGGCAATGTAGCGTTTTTCCAGCGAGCGATCCGCAAACATCGCCGCCAGGGCGCGGTGCGCGGCATCGGTTTTTGCCACCATGATGAGACCGCTGGTTTGCTTGTCCAGCCGGTGCACGATGCCGGGCCGCAGCGGGCCACCGACAGCGCTCAGCTGGTCCTTGAAGTAAAACAGCAGCGCATTCACCAGCGTACCGCTGCTGCGCGCATCGTCGTTCAGGCCGCTGCCCGCATGCACCATCATGCCGGCGGGTTTGTCGATGACGGCCATGTGCCGGTCCTCGAAGACGATGCTGAGCGGAATGTCCTCCGGCGTGGCGCGCAGTGGCGCGGGCTGCGGTTCACCTTCGACCACCACGGTTTCGCCGCCCTGCAGTTTGCCCTTGGCACGGCCCACGGCGCCGTTCACGCGCACCTGCCCATGCTCGATCAGCAGCTGGGCGCGTGCGCGCGAAATCTCCGGCAGCGCCTTTGCCAGGTAAGCGTCCAGCCGCTGCCCACGTGCGTCGGCGTCGGCCACCCAGGTGCGTGTGCCGCCGACGCTGGCGATCTCTGGGCCGGGCAGCAGGATCTCGTCATCCTCTTCTGTCTGCGCCAGTGCTTCAGGTGCTGGCTCTGGGATGGAGCGCTGTTGGCGGCGGCCGCTCTTCTGGAAGCCACGCTTCTCGGGTACCGGACCTGCGGCCGTCACGCGTGTAGCGGGTGACACAGCAGCCGGAGCCGCTTCGCCGTACAGTTGGGCCTCCGCCGCTGCGAGGTCGGCAGTTTCCACCTCGTTGGCCGCGTCGCGCATGACCCGGTAGTCCGCTTTGACCGACTGCCGTCGCTTGCCCTTGGGCAGCATGTTTTTACTGGGCATCGTGCCGCTCCCGTTTGAAAAAGAACGCCATGCCTGCCGCAGCTAGCGCGATGAGCACGGCCTGGTCCACCCGCAGAGCATTGCCCAGCAGTGCGTCAGGCAACACATAGTCGGGCCGCAACTGATCGATAAAGAAGCGGCTAAGCGCCGCAACGGCAAGCCCCAAGCCCAGCACTTCACCCGCGCGGGGCTGGCTGCGCAGGTAACCATAGGTCAGCGCGGCACCCAGTAGCGATAGCACCGCCGCATACAGCGCCACAGGATGGTACCCGCGGTCGCCGCGAATCCACTGGCCAACCGGCAGCCGCGTGGGCGAACCCAGGTCATCGCCCGCAAACAGGCTGCCCCCGTGCAGCGCCGCCTGCAGCAGCAGCGCACCCGGCGTCAGCGCGTCTGCCGTGCGCAGCAGTGGTAGCCGTTGCCATAGGGCGTACGCGACCCCGGTGAGCACAGCAGCCAGCAGGCCGTAGCGGGTGACCGTGGGCAGCGTGAGGATGTACATGGGGTAGTGCAGAAAGGCCGACGGCACCTGTGCGACGATGACCAGCCGCGACACCACAAGCGTGCCCACTGCGCTGAGCAGGCACAGGTTCCACACGGCTTCGTCGTTCAAACGGAGCAGCCGCGCACAGCGAGCGGCCAGCAGGGTGGCCAGCACCAGGCCAAGCGCCGCCACCGCGCCGTAGGTCGGAAGGGTGACCGGTCCCAGATGTGCAAGGTGCGGGTACACATCTGTAAGAATACGTGGGACGCGACGGCATGGGTCTATTGGCCCCGGTCCGTTCGTCGCGGGACGACACGGCTCCAGCCGGTTGTACCTGAAAGGATGTTCCATGAAACGCTGCCTCTCCGCCCTATGCGGTTTGCTGCTGCTTGCGCTGCCCCCGTGGCAACTGGCGCAAAGGCTTTCCCCCGCCGAGCGGCAGGCGATCCAGGCCTTTCGTGACCACCTACAGCAAAGTATGCGTGGACCGCAGAGTCCGCTGAATATGGTGCAGCTGCAGCAGCTAGGCGCTGGCGAGGCTAGCGTGGGATCCGCACCGGGCAGCACCGTTCTGCTGCCGCACGTGGCCCGTTGCGTTGTACGTGTG
>CALMRM010000040.1:933-10666 GCA_937871605.1 uncultured Terriglobus sp. | reverse complement strand
GGCGATGACATCAGGGTAAAAACCCCATCCACGGGCTTTCCACTTGACCTGACCATCGGCGGCAAGCCTGCCACGGCAGAGACGGTGCGGTTCGACGCGGGCGGCACCTCACCGGAGTTCCGAGAGGGCAGCGTATCGTTTGTCTTTCGACACAAGTTCGGCTACTGGTTGGTGGGTCGCGACATGCAGGCGCCGGCCCTGCTCGGGTTTCATGGCCTGCGCTGGTACGCGCCGGATGCGCACTATCGCGTTACCGCGCAGTGGAAGCCGTATCCCGCGCCGCGCGTGCTGCGCATCGCCAACATCCTGGGCCAGGTGAACGACGAAACCTCGTATGGTGTGGCAGAGTTCACACTAGACGGGCACCTGTACCGGCTGGAGCCGAGCGTGAACGCCGGGCACGACCAGCCGCTGTTCTTCGTGTTTCGCGATCGCACCAGCCGGACCACCACCTACCCGGCCGGTCGCTTCCTGGATGCGGCGCTGCCCAGCAACGGCCTGTCGCAGCCGGGCACGGTCGTGCTGGACTTCAACCGTGCGCGCAATCCGTGGTGTGCGTTTTCCGTCCACACGTCGTGCCCGCTGCCGCCCGCAGGCAACCGGCTGGCAGTGGCCATTCCGGCTGGGGAGCAGCGATATGACTCGCTTGTGGGCCTGCAGTGACTGTGTGCGCGAGAGGCGTCCGCAATGTGCGCGAAGGTTCCGCAAAGTACGCCATGACGTCCCGAGGGTCAGAAAACCGGCCCGCTGGGCCGTGAAGGAGGCGCCGGTGAACCCGCGTTAAGCGGTGGGGCTCAGCCGTGGTTCTTTAGGCATTCCGGACTGGCGGACACTGCACACCGAACCATGTATACGAGCCGAACCCCTGTTCAATGAGTATTGGTTCAACCGGCGTTATTCCCGCACCTGCTTTGCAGGCCGGTCATCTGTCGCGATGCTACCGCCACCTGCCATGATTGGCAAGGGAAGCGCCAGCCTGTGCCACGGGACCGTTCCCACCTACTCGCCCGGCACAGCAGTCCTGCCCGCCACCTCGGCGGGGGCAGACTCGCGCGCCTGCTGCACCAGTTTGCGAATCCTTCCGTCGATGTTGGAACCGGAACCGAGGTTCTCCGCCGCCAGCACGCCATTCGAGTCAATGGTGAAGTAGTGCGGAATGGCATTGATGCCGAATAGATTTGACAACGAGTGGTCCGCGTCGCGGTACTGGTTCCACGTCATGCCGTTGCCCGCGACAAACTGCTTCCAAGCGGCCTCGTCGCTGTCCCACGAGATGCTGATGAGCTCGAAGGGCTGGCCCGCGTACTGTTCCGCCAGCTTCTTCATGTGCGGCAGCTCCTGCTTGCAGGGCCCACACCACGTGGCCCAGAAGTCAATCAGCACGACCTTGCCGTTCATGTTGTCCAGGTTGAACGGCTTGCCTGCCAGCGTGGTAAAGGTCATGGCTGGCGGCATGTCCATCCGTGCCAGTTCTGGTTTCGCGGCAAAATGCCGGGCACGCACCAGCATGGGGTCGCTCCCGACTGTCTTTTCTGCGTAGGTGCTGAAGCTTTTGCCCGCTTCATCATCACGGTGCAGCAGGGCCAAGACGCGTCCATCGTAGAAATAGGCGGAAAGCGACTCCGATTCGGCTTGCTGCAGAGCTGTGTGGGCTTCGTCCAGCAGGCGTGTATCCGGTTTCTTGGCGTTGATCATGTAAAGCACAGCCCGGCCCAGCAGCAGCTTTGCGCGCACCAGGTCCGCGGGCTGCTCTGCGGCTGTCGCCATGTCGTGCGCAGACTGCATGGCACGCTTGGTGTCGTGGAGTCTCGCTTCGATCAGCACCAGGTGCTCGAAGCACTCCATGCAGTGCCCGCCTGCCTTGGCGTTGGCCTTTTTCCAGGTATCTACGGCAAAGCTGAGGTTAGCCGGGTTGCGTTCCAGCGTCTCCGCCTGCACCCTAAGTTTCTGGAACTCCGGGTCCTTCTCGTAGACAGGATGGGTTTTCAACTGGGCAGGTGCAAGGAAGGCGGCCGACAGCAGGGCAACAGCGGACACGAACAGGAGAGCCGGAGTTTTCACCAGAGCAGCCTACACGACAGGCGATGCGAAATGAAGGAAATCCTGAAGGCGGTTTTAGCCCGCCCTGCGCCGCAGGACATCTTCGCCCAGAGCCTCATCCAGCAGGTTCGAGAGCGATGTGGCGCGACGGCGAGCCGCGTCCTCACTGTTGTCCAGCGAGTGCAGGAGGCTGTTGTGGCGGGCGCGCAATTCCAACAGCTCGTCAGCGATGTTCAACGCGGCCAGCACGGCAACGCGGAGCGAATCGACGGTTGCGCCGTGGGCTGAAACTGCCCGCATCTTGCCATCCACCATTGCTGCCAGGGATGCTATGTGCGCCTGGTCCACGCCGGTCAGCCGGTAGGTCTGGTCGTAAATGTCTACAGAAACAGCCACGGAACGTGGGGTGTCGAGGTGCGTGTCGTGATGCATGTACGGTAGGAGGGTCCTTCCAGCAGGATGGTCACGCACGATTGCTAAACGAGTTCATCCAACTGCTTCAGCATGGCGTCAACGCGACCTTTGACCTGCTCGCGCTCCTGCTTCAGCGTGTTTACTTCGGCTGACAATGCCGTGTTCTCAGCCGAGGCAACGTCCAGCAACTCTTTGAGCGCGGTCAGCTCGGTCTCTGCGTTCAGGCGTGCTTCGCGCTCAGAACGGATGAGTTCTACCGTGCGCATCACGCGCTGCTCCAGCGCCTGGAATTCGTCAACGCTGATCGTGGTCGTTGCCATGTTCGTACCTCTTTAGCGGAGTATAGAGCGGCTATCCGCAATCACCAACCGAACTTCGCATTCGGGTACCTGATTTGGGTACCCCTTTCGAGATGACACGTATTGTTGCTTCAACGTGTGCCGCCTGCGGCAAAGGCGACAGGTACGGAGACGTACAATGACCATGGCTGAGGTCCTCTGTTTGCAGCGAAACAACGTGTGTCGTGGTCTCCGCTCCGCTGTCGTGGCTGCCTCAGCGCTGCCTTGGATGTTTGCGGCGACAGCTTGCCTGAAAGCGCAAACGGCGCTGCCGGACGCGCCGTCTGCCACCAGGACCGCGGCACTGCAGCTCAGCATGGTGCAGGCAGCGGATCTTCCTGGTGAGCAGGTTTCTACGTCGCAGCCTCAGGCTGAGCAGCAGGACAGGCATGGTGACGGAGTGCCGTCCAAGCCGATCCTGCAGCAGCAAAGGCGTGTGTTCGGCGTCCTGCCGAACTACACATCGGTTTCCGGTGGCGCAACGCCGCCTCCGGCTGGCTGGAAGACCAATTCCATTGTCGCGTTTAAGCAGAGCACGGATTACGTCGGCATCCTGTACAGTCTCGCGACCTCGGCCATTGCGTACGCCCAGGACTCGCATCCACTGGTGGACACGGTGAACGGCGGCAACGCTCCGGTGTGGGGATACATGTGGCGTGGTTTGGTGGACAAGACCAGCCAGGCGGGCCAGGGCACCCTTCTCTTTCCGGCGGTCATGCACGAGGACACGCGCTACTTCGCGATGGGCAGGGGCTCCAAGGTGAAGCGCACGGTGCATGCCGCGGCATCGGTCATCGTTGCACACAGCTACTCCGGCAGGCCCATTTTCAATGCGGCTGGGCTGCTCGGCAAGGTGGGTACGCAGGCATTGTCCACCACGTACTACCCGTCTGGTTCAGAGGATTTCGGCGTGCTGGCAGAGAAGTTTACCTACTCCTGCCTGCGACAGGCCGGGTTCACCATCCTGCGTGAGTTCTCACCGGACATCGCCCAGCACTTGCACCGGCACCACGATCAGCCCTGACCAACCCTGACCCTGCGCTACCGGCGCTTCCAGGTCACACCCGCTTTGCCGTCCTCAATGAGCACGCCTTTCTCGGCAAGCTCGTTGCGAATGGCATCGCCGCGCGCAAAGTTGCGGAGCTTGCGAGCGTCCGTGCGCTCCGCAATCAAGGCCTCGATCTCCGCGTCGGAGATGCTCTGCGCTACCAGCAGTTCCGGTGCAATGTCGGCACGGCCCTCGGCCTTTGCCCATGCCACGGCGGCTTTGCTCACGTCGGCATCGCGGTCGGTCAGAACGTCGAAGACGGCGTCAAACGCCTGCAACACTCCCTGCACCGGTGCGATGTTGCCACGGCCAAAGCTGCTGTTGTCCAGCGCGATGTTTGCGGCGCGCACCACATCGAACACGGCAGCACGCGCCTCGGCGGTGTTCAGGTCGTTGTCGAGAGCGGCTCCGTACGCGGTCAGCTTTTCGTTTACCAGTGCATCTAGGTCCGCGTTCAGCGCCTCCGGCAGAGCCGTGTTGCTGCCTGCGGCTTCTATGCGCCGGGCGAAGGTGCGCAGCCGTTCAATGGCATTTGCACTCTCCGTAAGGCCCTCAAAGGTGAAGTTCATCTGGTGCCGGTAGGGCACGCTGACCAGCAGAAAGCGGATGGCCGAGGCACGGTAGCCCTTGAGCAGGAGGTCGCGCAGGGTGTAGAAATTACCCTCCGACTTCGACATCTTCTTGCCTTCGACCAGCAGAAAGCGCACGTGAAACCAGTGCCGGGCAAAGGGCTGGTGGCTGGCGCACTCGCTTTGGGCGATCTCGTTTTCGTGGTGTGGAAAGGCAAGGTCTTCGCCGCCGCCATGAAGGTCAAAGCTTGGACCCAGGTGCTTCATGGCCATGGCAGAGCACTCGATGTGCCAGCCCGGGCGGCCTGTGCCTAAAGGCGTTTCCCAGGCGTGCTCGCCGGGTTTGACGGCCTTCCACAGGGCGAAGTCGCGAGCGGCATCCTTCTCGTACTCGTCTACATCGACGCGCGCGCCATCCTCGATGCCCTCCAGGTCTTTGCCGGAGAGCTTGCCATAGTCCGGAAAGCGCGCGATGCGGAAGTACCAGGAGCCGTCCTCTGCCTTGTACGCGATGTCCTCGCTGGCCAGCCGCTCGATGAGCGCGACCATCTCGGCAATGGTTTCCGTTGCGCGCGCAATGACTTCAGGCCGCTCCACACGCAGCGCGTCCATGTCTTCGAAGAAAGCACGCTCGTACTTCGCGGTGTATTCGCCGATGGGCAGGTTTGCGGCGGTGGCGTTGCGGATGATCTTGTCGTCCACGTCCGTGATGTTCATCACGTGCTTCAGGCCGAAGCCTTTCAGACGCGCGGTGCGGCGCAGCACGTCCATGTGCAGAAAGGTGCGGAAATTGCCGATGTGGCCGTAATCGTAGACGGTGGGACCGCAGCAGTACATGCGCAGGGTGTTGTTCTCTGACGCAGACAGGGGCTCCACACGGCTGCCCAGGGTGTTGAAAAGTTCCATCGCCATCGGGCGCAGCGTTCCTTGACGGACTTGCGTGCGCGCCCGGAGCCGTGCGCATGGTGCGCAGTCTGCCGCCGCAGTCCAGCCCTGATTCTAGCCGACAGGGTTCATTGCTAAACCGCGCCCAGCCGCAGCTGTGGCGTGGCGTTGAGGTCGTTGCCGGCGAAGTCACGCGCCAACAGCCGGGGCCACGCCGCCGCCGCGATCATGGCGGCGTTGTCTGTCGCGAGTGCTGGTGCAGGGAACTGCACGTGGAGGCCGCGCGTGGCAGCCTCCTCCGCAAAGCGACGCCGCAGCTCGCGGTTTGCGGCCACACCGCCAGACACCACGATGCTGTGCACGCCGTGGAAGGCCGCTGCTGCCAGCGTTTGTCGCAAGAGGTTGCCGACCACCGCAGCTTGAAACGAGGCGATCAGGTCCAGCGTCTCCGCATCGCACAGCGCGCGCACGGTGTCGAGGGCAGCATTTGCGACAACGGACAGGGCCGCGCGCCGCCGCTCAATCGCGAACTTCATGCCATGTGTCTCCACGTGGCGCAGCACCGCCGTCTTGATGCCGCTGAAGGAAAAGTCAAAGCTCGGCTTCTCTGCTGTGCCGCGATTGATCTCCGCAAAACGGAAGGGTACGGCACGCGGATTGCCAAAGGCGCTGAGCCGGTCGATCCACGGTCCACCGGGATAACCCAGCCCCAGCAGCTTGGCCGCCTTGTCATACGCCTCGCCCGCCGCATCGTCCACGGTGCGGCCCACATTGCGGTAGCTCCACGCCTGTCCGTCCCACCGCGCCAGGTACAGGTGCGTGTGTCCACCGCTGACCACCAGTGCCAGGAGTGGGTGCCCCATGTCTCGATCCTGAGACATGGGCTTTGATGCTGCATCAGGGTTAAAATCCCACGTCTCTGCGAAACGTGGGGCACCCATGGTGGTGTGCTGCATCAGGACGGCGTGGATATGTCCTTCGAGGTGGTTGACCGCGATCAACGGCTTGCCGAGGGCAAAGGCGTACGCCTTGGCGAACGAAATACCCACCAGCAGCGCCCCCGCTAGCCCGGGCCCGGACGTGACGGCCACTGCCGCAAGCTCGTCTGCGCGGACCCCGGCCTGCCGCAGCGCCTCTCGCACTACCGGCACGATGTTGCGCAGGTGCTCGCGGCTGGCCAGTTCCGGCACCACGCCGCCGTAGAGCGCGTGCATCTCCATCTGCGAGGCGACCACGTTGCTCAGCACCTCGCGCCCGCCACGTACCACGGCAGCGGCGGTCTCGTCACAGGAGCTCTCAATGCCGAGGATCAGGCCCATGTTGTCAGGTGGCAGCATTAGCTCCATGCTATGCGTACCGCCAACATCGCGACCTCTGCGTGCACTTCCTTCGCGACCTCTGCGTTCTGCTTTTAGGACCCCTGACACGGCTCGCACATCCAACGAAGCGATGGACTTTCAACAGACAAACCAGTTCCAGGCCGCGCTGCACATCGTGGAGCGGCTGCGCGAGCGCGGCTACCAGGCCTACTTTGCTGGGGGCTGCGTGCGCGACCTCCTGCTCGGCCTCAGCCCGAAGGACTACGACGTGGCCACGGACGCCACACCGGAAAAGGTGCTGCTGGGCTTCGACCGGACCTTCTCGGTCGGCATGCACTTTGGCGTCGTCATCGTGTGTACGGCCAACAAGGACGCGGGCTGCGAAGTGACAACGGAGGTGGCCACCTTCCGCGCGGATGGCGTGTACACCGACGGCCGCAGGCCCGACGAGGTCAGCTACTCCGACACCGCGGAAGAGGACGTGCTGCGTCGCGATTTCACCGTGAATGGCATGATGCTGGACCCGGTCGGCCTCACGCCCGACAACCTGCACGCGCATGTGCTGGACTTCGTGGGCGGCCAGGCGGACCTTCAAGCGAAGGTGCTGCGCGCCATCGGCGACCCGGAGCGCCGCTTCGCAGAGGACAAGCTGCGCATGCTGCGCGCGGTGCGCTTCGCCGCCCGGCTCGGCTTCGCGATTGAGCCGGAAACCATGCGCGCGATACAGCGGCAGTCTGCCACCATTGCGCAGGTCAGCAACGAGCGCATCCGCGACGAGTTGACCAAAATGCTGACGGAGGGGCAGCCGCGCCGTGCGTTCGAGTTGCTGGACGAGAGCGGCCTTTTGCAGCACGTGCTACCAGAAATAGCCGCCATGAAGGGGGTGGAGCAGCCGCCGGAGTGGCACCCCGAGGGCGACGTGTGGGTGCACACGCTGCTGTTGCTGCAGAAGCTGCCGCCGCATCCCGCCAGCACGCTGGCATGGGGCGCGCTGCTGCATGACGTGGGCAAGCCGCCCTGCTACCGCCCGCTGAACCCCACCGACGAGAAGCCGCGCATCCGCTTCAACGGCCATGCCGAAGTCGGTGCCACGCTGGCCCGGCACATCCTGAACCGGCTGCGCTTTTCCAACAGCGACACCGACCAGATCGTGTCGTTGGTGGCCAACCACATGCGCTTTGGCGACGTAAAAGCGATGAAGCAGAGCACACTCAAGCGCTTCTTTCGCCTGCATGACTTTCCGGAGCACCTCGCTCTGCACTGGCTGGACGTGACTGCATCGCACAACCTGCTGGGCATGTACGACTACGCCCGCGAACAGTACTACGCGGCTCCGATCGAGGAGCACAGACCCGCGCCCCTGCTGACCGGGCGCGACTTGATTGACGCTGGCCTGAGGCCAGGGCCGCGCTTCAAACAACTGCTCAGCGACCTGGAGGATGCGCAGTTGGAGGGCACCATCGCGACGCGTGACCAGGCCATCAATCTCCTGCGCGACCTCCTGGCGAAGTCCGCACAGGCAGTCCCGGCGGCAACCGGGCAGGTTGCGCGATGACGCACGTTCTGGTGATTGGCGCGGGTGTCTCGGGCTTAATCGCGGCGCTGCGGCTTGCAGAGTCTGGCTGCCGCGTAACCATGCTGGAAGCCAGCGACCGCGTGGGTGGCCGCATCCGCACGGCCCACGTGGGCGAGGCCGCAGTCGAACTTGGCGCGGAGTTCGTGCATGGCAAGCCGCCCGAACTGCTGGCGCTGCTTGAGGATCTCGGCCTTCAGCGATACGACATCGCAGGCACAGACATCAGCTTTGCGCCCGACGGCACGCTGCATTCGCACACAGTGGCAGAGGACGACGACACCGGTGAGGCGGATCCAGGCGATCCGTTCAGCCTGCTCTCGCGCGTGGTGGAGTGGGCTGCCGCGCATCCCACGGATGACCTTACCTTTGCCGACTTCGTTCGGCTGCACGCGCCGCACGCATCTGATGTGGGCAGCGCGACCGGCTATGTGGAAGGCTTCAACGCCGCCGATGCGAGTGAGATTTCCGTACAGTCGCTGGCGGTGCAGCAGCGGGCCGAGGACAGCATTGAAGGCGGCACCAACTCGCACGTGCGCGGCGGCTACGGGCAGCTGCCGCAGCGACTTGCGGACCGCCTCAAAAGTGCCGGCGGTACCGTTCATTTGCAGCGCACGGTGACAGAGGTGCGATGGGGTGCGGCACCTGGCGGACCACCCATGCTGTGTGTGTGCAGTAACGGGGACACATTCGCAGCGGATGCAGCCGTGGTCACACTGCCGCTGGGCGTGCTGCAGAGCGGCAGCGTCCGCTTTCAGCCGGAACCAACGGACACGCTGCACCAGGCTGGACGTATGCGCATGGGACAGGTGTGCCGCATCAACCTCGTCTTTCGGCGGCGCTGGTGGGCGGAGATCGACCATCCCGCGCATGACGCGCTCGAGACGCTCGGCTTCCTGCTGCCTGAGCAGCGGCTTCCTGGCAGGCACTTCAACGTCTTCTGGACCGGCTTCCCGGGTACGGACCCGGTACTCACGGCATGGGTGGGTGGCCCGTCCGCCGCGGCTTTTGACCACTTGGACGACCACGCCGTCGCACACATCGCGTGCCGCGATCTGGCCCAAATCTTTGGCCTCTCATACGAGGCGGTGCTGGACGAACTCACTTCGCACCATCTGCACAACTGGCAGCGCGACCCGCTCGCTTTGGGTGCCTACTCCTGGGTGCCGGTGGGCGCGGTCGACGCCTCTGCACGCATGGCTGAGCCGGTGGGCGGCGCGCTGTTCTTCGCGGGCGAACACACAGACACCACCGGCCACTGGGGCACGGTACACGGTGCGCTGCGCAGTGGCCTGCGCGCAGCCCGGCAGGTCCTGGCCGCGAGCTGTCCGGACGGGGAAGCGCCAGCATAGGATTGCTGTTTGCACGGTCTTCGCCGTACCATCGCCCCAGGACCGAATGAGATGGACTTCCTGACCAACAAGCGCTTCGCCGCTAACCGCTCTAAGACCAACGACGATGCGGAGCGGCTGGTGAGCGCCAGCAGCATGGGCGAAGATGCCGCCTTCGAACTGAAGCTGCGCCCCAACCGGCTAGGCGAGTTCATA
>CALMRM010000040.1:0-920 GCA_937871605.1 uncultured Terriglobus sp. | reverse complement strand
GCCCTGGAGGCTGCGCGCAGCCGCGGCGAAGCGCTGGATCACGTGCTGCTCTTCGGCCCGCCCGGGCTTGGCAAAACGACGCTGGCCACCATCATCGCGAACGAACTGGGCGTAGGGTTTCAGCAGACCAGCGGACCGGCGCTGCAAATCCAGGGCGACCTGACCGCCATCCTGACCAACCTGCGCGAGAAGCAGGTGCTGTTCCTCGACGAGATCCACCGCCTGCAGCCGGTGCTGGAAGAGAAGCTGTACACCGCGCTCGAGGACTACAAGCTCGACATCATCATCGGCCAGGGCCCGGCGGCGCGCACGCACGTCATGGAGATTCGGCCGTTTACGTTTGTGGCGGCCACCACGCGGCCCGGCCTCTTGTCGTCGCCGCTTCGGTCCCGCTTCGGCATTCTCTTGCGGCTGGAGTTCTATACCGACGACGAACTGCGGTACATCGTGGAGCGCTCGGCAGAGGTGATGGGCGTCGGCATCGACCAAGACGGCGCGGCGGAGATCGCCATGCGCTCCCGCGGCACCCCACGCATCGCCAACCGGCTTTTGCGCCGCGTGCGTGACTTTGCCCAGGTGCGCGCCCAGGGCATCATCGACCTCCCTACAGCGCAGCGTGCACTGCAGTTGCTGGAGGTGGATGCGCATGGCTTCGACGAGCTGGACCGCCGCTTGCTACGCACCATCATCGACAAGTACGACGGCGGGCCCGTGGGCCTGAACACGCTGGCTGCTGCGCTCGCCGAGGAAGAGGACGCGCTGGAGGAAGTTTACGAGCCGTTCCTGATGCAGATTGGCTTTCTGGACCGCACACCACGCGGCCGGGTCGCTACACGGCGCGCGTACGAGCACTTCGGCATACCCATACCGGTCAAGGCTGGACTCTACGACCGACCCGCCTTATTCGACTGATCTGCTGA
>CALMRM010000039.1:7640-9223 GCA_937871605.1 uncultured Terriglobus sp. | reverse complement strand
TCTACATCCCGATCCCGAAGCCACGGCTGATCTCGCGCTCCTGCTTCTTTTCCTGTTTCTGCTCCGGCTGCGGCTCCACCTTCTGCTCGGGAACAGGCGGCGGCTCCTGTGCCTTCTGGTGGGCGGCATAGCGCTCCCGGAACGCCTGCAGACCTCGCTCCAGTTCCGTACCCTGCACCGGCTCTGGACCGGCATGCCCCTGGTCCTGCCCCTGCTGCTTCTCTCGACTTGGTGGTTCCGCTGAAGCGGCTCTCTGCTCCTGCCGCTCCCGTGGGCCGCTGTCCCGCTGCTCACGCCAACGGTCAAACCGGTCCCGGAACTGGTCCAGGCGCTCGGCCACGTTCTGGGCCACAGCCGCCGTGCGTTCCTTGACCTCAGCCGCTAGCTCTCGCGCCGCTGCAATCAGCCGGTCCAACCGGCTGAGTTCCTGAGCCTCGCGCTCCCGCACCTCGGCGATCTTCAGCTCCGCACGGTCCTCAATGTGCTGCGCCGCCGCCTCAACACCCAACCCCGGCGCTGGCAGCTCGGCCCGTTGCTCCCGTAACCCATCTACATGGGCATGCAAGGCACGCGCCTCCGCCTCGCTCCCGGCCAGCAGTTTGGGCTCTACCAGCTCGGCTAGATCGTGGCGGCCCTGGTCACGCCACGAACGTGCATCCAGCCGCTGTTCGTGCCCCTGCCGCTCCAGGGCCGCATTCATCATCTCAACCCACGTCTCGCGCACCTCCATGGGTTTGTCGCGGGCGTTCCACTCCGGGTCCTTCTTCGCGCCGTTGCGCTTGAAGAAACGGTCTTCGGGAAGGGTTTGAGTGTTGGAGTCGATCACCCGCTCGGAGAACATCAGGTGCATGTGCGGCTGCTCGATGTTGTCCTTCGCCAGCGGCGTGTGTACCGCCATGGTGTAGGCGAACCGGTCGCCCAGCAGCTCCCGCGTCGCCTCCCGCGCAAGCTGGTGCCGCTCTTCCAGCGGCAGCTCACGCGGCAAAGCAATCTGCAGCTCCGTGTAGGCGCGCCCATTCTTGCGCTCGAAGCTGTCCGCCGCCTGCCAGAACAGCTGCGGGTCTTCCCGCGCAAACTCGGGCATATTGCCCGATTCCACCAGCTCCAGGCCACCTCGCTGCTGGTACTGGCCGTCCCGCGCGATGTACTCCGCGTGCGCCGCTGCGGGCGGTGCGGTGCTGGACGACTTCATCACAACGTGAACGATGGCCATGGGGAGCGGGCCGTTGCTGCGGCGGTTGCGGTTGAGTTTGCGATTGTTCTTGCCTTTGCCGTTGCAATTGCTCTTCGCGATACGTTTGTGCGTAGCACAAACTAGGTATCGCGCATTAGTCATTTACATCCGCTTGCTTGCCTACGCTGCCAATTGTAAGCTCGTTCACATGCCCAAGGCCAGTCCCAAGTCCATTGCAGAGCTCGAAGCACAGAAGAAAGCCATTAAAGAGGCTGCCAACGCTGAAGTTGCCGCCATCCGCAAGGCTGCCGCTGACCGGGTTGCTGCTCTCAAATCTTCCGAGAGGCGTCTACGAGCCCTGGATATACGGGAACAGAAGCGCCGTGACAACCATGCCAAGATCCTTGTC
>CALMRM010000039.1:2821-7630 GCA_937871605.1 uncultured Terriglobus sp. | reverse complement strand
CAGACTTCGGAAGCTTCGGCTGGGAAGTTCAAAGGGCTGCTCGAAGAGTTCTATTCTGACTCACCCGAACGGCTCAAGGCGGCGTTGTATGGGCTGGGTTTGGCCGTCAAGAAACCGAGCAGCGATCAGGAGCAGGATTGAAGATGCAAGTTCGTGGAAAGTTACTTCCAATCGAAATAAAAGAGGCTAGTCGCTTTGTTCGTTCAAAGTGGTATTGGCCTAGAGTCGTACTGCGTAGTTGGTACGGCTTAATGCTTCTTCTTGTTCTGGCCTGGGGAACCATTGTCAAAATCGTGTCTGGTGATCGAGAACACTGGCTGGGTTTATCACTAGTTTGGGTTGCTGTCGCAGGAATCTTGGTTTGGGTAATTTCTAGTACTCGAAGAAGCAGAGATCGCGCAATCAAGGCGCTCAATCAGGGTCTTCCCGACTGGCTTGTTTTCGGGAGTGATGGCGTACAAGGAACAAGCACAGATGGTGTGACATCTTCTCGACCTTGGACCACTCTCTCAGGATGGCGCGAAGGAGCATCTCTTCTTGCGCTGTCACTCTCCGGAAAGCAAGGTTTCGTGTTTGTTCCTCTAACTGACCTGCTTTCCGAACAACGTGTTGAGCTTCGCAAAATTCTTCGGGAACACCTTGGTGAATCGCAGAATCAGCATCTCTGAGCCATGGAAAAGACGGCAAGGAGCCGCCTTGGAAAACGCCCAAAAGCGTTTCCCACTTTCTCCACGGCTCCGGCGTCGGTCTATTTGCCGAGATTTCAAAAAGCGTGCCATTGTCCGGGTAGTATGGATACCCCACACATCGCCCCTTCGTCCTCGCCTTCACGCAAACAACGCGCAGCAGTCATCATCCAGGCCATGGAGCAGTGCCTGGAACAGAACAGTTCCTGCGGCTCCAACCCAGATGCTTTACGCCGGATGCAGGGTCTGGCCTCGGACCTCCACGGCTTCGTTGGTCCCTTTGGAGAGAAGCCCGGCAGTATCTCTGGCTGGGCTGAAATCTACTGGAGCCCACGCAAACACAACCGGTGGGACACGGTTGCGGAAAGCGGAGCGGATCGGATTCGGCACAGCATGCTGCACGACCTTGTAAGCCTTCGCAGCCTCAACTACCAGATGCAGGATTGATCGCGCACTCCGCTGCATCGGCCACGTGAAACATCGTGGCCGATCTTCTATCGGTTTTTGTACCGTTGCGTGGTACAGTAGCTCATGATCGACGGCTGGCGGGATGACGATCTGCGCGAGTTCTTCCTGAATGACAGGAAGTACAAGCGCCTGCCGCCAGATCTGGAACGCCGGGTATTCAAGAAGCTCCAGATGATCGACGATGCTACCTGTGACGCCGATCTCCGCTCTCCTCCAAGCAATCACTTCGAGAAGCTGTCGGGCGGCCTGGAAGGGCTACATTCAATCCGCATCAACGATCAATGGAGACTGGTCTTCGCCTGGGACGGCAGTGCAGCCTCCCAGCTGTACATCGACGATCATTCCTACCGGTAGACGCAACACAAGCACAGAGAACACCGTGGGATCGGCAAACACCATCCCTCATCAGGACCCCTGGCGATGCCAGGAGCGGTAAGGCCAGCGGATGCCCTCCCAAGGAGTGGGCTCGAATCTGAACACGGTGTGTAAGCCGGGAAGAAAGACACCATCATGCTGATGACGGCGAGAAAACCGATTGGAGTCGGTGAGATTCTGGTTGAGGAATTTATGGAGCCGCTGGGGCTTTCACAGACCCGGCTGGCCCAGGTGACGGGGCTGCCCCGGAAACACATCAACGAACTTTGCGGTGGCCGCCGTGCGGTCACCGCGGACACGGCGCTGATCCTTGCGCGGGTGTTTGGCAACTCGGCAGAGTTCTGGCTGAACACACAACGCCGGAACGACCTTTGGGAGGCTCTTCACACGCCCAAACGGCTTCACCGCATCGAACGGGCTCAACCCATCACTCCGGAGCCGCTGCAGGCCGCGTAGCGGCTTCAGGACGGCTTCTGGGCAGACATCTGGACCGCCAGGTCCAGGGTCATGAGGAAATGATCTCTTCGCCAGTCCTGGACCATGCCATTGCCCTGGAAGTTCCACAGGCTGCCGGAGATTTCTTTCCGCTCCAAGTGGTCTGCCAGCTGACGCAGGGCAGCAGGCAGGTCCCGGCGGCACAGCAGCTCCAGTGCCTCGGTGTCGAAGATTGGACTGTGGACGGGTATGGCTTCCCTGCTCTCCAACTCCTGAACGGCTTCTAGCTTTTGCTGCTGACGGCCTTCTGGAGAAGTTTTGTTCTGGAAGTCATCCCATTTGGTGGCCATGGGCTGATTTTCACATCGCTCGGCTTCATCGACTACAGGATGTAAAGAACTACAGGTAACTACAGGCTTCCTTATAGTGTGCAAATTTCGGGACCGTTTCACCGTATTTACGGGACCGTTTCACCGTGGAAAACTCAAAATAGTTGGCTTAAAGCGGGACCGTTTCACCGTGGAAAAACACTCAAATCCTCCTTGTCTTTGTGGAGAGTTCTAGAAAGCGGGACCGTTTCACCATACCCGGTCGGGGATGGCTCCAGGAGCTGGCGAGATGACGAGCCCGTCTTTTCCGTGGCTCACCTTCATCTGCGGATAGACCTGCTCGATCTTTGGCAGCAATGCCCGAACCTTCTTTTTGAAGTCTCGAAGCTCGGCGTAGTCGGCCCCCATTTGAGCGTGCAGCCCATCCCAGCTGACTGTCTGAGGTATCCGCTTTCTGGCGGCGTTCCATGTCTTGTATGCCAGCCAGCTATAGAGGTCTAAAGCGAGTGGCGACTTCTTGAGCGCCTTCAGCGCTCGCATGTCGAGGGGAACGGGGGCAGCGGTCACAGCCTGGTAAAACTTCTCGCCTAGCTCAACCCAGCTCTCGAAAAGATCATCCTGCATCGTCTTTTCCGGGTCCCACCAGAGCACCGCCTCTGGGCCGATCTGCATATCAAGCCAGCTGATCCCGTTGCTGTAGGTCTGCTCAAAGCTAATGGTCGCCCTCAATAAACGGGTCATCTGCTCTCTAAGCCGGACGGCATCACTCCGCTTCCCTCCCCCGGTGTGAGGATTCAGCCCCAGCTCGCGCATAAAGCCCGAGAGGCTGTGGCCAAGATGCAGGCGCCGGCTCTTGGTCTGGGTCGCTTCCGTCACCATCCAGAACAGGAGAAGCCGGGGAACAGTTCCGTAGGGATAGAGCGCCTTCCGGGTCTTGCGGTCGATGTGGGGCTGGATGGAGAGGGTAAGATTGCCGTTCGTGCGTGTCCAGAGCACCTCATTGCCGGGGTCGCTGTGGGGCAGGGTGCATTGCACGAGCTGCCGAGCCATGTACGCCTTATCCGTGGCGTCTGGGTTTTGCTGGATATCAACTGCAGCCTCTAGCAGCCGGTTGGCAACTGGCGAGAGGGACAGTTCCGCGTCTTTGGTCCGCTTAGCCAAGCCCTACTCCTCGTGTGTGTCCTTAGAGCGTTTGAAGCGTTGGTCGGCAGTGACGGCCTGTTCATAAGCAGAGAGGAGGGAGCTGTCCGCTGACGCTACCCGTAGAGCAGCTTTCACAACCTGGCTGTCGCTCACCCGGAAGCCCTGCCCTGTGAGGTATGCCGCCAATGAACGAATGCGCTGGGTGTCCTCTGGATGCAGGTAGAGGTTCATGGGCTTGCCTCGGCCTGTGATGACGGGGTTTTTCCGCTCGGGCTTGGAAACCACAGGCGCGGTTCTGGCTACGGGTGTGCCTTGTAACGCTTTCAAAAGATCGTCCGTGCGCTTAGCTGCCATAATCACCTTTATAGGTACTGTACGCACAATATCTATGTTGTGCCTAAAACGGCGATAGTCATCTGTAGAACTTCTTCGCGTGCCGTGGAATCCAGCGCTTTCCAGCCCTGCCAAGCAAAGTGCTGGTAACACTCACGGTTGCTCAGAACGGTTTGCAGCGTGGGAACGGAGAACTGCTTGGCGGTCTCATCTAGGACTCGCCCCAGAAGTGTGTTCCGGCGAACCTTATTGAAGACCACGCGCACCTTAGCTTTCTTCCGTGCCGTCTTCTGAGCAAGCTTGGCCGCGTCCTGGGCCTCCCACACGTCAACTGGGGATGGGGTAGCAACTACCAGAACGAGATCAGCAGATCGGATGGCTGCGTCCGTTGCCGTGTGGCTAAGGTTTGGGGGCGTGTCATAAATCACGATCTCTGCAGAGGCTTCGGCTTTGCGCTCAGCCTCGGTAAGGTCGCGGCTCTTTGTGGCGGTTCCCTGAGCGTCCCAATCCTGCAGCTCGACGGAACGGCCAGCCTGTTTGAGTGAGTGGTACAGGAGCAGGGAAATGAGGCTTTTCCCGACGCCACCCTTTTTAGCAACGACCGCAATCACCATGCGCTTAATGTACACGCTGTATACTATGCGCACAATGCATTTAATAAACACAATATTCTAAGAGGCTTCGCTCCGCATACGGTGAAAGAAGTTCAGGTGTTGAAACGAATGCTGATGCAGATGTTGCACGGGGAGTAATAGCCTGCCCATCATCATGTCGTGCATGCGTACGATCTACTGCTTGTTGTTTGCTTTCGCTCTCTCGCCCTGCGCTGCCCAGACAGGCACCCACGATTATGTTGACTCCGGCAGCGGCATCGTTACACGGTTTCCTGCCTCTTTGCAGCAGCGAGATCCTACACAGGTAATCCTGTTAGGGCATCTGCGGAACTATGGTTCGATAGAGAACAAGTCCGATGAACATGAACGTGCAGCACATTGCATGAAGCCAATGATGGTGGCGGACCTTCCATCCACGTCCGGGGG
>CALMRM010000039.1:0-2811 GCA_937871605.1 uncultured Terriglobus sp. | reverse complement strand
TCACGTTTTCACTCTTGCCTGAATGCACTGCGGGTTTCAAATTTCAAGAACCTGACGCAATCGCAGGCGGTGTCGCACAATCTGAATCACAGATTCCTGGCAGTAGGCCTATCGGACCACCTCTGTGGTTTGACTGGGGAAAAGACAAGCTTCATCTATATGTCGTGGCTGTGGGGCCGGACAACAATGCCCCTGCGCTCATTGCAACGGCGACGCTGTTGTGGAAGGGTCAGATATTTGGCTGGACACTCACAGCGGACTCTCCAAATACATTCAACGAGTACGGGCAGATCTCGGTCGAGGTGGAACCAGGAAGGAAATATCAGATTCCGTTCCGAGTGGGCTCGAAATGACCGTGGCCTGTCAGTCATTCACGAGCCGCACCTTCGTTACATTTATTCAACGGACGTTGAAGAGAGCGCAATCGAATGGGAGTAGCAAGCTAGTGTCTCAGCAGCACTAGACTAGGCTAGGGCAGATCATGCGTAGCTGTTTGCTTGGAATTCTTCTTCTCGGCAGTGCTTCTGTTGCGGCAGGGCAGGACAGTGCCTCTCGCGAAACTCCTACTGTCACCCTTGCGTTGCCGTTTGGAGTAGCCTCGGAGAACGTCCATCTGAACTACTTTATGCGGGGTGCATTTGGCGGGTATGGAAGCTTTGTCAGAGCGCAGCAAGGCCAATCAGCCTACCGCTTCGTTGCAGCAGTTGATGGAAAGCCCGCTTCTGAAGTAAAGATCATTGCCTACCTTCCGGGATGTGAAATCCAGACTTTAGAACTTGCGGTATCAGGTACGACGCTCTTGCGTGATCTGGTTTGTAAACCCCTCGGCTCTGTTCATCTGCGCGGGCAAATTTCGCCAGCCCCAATTGCCCAGGGTGAACCCGCAGAAATCGAGGTTGCGTATGAGGCTTTTTGGGATCACACTTTTTTCGGCTTTACAGATGGTCCCGTGACTAGCATCCATATCGCGACGGTAGTTCCTGATCAGGCCGGGCAATTCGAAGTCGACGTGCCAGATCTTCATGCTCAGAATCTTGGCGAAGGGCAGTTTCAGTTGACCCTCAAAGCAGTGAAAAGTGGCAATCCGATCGCGGGTCTTAAACCTTACAACAGCGCCTCCGGCCTAGCGGTGCTGTCGTCATACCCGTCCCTAGTGACCTTTGTTGCGAACAGCCCTTAGCGTGTACGCAACACTGGCAGCGACAGACCTGCGTAGCCTCGGGAAGCGATGGCATGCTCACTACAACATAAAGGACGTTATGTAGAGGCTAGATCGCGATGCGCTCGACCTCATCGAGTGAGACCTGATCGCTCCTTCGGTCATAGAGGCCGGTGGTCCTGCTCGACTCATGAGCGGCCATTTGCTGGGCAATTTCCAGCCTGCCCCCGTTCTTCAGATACGCTGTGATCCCCGTCGCGCGAAACGTGTGACAGCCGATCTCGGTCTTGATTCCAGCTGCAAGCGCACGTCGGCGGATCATGCGCCAGACATCGGATTGCAGCAGGGGATTGCTGGTCAACTCGCCAGAGCGGCCACGTGCTGTGCGAAAGAGTGGCCCCTTGCGGTCTTCTCCAATGCCAGCGGCCGCGATGTATTCCTCCAGGTAGTGGTCAAGGTTGTGGTGGGTCGGCATCTCGTGTTCCTTGCCGCCCTTCTCGTGCAGCCGCACCCATCCCCGGCGTCCCTGCACGTAGAAGTCTTCTACCCGCATTGAGATCGCTGCGCCGACACGGGCGAACGTATAGACCATTAGGCCGATGAGGGCGCGGTCGCGCAGGCCGGGCAGGGAAGTGATGTCGATTGAGTCCAGCAGAACCCGTGCTTCATCAGCCTGCAGCACCGGCGTTTTCCCGCGCTTCTGGGTGTGCTTCGGCCCACGTACAGCGTGAGCGGGATTGGAACGTATAACCTGGCCAACCACCATCCAGTCGAACAGCATCCGCAACGCCGCGAGGCGTTGCTTCACCGTGGGCTTGGATTGTGTCTTCAGCTGCAACTCGACGAAAGCGGCGACATGCATCGGTTCGACTTGGCTAAGCTCTAGGATGCCGTGCTCTGCGCAGAAGCTGGAGAACTGCCGCACGGCTCCCGTGTAGGCGCGGCGGGTGTTGGGATTGCGAATGTGCGAGCTAAAGAAGTCGCGCAACCGTGCGCGAGCTTGCGGCTGTGCCGTGAAAATCGAGGGCAGGGAAGGATGAGATGGGACTGTGGCGAGCTCCTTCAGCACGATTCCACTGCTCATTGCTGTACTCCTACTTGCCTGGGAACTATGAACTCGACAACATTCGACTTCACACTTCCGGTCCAATAGGGCATCAGGGAGATGCCTTTCATATCCAAATTGGCTTGTTGTTGAGGGACACCTACACCGCTGTAGTCGGCGCTGAGCGTGTAACGGCCAGCAACAAGATACAGCTCCCAGACGTTTGCCTTTGGTGAGATATAGTCTGCTAAGTCGATGGGAAGAGTGAATGTTGCTCCCGCTGGAAGCGGTACGACCAAGGGATCGATGCGGCCAGCGACGATCCCTGCGACTTTGAGTTCCAGCGCAAGTACCTTGCCGTGATCATCTGTCAGCGACAGGTGAACTGCATCTGCATACTGCTTCCTGCCATTCGATAGCATCATCCCCAGATTGAGGATTAGCGGCTGCTCACTCACATTGTGCAGTTCGACCTGGAAGAGCGGTTTCGCAGACCGCGCCTTTACCGAAACCAAATTCATATGGAGAGATTTGCTCTCCTGCGACATGGTCGGTAAAACCGTTAGCAGTCCAAGACCCAGCGTGAACATCACTTTATGGAGAAGCA